>NZ_JBJDNB010000036.1:38693-68521 GCF_044900445.1 Pseudomonas sp. NPDC089407
GAGTCCCGTCCGCTGCGCCATATTCCACTTCCAGGGCCCACTGAACACCCGGAAGTAACAGAGAAAGCGACCTTAGGGTCGCTTTTTTTGTGCCTGAGATTTACGGGCTGATTTAAATGTAAAAAATCTTCGATAAGTGCTTGCCAGAGCGCCAAGCCGCCCGTAGAATGCGCGCCACACCGAGAGACATGGGTGATTAGCTCAGCCGGGAGAGCATCTGCCTTACAAGCAGAGGGTCGGCGGTTCGATCCCGTCATCACCCACCACTCGATGTATAGCGCAGCGGTAGTTCAGTCGGTTAGAATACCGGCCTGTCACGCCGGGGGTCGCGGGTTCGAGTCCCGTCCGCTGCGCCATATTCCACTTCCAGGGCCCACTGAACACCCGGAAGTAACAGAGAAAGCGACCTTAGGGTCGCTTTTTTTGTGCCTGCATTTTGAAGGATCTCATTGCCTGTGAAGTCCTTGGGGCCGCTTTGCGGCCCAATCGCGACACAAGGCCGCTCCTACAAGAGATCGCGTCATTGGCTGACTGCGCATAATCCCCTGTAGGAGCGGCCTTGCGTCGCGAAAGGGGCGCAAAGCGCCCCCGGCATTCTCAGCGGCGAAGCTCCTCTCCCCGCAGCGTCAGCACCTCAAACCCATCCTCAGTCACCGCCACCGTATGCTCCCACTGCGCTGACAAGCTGTGGTCCCGGGTAATCACCGTCCAGCCATCCTTCAATTCGCGGGTACCGCGCCCACCCTGGTTGATCATCGGTTCGATGGTAAACACCATGCCCGGCTTCAGCTTCATGCCCATGCCACGCTGGCCAATGTGCAGCACCTCGGGCCCTTCATGCATCTGCTGGCCAATGCCATGCCCGCAGTACTCGCGCACCACGCTGTAGCCCGCCGCCTCGGCATGGGCCTGTACGGCATGGCCGATATCGCCCAGCGTTGCGCCAGGGCGCACCTGCTCGATGCCTTTCCACAGCGCGTCATAGGTGGTTTCGACCAGGCGCCGGGCTTCATCGCTGATCTGTCCGATGCTGTACATCTTCGACGAGTCGGCAATGTAGCCCCCCTGTTCCAGGGTGATATCGACGTTGACGATCGAGCCTTCCTTCAACACTTCGTCGGCCTTGGGCATGCCGTGGCACACCACATGGTCCACCGAGGTATTCAGCGAGTAGGGGAAACCGTACTGGCCCTTGCTCGCTGGTCGTGCCTTTAGCGTTTCGACAATGAACGCCTCGGCGCGGTCGTTGATCTGCATCGTGGTCACGCCGGGGCGGATGAAGCTGTCGAGGTCGGCGAACACCTGGGCCAGCAGTTGGCCGGCGCGGCGCATCAGGTCGAGTTGGGCGGGGGTCTTGAGGATCACCTGGGACATGGGGGGAGGGCGGTTGCTCATGCTGGAATGTGCCCCAGCATAGCGCCTGGGGGTGTGGGGTTGCCACCGCATGGTGCGCGGAGCACGGTCGTTGTGGGAGCGGGCTTGTCCCGCGAACACCGGCGAAGCCGGTGCCATGCAGGGCGTGGCCCCATTCGCGGGACAAGCCCGCTCCCACAATGACCGCGTGAGACAGCTGGCCCATTAATTGCTGACTCTCCTGAACTCCGGGCCATCAACGTCGACAGCCCACAAAACCTCACGACAAAGGCGCCGTGTTGCCCCGCTTGCTTCAGCAAGCCGGGGCAGCCGGCGCCTTTTTGCGTTTTCCACAGGAGCCCGCCCATGGCCATCAGCGAAGTGCGCAGCGTTTGCCCTTACTGCGGCGTCGGTTGCGGCATCGTCATGAGCGTTGCCGATGGCAAGGTCGGCAAGATCAGCGGCGACAAGCAGCACCCCAGCAACTTCGGTCGCCTGTGCACCAAAGGCCTCACCGCACATGTGCCCCTGACGGCCGCCGGGCGCATGGAAGATGCCTATGTGCGCCAGCAACGCAGCCAGCAACCGGTGCGCACCAGCATCGACCAGGCCATCGCCGTCAGCGCTGCTCGCCTGCGCGCCATCATCGACCAGCACGGCCCCGACGCCGTGGCGCTGTACGTGTCGGGGCAGATGTCGCTGGAAGCCCAGTACCTGGCCAACAAGCTGGCCAAAGGGTTTATCCGCACTCGCCACATCGAGTCCAACTCGCGGCTGTGCATGGCCAGCGCTGGCAGCGGCTACAAGCTGTCGCTCGGCGCCGACGGCCCGCCCGGCAGCTACCAGGACTTCGAGCACGCCGACGTGTTCCTGGTGATCGGCGCCAACATGGCCGACTGCCACCCGATCCTGTTCCTGCGCCTGCTCGACCGGGTCAAGGCCGGCGCCAAGCTGATCGTCGTCGACCCACGGCGCAGCGCCACCGCCGACAAGGCCGACCTGTTCCTGCAGGTGCGCCCGGGCAGTGATATGGCTTTGCTCAACGGCCTGTTGCACCTGCTGCAGCGTAACGGCCACACCCACCCCGACTTCATTGCGCGCCACACCGAAGGCTGGGCCGAACTGTCCGCCTTCCTCGACGACTACCCCCCTGAGCGTGTGGCCGCCATTACCGGGTTGGCCGAGGCCGACATCATCCAGGCGGCGCAGTGGATCGGTAGCGCCAATAACTGGATGAGCTGCTGGACCATGGGCCTGAACCAGAGCATCCACGGCACCTGGCACAGCAATGCAATCTGCAACCTGCATTTGGCCACCGGCGCCATCTGCCGCCCCGGCAGCGGGCCGTTCTCGCTGACCGGCCAGCCCAATGCCATGGGCGGCCGCGAGATGGGCTACATGGGCCCGGGCCTGCCAGGCCAGCGCTCGGCACTGGTGGCGCAAGACCGCGCATTTGTCGAACAGCAGTGGCAGTTGGCACCCGGCAGCCTGCGCAGCGAAGGCGGCGAGGGGACGGTGGCGCTGTTCGAACAGATGAAGACCGGCGAGGTGAAAGCCTGCTGGATCATCTGCAGCAACCCGGTGGCCAGTGTCGCCAACCGCCAGCAAGTGATCGACGGCCTGCGCCAGGCCGAGCTGGTGATCACCCAGGACGCCTTCCTCGACACCGAAACCAACCGCTACGCCGACATCCTGCTGCCCGCCGCGCTGTGGGCCGAAGGCGAGGGCGTGATGATCAACAGCGAACGCAACCTGACCTTGATGCCGCGTGCTGTCGAGCCGCCGGGGCAGAGCCTGCCGGATTGGCAGATCATCGCCCGCGTGGCTTGTGCCATGGGTTACGCCGATGCTTTCGACTACCCCGACGCCGAAGCGGTGTACGAAGAAATCCGCCGCTTCCACAACCCGGCAACCGGCTACGACCTGCGCGGCATCGGCTATGCCGAGCTGCGCCAGCAACCCCGGCAGTGGCCCAGCGCGCCGGGTCGCGAACACGACCGCAGCCCGCTGCGCTACCTCAATGACGGCAGCAGCCAGGCGCTGCTGCTCGATGCCTACGGTGAGCGCCCGCTGCTGGCCTTCCCGACTGCCAACGGCAAGGCGCGCTTCTTCGCCCGGCCCTGGTTGCCGGCACCAGAGTTGCCGGATGACGACTACCCCCTGGTGCTCAACACTGGCCGTGTGCAGCACCAGTGGCACACCCTGACCAAGACCGGCAAGGTGCCGGCGCTGAACAAGCTGGAGCCTGGCCCCTTCGTCGAGGTCCACCCTGAAGATGCCGCCCGGCTGGGCATTGCCGAAAAGGACCAAGTGGCCATTCGCTCGCGCCGCGGCCAGGCCGTGTTGCCGGCCCGTATCAGCGACCGGGTGATGCCGGGTCACTGCTTTGCACCGTTTCACTGGAACGACCTTATCGGCGAGCAACTGGCAATCAATGCCGTGACCTGCGACGCGGTCGACCCGCTATCGCTGCAGCCTGCATTCAAGCACTGCGCCGTGGCCCTGGAGCGGGTCGCCGGCGAACGCATCGACGCCCTTGAGCTGAACCCTGCCACTTCGGAGCCTGCCCGCATGCCGACCGCTACCCTGTCCCGTCTGCTTGGCCTGGACGCCCTGCCAGCCCAGGTGCTGGCCGAAGAAGAACGCCACTACCTGCAAGGCTTTCTGCTGGGCCTGGACCAGGCCCGCGCCGAAGGCGTGCCCAGCCTGCCGGCCAGTGCGCCGCTGGCTGCCAGCCGCCGCCTGTTCGTCGATGGCCTGCTGGCCGGGCTGTTTGCGCAACCGGCGGCATTACCGGTCGCCGCCCAGGCGGCGCCGCGGCATCAGGTGCTGTGGGCCTCGCAGACCGGCAACGGCGAGCTGCTGGCCGAACGCTGTGCCGAGCGCCTGCGCAGCGCAGGCCTGCAGGTGCAGCTGAACTGCATGCAGGCGGTCACCCCGCGGCAGCTTCAGGGCGCCGCCAGCGTGCTACTGATCGCCAGTACCTTTGGCGATGGTGATGCGCCCGACAGCGCGGCGACGTTCTGGCAGGCCTTGCACGGCGAGCAGGGCGCCCATTGCGCCGAACTGCCGTACGCCGTGCTGGCCCTGGGCGACTCCAGTTACGACCAGTTTTGCGGCTTTGGCCGCAAGCTCGACCAGCGCCTGGCCGAGCTGGGTGGGCGCCGCCTGCTGCAACGGGTGGACTGTGAGCCGGACTTCGACGAGGCCTTCGCCGGCTGGCTCGAGGCGTTGTTGCCGGCCCTGGGCAGCAACGCTGCGCCGCAGCCGGTCAGCGCGCCGGCACCCAGGGTGGCCTACAGCAAGCAGCAACCCTGGGCTGCCCGCCTGCTGGAAAACCGCCTGCTCAACGGCCCCGGCGCCAGCAAGGAAACCCGGCAACTGGTGTTCGACCTGAGCGGCAGCGGCTTCACCTATTGCGCCGGTGACGCCCTGGGTGTGTGGCCGAGCAATTGCCCGGCCCTGGTCGATGAACTGCTGGTGCTGATGCAGCTCGATGGCCAAGCCATGGTCGAGTTGAAAGGCCTGCCCGCCATGCCCCTGGCCGAGGCCCTGCAAAGCCATCTGGAAATTGCCAGGGTCACCCCACAGCAACTGCAGGCATTCGCCGACCCTGCACCCGAGCTGCAGCGTTTGCTGCAGCCCGAGTGCAAGGCCCAGCTGCAGGACTGGCTGTGGGGCCGGCAGCTGGCCGACGTGCTGCGCGCCTTCCCCCAGCAGTTGCCACTGGCCAGTTGGCTGGCGTTACTCAAACCGTTGCAGCCGCGTCTTTATTCAATCAGTTCCAGCCCGCTGGCGCACCCGCAGCAGGTGCACCTGACTGTTTCGACGGTGCGCTATGGCGAACGCAAAGGCGTGTGCTCAAGCTTTTTGGCCGACCGTGCGCAGGCGCTTAAGGTGGCGATCTTCCCGCAGGTGTCGAAGCACTTCCGCTTGCCGGAGGACGACAGCGTGCCGGTGATCATGGTTGGCCCTGGAACCGGCATTGCGCCGTTCCGCGCGTTCCTCGAAGAGCGCGAGGCGCGCGGCGCGAAAGGGGGCAACTGGCTGTTCTTCGGCGAGCAGTATGCGGCCAGCGATTTCTATTACCGGGAGCAATTGCAGGCCTGGCAAGCAGCAGGGCACTTGCGCCTGGACACGGCATTTTCCCGTGACCAGGCCGAGAAGATTTATGTGCAGCAGCGCATGCTCGAACAGGGCGCGCAGCTGTGGCAGTGGCTGCAGGCGGGGGCGTACTTCTATGTGTGTGGCGATGCCCAGCGCATGGCCAAGGATGTGGATGCGGCGCTGCGGGGGATTGTGGCCGAGCATGGCGGGATGGATGCAGCGGCGGCTGCGGCTTATGTCGACGAATTAGGCAAGGCCAAGCGTTATCGGCGGGATGTGTATTGAGTGCACCTTGATGGGGAGCGATGCACTTGGAATGTGCATGTGCTGTGCTGGCCCTATCGCCGGCAAGCCAGCTCCCACAGGTACAACACTGCCCTCGAAACTTGTAGAGAACCTTGTGGGAGCTGGCTTGCCGGCGATAGGGCCAGCACAGGAAACAGGATTGGCACACTCCCTGCTTTACCCCAGATACAACAAAGCCCACTGATCAACGGCGATCAACCCGGGCCCCCTACCGTGATGAATACAGGCAAAGGCGCCTGGAGCTTCGGCTCCAGGCGCCTTTTTTTTTGATCGAGGATCGGCTTATGAAGGCAACAGCGAGCGGCGGGCAACGAGAGCGACTGGTCATTATCGGCAACGGCATGGTCGGCCACCATTGCGTCGAGCAACTGGTCAGCCGCGGCGCCCTGCAGCAGTTCGAGGTGCGGGTGTTCGGCGAAGAGCCCCAGCGCGCCTACGACCGTGTGCACTTGTCCGAGTACTTCGGCGGCAGCTGTGCCGAAACCCTGGCCCTGTGCGAACACGATTTCTACAACACCCACGGGGTGCACCTGCACCTGGGCGAAGCGGTGCTGGAAATCGACCGCGAGCGCTGCGAGGTGGTCACTGCCGAAGGCCGCTACGGCTACGACCAGCTGGTGCTGGCCACCGGCTCCTACCCCTTCGTACCGCCGATCGAAGGCTCCAGCGGCAATGCTCGCCTGGTCTACCGCACCCTGGATGACCTCGACGGCATTCGCGCTGCCGCCACCGAGGCGCGCCGTGGCGTGGTGGTCGGGGGTGGCCTGCTCGGCCTGGAGGCCGCCAATGCGCTTAAGTCGCTGGGCCTGGAAGCCCATGTTGTCGAGTTTGCGCCACGGCTGATGCCGGTCCAGTTGGACGGCGAGGGCGGTGCCGCGCTCAAGGCGCAGATCGAAGCGCTGGGCGTGGGTGTACACCTGTCGCGCGCCACCCAGTCGATCAGCGCAGGTGAGGCCTACCGCTACCGCATGAACTTCGACGGCGGCGAGTACCTGGAAACCGACCTGATCGTGTTCTCCGCCGGTATTCGCCCGCAGGATGCGCTGGGCCGTGCCTGCGGCCTGGAAGTCGCCGCGCGCGGTGGCGTGGTCATCGACAACCATTGCCGCAGCAGCGACCCGCGCATCTTCGCCATCGGCGAATGTGCGTCGTGGAACGGCAGCGTGTTCGGCCTGGTCGCCCCGGGCTACAGCATGGCGCGCAACCTGGCGGCGTTGTTGATGGGCGAGGCGGCAGTGGCGTTTACTGGCGCCGACATGTCGACCAAGCTCAAGCTGCTGGGCGTGGATGTCGGTTCGATCGGCGATGCCCATGGTGCCACCCCGGGGGCGCGCAGCTACCGCTTCATCGACGAAGCCAACAGCGCTTATCGCCGCCTGGTGGTGGATGCCAGCGGCAAGCACGTGCTCGGTGCGGTGCTGGTCGGCGATAACAGCTACTACGACACTCTGTTGCAGTACGCCCAGAACGGCATCGCCCTGCCGGCCGACCCGGCCGCGCTGATCCTGCCACAAGGCGGTGGCGCGCCGGCCCTGGGCGCCGATGCGTTGCCCGACAGCGCGACCATCTGCTCCTGCCACAACGTCAGCAAGGGCGCGGTGTGCGCCGCCATCGACAGCGGTTGCAGCGACCTCGCGGCGGTCAAGGGCTGCACCAAGGCCGCGACCGGCTGCGGGGGCTGCGCGGCCCTGCTCAAGCAAGTATTCGAGCACGCGCTGACTGCCCGCGGCGTGGCGGTGGACAAGAGCCTGTGCGAGCACTTCGCCTATACCCGGCAGGAGCTGTATGGCCTGGTGCGGGTAGAGGGCATCCGTACCTTCAGCGAGCTGCTCGAACGCCATGGCAAAGGCCACACCGGCTGTGACATCTGCAAGCCGGCAGTGGGCAACATTCTTGCCTCGTGCTGGAACCAGCCGATCATGGACCCGGCGCTGGTGCCACTGCAGGACACCAACGACACCTTCATGGCCAACATGCAGAAGAACGGCACCTACTCGGTGGTGCCGCGCATCCCCGGCGGTGAAATCACCCCCGACAAGCTCATCGTCATCGGCCAGGTGGCCAAGAAGTACGACCTGTACACCAAGATCACCGGTGGCCAGCGCATCGACCTGTTCGGCGCCCAGCTGCACGAACTGCCGCTGATCTGGGGCGAACTGATTGACGCCGGTTTCGAAACCGGCCACGCCTACGGCAAGTCGACCCGCACGGTGAAGTCGTGCGTGGGCAGCACCTGGTGCCGTTACGGCGTGCAGGACAGCGTCGCTATGGCCCTGCGCCTGGAAGACCGCTACAAAGGCCTGCGCAGCCCGCACAAGCTCAAGTTCGCCGTGTCGGGCTGCACCCGTGAGTGCGCCGAGGCGCAGAGCAAGGACATTGGCGTGATCGCCACCGACAAGGGCTGGAACCTGTACGTGTGCGGCAACGGCGGCATGCGCCCGCGGCATGCCGAACTGTTCGCCACCGACCTTGACGACGAAACCTTGGTACGCCTGATCGACCGCGTGCTGATGTTCTACATCCGCACCGCCGACAAGCTGCAGCGCACGTCGGTGTGGCGCGAGAACCTGGAAGGCGGGCTGGACTACCTGAAGCAGGTGGTCATCGACGACAGCCTGGGCCTGGCCGGCGAGCTGGAAGCGCAGATGCAGCATGTGGTCGAGCAGTACGAATGCGAATGGGCCAACGCCCTCAACGACCCGGAAAAGCTCAAGCGCTTCCGCACCTTCGTCAACGACCATCGCGCCGACCCGGATGTGCACTTCGTGCGCGAACGTGAACAACGCCGGCCGGCGGCGCCGTTGCACCTGATCCCTACTGTCGAGGAGGCTGTCTGATGAACCTGTCCAATGCTGCTGTGAAAACCCGCGAAAACTGGCAGGCGGTGTGCCAGGCGCGAGACCTGGTGGCCGATTCTGGCGTGGTGGTGTGGCTCGACGGTGCGCAGGTGGCGCTGTTCTATCTACCTGGGCAAGCCCAAACGCTGTATGCGGTGGACAACCGCGACCCACGCTCCGGCGCCAACATCATCGGCCGTGGGCTGGTGGGTAGCGTGCAAGGGGAACTGGTGGTGGCGGCGCCGTTGTACAAGCAGCACTTCAGCTTGCAGAGCGGGGAATGCCTGGAGGATGGCGGGCAGCGGTTGCGGGTATGGCCGGTGCGGTTGAATGGTGGGGCAGTGGAGTTGGCTATCGCCTGATTTCCGGCAGCGCAGCTATTGGGGCCGCGTTGCGGCCCATCGCCGGCAAGCCAGGCTCCCACAAGGTTGGCGCATGGCTTGAATGCAATGCGGTCGCCAGCCCCCAATAAGGTTGGCGCATGGCTTGAATGCAATGCGGTCGCCAGACCCCGATAAGGTTGGCGCATGGTTTGAATGCGATGCGGTCGCCAGCCCCCATAAGGTTGGCGCATGGTTTGAATGCGATGCGGTCGGTGTGGGAGCTGGCTTGCCGGCGATGGGCTGCACAGCAGCCCCAGTTGGCCAGCACAAGCTGACTAGATCACCAACCCCTGCGGCGTGCGCCCGGCAAACACATCCACCAGGCTGGCCACCACCATCTCACCCATGCGCGTGCGGGTCTGCACTGTGGCGCTGGCGCGGTGCGGCTGCAGCACCACATCCTCACGCTCGAACAACGCCTCGGGCGCACGCGGTTCATCGGCAAACACATCCAGCGCCGCCCCCGCAATCTCGCCAGCCTGCAACGCCGCGATCAAGGCGGGCTCATCCACCAGCTTGCCGCGCGCGATGTTGATCAGGTAAGCCTCGCTGCCCAACGCCCGCAGCACGTCGCGATTGATCAGCGCCTCACCCTTGTCGGCCGCTGCCGCAAGGATCAGCGCATCGCTGTCCCTGGCCAGTTGCAGCAGATCGGCCTCGAACCCGTAAGGCACATCCAGCGCCTGCAGGTCGGTATAGCGAATCGGGCAACCAAATGCGGCCGCCCGCTGCGCCACCGCGCGGCCGACCCGGCCCATGCCGACAATGCCCACGCGCATGCCCGACACCTGACGGGCCAGTGGCAACGGCGCCAGCGGCGTGTCACTGGTGGCCCAATGGCCGGCGCGCACGAAACGGTCACCGGTGCAGATACCCCGGCACAAGCCAATCAGCAGGCCGATGGCGAGGTCGGCGACATCTTCGGTGAGGGCGCCGATGGTCGCTGTTACCTGGATGCCGCGGTCGCGGGCGTAGGCCAGGTCGATCGCGTCGGTGCCGACCCCATTGACCGCGATCACTTCCAGGTTCGGCAGGCGCGCCATCAGTGCCTGGCTGATACCGGTGTGGCCACCGGTGATCACGCCGCGAATATTGTCGGCATGCTGGCTGACGTAGGCTTCCTTGTTGGCCTGTTCGTAGTAGCGGTGCACGGTGAACAACTGTTCAAGGCGCTCACGGATCTGCGGGATGAGGATCGGGCTAAGTTGCAGCACTTCTGGTTTCATCGGTCACTCCATCAGGAACAGGGCTCATCGAAGACAAGGTTCATCGAAGACAAGGTTCAGCCACGGCCAACGAACGGCATGTTGCTGGCCATCACGGTCATGTTCAGTACGTTGGCGTCCAGCGGCAGCGCGGCGATGTAGCGCACCGCGTCGGCCACATGGCGCACGTCGAGCATCGGCTCGGCGGCGATCTCGCCATTGGCCTGGCGCACACCACGGGTCATGCGTTCGGAGAGCTCGGTCAGGGCGTTGCCGATGTCCACCTGGCTGCAGACGATGCTGTAAGGCCGGCCATCCAGCGCCAGTGCCTTGGTCAGGCCCAGCACCGCATGCTTGCTGGCGGTGTAGGGCGCGGTGAACGGGCGTGGGGTATGCGCCGAAATCGAGCCGTTATTGATGATCCGCCCGCCTTGCGGCTGCTGGCGGCGCATCAGGCCGAAGGCGGCGCGGGCGCAGAGGAACACCCCGTCGACGTTGGTGGCGATGACGTTGCGCCAGCTTTCCAGCGGCAACTCGTCGACCGGTACGGCGGGGGCATTGATGCCGGCATTGTTGAAGATGACGTCCAGGCGGCCGTGCACTTCTTCGAGGGTGGCGAACAGCTGCGCGACGCTCTGTTCATCGCGCACGTCAGTGGGTACGGCCATGGCTTCGCCGCCCGCTGCCTGCGCCTGTTCGACAACTGCTTGCAGGGGTTCGAGGCGACGCCCGGCGAGCACCAGGCTGAAGCCGTCTTCCAGCAGGGCGAGGGCGACAGCGCGGCCGATGCCGCTGCCGGCGCCGGTGACCAGGGCGATTCTCTTGTTTTGCTTCATCTTGTCACTCCAAGGGATTCAGGCAGCGTTGGCGGCTTGCCCGGCAGGGCGGAAGCCGACGCGCAGGTGCAGTTCGCCGATACCGTCGATGCCGGCGTGGATCGTGTCGCCCGGGTTCAGCGGCGCCACGCCGGGCGGGCTGCCGGTCATGATCAGGTCGCCCGGGCGTAGCGGTAGCTGGCGGGACAGCCGGCTGATGACTTCAGCCAGTGCCCAGGTCTGCTGGCTGAGGTGGGCGCGCTGGCGCTCCTGGCCATTGACCTGCAGCCACAGCGCCGCATCCAGCGGCCAGGCGCATTCGCTGGCGGGGACGATGGCAGTCATGGGTGCCGAGGCCTCGAACACCTTGGCCGCTTCCCACGGCAGGCCCTCGGCCTTGGCCTTGCGCTGGTGATCGCGACGGGTCATGTCCAGGCCGGCGGCAAAGCCGAACACGTGTTCCAGGGCATGCGCCGGGGCGATGTCGGCACCGCCCTTGGCGATGGCCGCGACCAGCTCGATTTCGTGGCAGAACTCGTCGGTCTGCGGCGGGAAGGGCAGCTCGCCCGCTGCCTCGACCACATTGCTTGCCGGTTTCATGAAGAACACCGGCTCCTGTGGCGCCGGGCCGTAGGTTTCCGGCCATGGGTAGTTGCGGCCCAGGCAGAACACCCGGCCGACCGGAAAGCGCGCATCGCTGCCGCGAATCGGCAGGCTGACAATGGCCGGCGGGTTGAACAGGAAAGTCATGGGTGGATCCTCCGTGCGGGAGTGGCCAGCGTATGTCACAGGCTGGCCGGTAAAGTTGGACGAAAGCGGGGTTGGGTTGGACTATCCAAGTAATCTGTACCGGCCCTTTCGCGGCTAAAGCCGCTCCTACAAGGGACGGTGTTGCCCTCGGGGTTGACGCTATCCCTGTAGGAGCGGCTTCAGCCGCGAAGAGGCCAGCACAGCCACCACACCTCTAGGCTCAGGCAAACGTCTTCAGCTCAATGCGATACAACTTCCCAAGCAGCAACGAATACGAAAGCGTCCCCATCAACGCCACCCCGCCAATGAACCAGAACGCCATGGCGAACGAACCGCTGGCATGCACAATCGCGCCAATCACGATCGGCGTGACGATGCCGCCAATGTTCGCAGCCAGGCTGGTGACCCCGCCGGTCAAACCGATCAGCTCCTTGGGCGCCACTTCCGACACCGCTGCCCATGACGACGAAGCAATCCCCTGGGCGAAGAACGCCAAGGTGAGGACGGCGATGCACAGCACGTTGGAGTCGGTGAAGTTCACCAGCACGATCGACATGCCCAGCATCGAGCCGACCACCAGCGGCAGCTTGCGGGCGAACGACAGCGAGTAGCCCTTGCGGATCAACAGGTCGGAGACGATGCCCGCCAGCAGGATGCCGACCGTGGCCCCAATGAACGGCATGACCGCGAAAATGCCGACCTTGATCAACGTCAGCTGGCGCTCTTCGATCAGGTAGGTGGGGAACCAGGTCAGGAAGAAGTACAGCGCCGAGGTGCTGGCGAACTTGCCCAGGCAGATCGCCCAGACCTGGCGATAGCGGAACAGCTCGGCGACCTGGCGCCAGTCGAAACGGGTGCGTTCCTGGCTGCTCTTGACCAGGCCACCGCCGTTCTCGATGTAGGCCAGTTCTTCCTTGCTGACCTTCTTGCAGTTCAGCGGGTCGCGGTACAGGAACAGCCACACCACGCCGAACATGATGCCGACCAGGCCGGTGCTGTAGAACACGTGCCGCCAGTCGTAGGTGGTCGCCAGCCACAGCAGGGCGCCGGTGAACAACGCAGTGCCCAGGTACTGGCCGCACACGTAGATGCTGCTGGCCATGCCGCGCTCGCGGGCGGGGAACCACACGGTGACGGCACGGCTGTTGGCCGGGAAGGCCGGGGCCTCCATGGCACCGACCGCCAGACGCAGGCCGAACAGCGAGGCAAAGCCGCTGGCCAGGCCCTGGGCCACGGTCACCGCCGACCAGCTGATCAGCGACACGCCGTAGGTCAGGCGCGAGCCGAAGCGGTCGGCGATGAAGCCTGCCGGCACCAGGGCCAGGGCGTAGGTCCAGGCGAAGGCAGAGAAGATCAGGCCCATCTCGACCTTGTCCAGGCCGAGGTCCTTGGCCATGAACGGCGCGGCGATGGAAATGTTCACCCGGTCGACGTAGTTGATGATGGTCGCCACCAGCAGCAGCGACAGCATGAACCAGCGGCGGCGGGTGGGCAGGCGCTGGGCAGGGGCCGCGTCCAGCGCGTACGACGACGCGGCGCGGGGGGTAGGCGTGCTCGAAATGAGTCGACCTCGTTTGTTGTTGTTGGTAGAGGTTGGGCTGCAGTCCCTTTACTAAGGTGGTCGTACAACGTATTGAATGCAACGGTGGTTTTAGACCGTTTTTTTCACTGGAGGCGGGGGAGGGCTGAACTGTCCAAAAAAATCGGAAGGCGGGGTTTTGGCTGGGATTTCTGCTGGATGTCGCATTTTTAGCGGGCTGTGGGCGTTCAGGGTTGCGCGGGTTTTTGCAGACAGGTTTAATTTGATGAGTTTGGACATCGTACAACCTGCATTGCCTGTTCTGGCCTCTTCGCGGGCACGCCCGCGAAGAGGCCAGAAGAGCCAGCGCCACCCTTTAACCTGGAGTAAGCCCAATGCCCCCAAAGCGCGAGGTCCCGACCTACGTCATGCAGCAGCGCAGCGAGCTGATGGACTTCTACATCCGCGACCAGCGCGGCCGCCCCGCCGAAACCGCGCCGCATCGCCACGAATACTTCCAGATCCAGGTCAACCTCGGCGGCGACACGGTGCAACACATCGGCAGCGTGCAGCGCCCGTTCAGGCGCAATACCCTGGCCTTCATCCTGCCGCACCGGGTACATGTGATCCCGCACCCGCTCGACAGCGACTTCGTGGTGATCAACTTCTCGCAGACGTTCCTGCTGCCGCACCTGGCCTGCGACCCGATGGACCTGGAAGAGGTGTCGATCCTGCAGGCGCCAGAGCTGTCACCGTTCCGCTTTCAGGAGCATCTCGACTTCTGCCTGGGCGAGGCCGACTTTGCCGAGCTGCGGCAAGTCCTGGACCGCATGCGTGCACTGGATGCCAACCGCCGCTTCGGCACCCGCGAAATCCTCAAGGGCCTGTTGCTGCAATTGATCGGCCAGGTCTGCGGCCTGTATGCCGAGCCGCTGCGCGAACTGGCCGACAGCAATGCCGCGCAACTCAGCCGCCGCGCTGCGCTGGGCCGCATGAGCGAATACCTGCGCCGGCATATCGACGACCCCGACCTGAACCTGCAGAAGGTTGCCGCCGCCACCTACCTGTCGCCCACCTACCTGACCCACTGGCTGCGCAAGGAAATCGGCAAAACCTTCAGCGAACTGGTGCTGGAGCGGCGCATGCACGCCGCACGCAACTACCTGCTCAATGGCAGCCGCCCGGTGGGCGAGGTGGCGCGGCTGTGTGGCTTTGCCGACGAAGCCTACTTCTCCCGGCGTTTTCGCCAGATCCACGGCCTGCCACCCGGGCAGTTCCGCCGCCAGCAACGCGACCCGGATACGCCGCAGGTGGCGATGCGGTAAGCTTGCCGGCATGAACCTCGACACCCGCATCAAGTACCGCCACCTGCTGTGCTTCCTGGAGATTGCCCGGCAGGGCAGCCTGGCCAGGGCTGCCGACGTGCTCGCCATCAGCCAGCCGGCCATCTCCAAAACCCTAAAGGAACTCGAAGACCTGCTGGAAACGCGGCTGTTCATGCGCAGCCGCCAGGGCGTCGAGCTGACCCCGGCCGGCACGCGTTTCATGCGTTACGCCGGGCCCAGCGTGCAGGCCCTGCGCGATGGCGTCAGCAGCCTGCGTGGCGAGGCGCGGGCGCCGTCGCAGGTGCGTATTGGCGTGCTGTCCACGGTCGAAGGCCTGCTCATGCCCGAGGTGCTGTGCCGCCTGCACCAGCGCCATGAAGCGCTGGTGATCAGCGTGGTCACCGGGGTCAGCGCGCAATTGCTCGGCCAGCTGCACCTGGGCGAGCTGGAGCTGGTGGTCGGGCGCATGACCGACAGCCCGCAGATCCAGGGCCTGTCATTCGAGCACCTGTACAGCGAGTCGATGAGCCTGGTGGTACGCCCGGGGCATCCGCTGCTGGCCAGTACCCCGGTAGAACGTGCCCAAGTCGGGCGCTACCCATTGGTGTTGCCGCCAGCCGGCACCACCATCCGCCAGCACGCCGACAGCCTGTTCGTGCAGTGCGGCATCCAGATGCCCGCGCAGCGCCTGGAAACCCTGTCGCTGGCGCTGAGCCGGCGCTACCTGTTGAACAGCGACGGCCTGTGGGTGGCGCCGCGTGATGCGGTACTGCTCGACCTGCGCCGTGGCGAGCTGGTCGAGCTGGACCTCGGCGTGCGCGAGCCCGGCGGCTCGGTCGGCATCTGCCGCAATGCCGCCTTGCCGCAGAGCCTGCCGGGGCAGTGGGTGTGCGAAGTGCTGCGCGAGGTGGCCGGGCAGTACCGCGAAGGCGCCTACCCTTGAACCCGCGCGGTGAGCAGGGCACTAAGGGCCTTGAGGTTGTCGTCGCTGAGGCTGCCGCTGGCCGCCATCAGGCGTAACTGTGCCTGCAGGATGGCGTAGCGCTGGCGGGCCAGTTGCAGGCGGGTACGGGTCAGCTGCTGTTCGGCGTCCAGCACGTCGTTGCTGATGCGCGCCCCGGCCTCGAAGGCATGCGTGGTAATACGCAGGTCACTCTGGCTGGAGCGCAGCGCCTGTTGCAGGGCCTGGTACTGGCTGATGCCGCCCGTCAGGTTGAGGTAGGCCTGGCGCGCCATGAAGTCGGCCTCGCGCCGGGCATCTTCCAGTTCATCCTCGGCAGCACCCTGCAGGGCGCGGGCCTCGCGGGTGCGGCTCTGGGTGCCACCGCCGGCATACAACGGCACGCTGAGCTGCACGCCCACCACCGTCTGGGTGTACTTCTCTTCGGGCACGGTCACGTCATACAGGCTGCCACCGACCGAGGCAAAGCGGCCATGCGCGGCCACCAGGTCGAGGGTGGGCAGGTGGCCGGCCTGCTGCTTGTCCACTTCCTGCTCGGCGATCAGTTGGCGGACCTCGGCGGCCTGCACCTTCAGGTTGTGCAGGCGCGCCTGGTCAGTCCAGGCATCCAGGCGGGCCGGTTGCGGGCCACTGAAGGCCACCTGATCGTCCAGCCTGGCCAGTTCCCCCGGGGTGCTGCCAGTCAGCCGGGCGAGGGCCTGCTGGTTCAGGCGCAAGGCATTGCCGGCGGCAATCTGCTCGGCCTGGGCCAGGTCGTAACGGGCCTGGATGCGTTGCACCTCGTTCTCGGTGCCCGAGCCTTCGCGGCGAAAGCGCTGCGCCTTGTCCAGTTGCTGGCCGAGGGTTTGTACCTGCTGGCGGCTGGTGGCCAACTGGTCTTCGGCCAGCAACAGCTCGAAGTAGGCGTCGGCCACGCGCAGCATCAGGTCCTGGCGCGCGGCGAGCAGGTCGATTTCGCCGGCGGTGGCCAAGGCCTTGCCCTGTTCATGGCCGATCACGTTTTGCCAGCGCAGCAGCGGCTGGATCAGCACCAGCGCGTAGGCATTGGAGTTGTCACGGTTGCGTGTTGCCGCGCCGCTATGTTCGCGGTCGACCCACGCCGCGCCGCTTTCCAGCGACAGGTGCGGCAATAGTCTGGCCAGCCCTTGCGGGGCCTTTTGCGCCGCTGCCAATTGGCGTTGCTCGGCCGCGGCATAGGCCATGTCATGCCCCAGGGCCTGCTGGTAGGTCTGGTACAGGTCGCGGGCCTGGGCCGGGCTGGTGCAAACCAGGGTCAGCACCAGCAACGCTAGGCGGATGGGTGTGCATTGTCCGAACACGTCACGGACTCCTTTGCAAGTGAGGGCTTGGGTTGGCGGGGGTTGCGCATCAGCAGCACCATCGGCACGCCAATCAGCATCACGGCGCCGAGCAGGCCGAAGAGCATGCTGAAACCGAGCATCTGGGCCTGCTCCCGGGCCTGGATGAAGGCCAGCACGGCATTGGCCTGGTCGGCGCCGAGCAGGTCGGTGGAGAGCCGTCGCGGGTCAAGGTTGGCCAGGTCCCAGCCGCTGGCGAGCAGGCGGTTTTCGTCGACATGCTCGGCCAGCTGGCGGTAGCGCGCCCAGGAGAACCGCGTGAGCAAGGTGGCGGCGATGGCAATACCGACACTGCCCCCCAGCTGGCGCATCAGGTTGAGCACGCCGGAGCCGACCGAAATCAGCTGTACCGGCAGTTGGCGCATGGCCAGGTTGGTCAGTGGCACAAAGATCATGCCCAGGCCGAAACCACGGATGATCAGCGGCCAGTACAGGGTGTCGGGGTTGCTTTGCAGGGTGAACTGGGTGTGCAGGTACATGGCGTAGCCGTAAACCAGAATCCCCACGCAAATGAAGTAACGCTCATCGATGCGGTTTTCCTGCGACAGCTTGCCGATCACCAGGGTGCTGACCGCGCTGGCCAGGGCCCCGGGGAAAATCACCAGGCCGCTTTGATAGGCGCTTTGCTCCAGCAGTGTCTGCAGCAGCAGTGGCACCATGAACAGCGTGCTGTACAAGCCGAAACCGACGCAGAAGGCACACACCGAACCGAGCAGGAATTCGCGGTTGTTGAACAGCGCCAGGTTGACGATCGGGTTGGCCACCCGCCGCTCCCAGTAGCAGAAGCCCAGCAGGCCCAGCAGCGCCAGGGCCAGGCACAGCAGGCTCAGGTCCGACTCCAGCCAGTCCCAGTGTTCGCCACGCTCCAGTAAGATCTGCAAGCTGCCGACACCCACGGCAAGCAGCACGAAGCCCAGGTAATCGATGCTTTGCGGGCGCCGTTCGTTGGCCGAGTCTTCCACGCACAGCCATGCCAGCAGCAGGGCCAGCGCACCAATCGGCAGGTTGATCAGGAAGATCCAGTGCCAGGAAAATTCATCGATCAGGTAGCCCCCCACCGACGGGCCAAGGGTCGGCCCCATCATCACCCCGACGCCATACAGGGCCATGCCGGCGCTGACCTTTTCCTTGGGGAACACGTCGTAGATGATCGCCTGCGAAATACCCAGCAAGCCGCCCCCGGCCAGGCCCTGGATGACCCGCCAGAACACCATCTGCCACAGTTCTTGCGACAGCGCGCAACCCAGCGAGGCCAGCACGAACAGCGCCGACGACACCAGGTAGTAACGGCGCCGGCCAAACCAGGCCGACAGCCAGCCGCTGGCCGGCAGGATCACCACGTTGGCGACGATATAACCGGTCGAAACCCAGGAAATTTCGTCCACCGACGCGCCAAAGCTGCCCATCAGGCTGGGGATGGCGACGTTGACGATGGTCACGTCGAGCAGCTCCATCATCGAGATCAGGGTGACCGTCACGGCCACCAGCCACGGCGACCTCATAGGGTTTGCCCGCTGTCGCGGGTATCGACCTCGACGAACACGCTCATGCCCTGGCTAAGCGCCTGCTGCATGGCCGTGGGCAATTCGCGGAACTCGATGCGCGCCTGGATGCGCTGCACCACCTTGGTGAAGTTGCCGGTGGCGTTTTCCTGCGGCAGCAGCGAGAAGCGCGCGCCGGTGGCTGGCACCAGGCTGTGCACCACGCCGTCGAACTGTTGCCCGGGGAAGGCATCGACGCTGATCCGCGCCGGTTGGCCGACGCGTACCCGGCCAATCTGGGTTTCCTTGAAATTGGCCACCACCCACATGCGCTCGGTGCTGACCAGGCTCAGCAGCTTCTGCCCGGCCACCACGAACTGCCCGGGTTGCACATCCTTGTGCACGATCACCCCGTCCTTGGGAGAACCCTGGCGGGTGTCCTGCAGTTCGATGCGGGCCAGGGCCAGTGCCGATTCGGCAGCCTTGATCCGGTACTCTTCAACCTTCAGGGCTGCCTGGTTGGCCAGGGTGCCTTCGCGGGCCGCCGTGGAGTTGTCGCGGGCCGCCTGCAACTGGTGGTTGAGGGCATTGAAACGGGCCTGCGCGGCTTCCAGGTCCTGGGTGCTGACCACCCCTTGCCGGGCCAGGCGCTGGGTGCGCTGGTAGTCGCTGCGGGCCTGTTCTACGTTGGCCACCAGCTGACCGATGGTGGCCTGCGCCGCCTGGCTGCGTGCGGCCGCACTGCGCACCTGGCTGTCCATCAGGCCGGGCATGCCGCCCTGGCCGGTGGCCACCAGCGCGCCCAGGTAATTCGCCCTGGCCTGTTCGACCCGTTGCTGGTATTCGTCCTCACGCACCTGGAACAGCAAGTCGCCCTGGTTCACGCGCGTGTTTTCGTGCACCGGCACCTGCACCACCACGCCGCTCAGGCGGGCGCGGATAGGGATGATCACACCTTCCACTTCGGCGTTGTCGGTGCTGACGTACTGCCGTGCGTATTGCCAGCGTTGCAGCCCCAGCACTGCCAGGCCTGCAATGACCAGCACCGAAACTGCCAACTTGGCGTACTTGCCTTTCGTCATGTCACACGCTCTCGTCCTTGTCGTTGTGGGCCATCAGCCTTGCCTGCGCCTCAGGTGCGCGCAGGCAAGGGCTAATGCTTAGCCTGCGGCTGCGGCGAAGGTGGCCTGTGCGGTGGCCGCAGCACGCTGGTGCAACTGCTCCAGCACGCCATCCCACAGCACCGTACGGGCGACCAGCGCGTCGCCGGCGCTTTTCGCCAGGGCCTGCTGTTGCGCCGGTTCGCTGACGATTTCGGCAATGATGCGTTTGGCTGCCGGGCCGTGGTCGTCGCCGTCCATCTCGATGTGGCGCTTGAGGTAGTAGGTGAGCATCGGCACGCTGGCTTCATCGATGGCCCAGCGCTGCAGCAGGCCGCCGAACATGTCGGGGATGATGTCTTCGCGGCCGAAGAAGAAGTACGCCAGCACCTGCTCGGTAGAGCCGTGCAGGGCCACGTCCAGGGTCTTGCTGACGAACACCTTGGCCGGCAGCGGGATGTCGACATTGGTCAACGCCTGGGCCAGTGGCACGCCGGCTTGCAGCAGCGCCTGGAACTGGCGGAACGGGCCGGTATCGGCGCCGATCTCATCCATGGCGCTGAGGTACAGGTCGAGGTGGCTGATGAAGCCGCCGTCAGGGTGCTCATCGGTTTCCTCGCCGGTGACGATCTCGTTGATCAACCGCGCGGCAATGATGTGCCGCGGCGGCAGCCAGGGCAGGCTGACACAGGTCAGGTCGCGCTGGATGCGCTTGAGCAGGGTCATGAAGTCCCACACGGCAAAGACATGGTTCTCCATCAGCAGGCGCACATCATCCAGGGTGCTGATACGGGCGAACAGCGGGTGTGCCAGCAGGGTGCGGCGTTCGTTTTCAATCAGTTCATCTACGTCAAAAGACATACTCGGTTCCTTGAGTGTGGGGGTTGCTCACCGGGTGTGAATCACCGCCCGGGGCTGCCTGGCGGTGGCATCGTTTGCCAGGCGCCGGCATAGGGGAAACGTGCCTTGCAGTAGCGCAAAGCGCCGAAAAAACGCGGTTCGAGCAACGCCTGACGGCCTTCGTACCAACCGCTGGCGAGCAGTTGCCGGTGCAGGCGCGGCAGGCGCCAGCACGGTACCCGCGGGTACAGGTGGTGCTCCAGGTGGTAGTTGGAGCCCAAGTGCAGCAGGGTGCTGAGGCTGGCAGTGCGCGAGCGCGCCACCGGCAGCGCCACGCTGGTGTCGAAGGCATGCTCCTGATAGGCATTGAGGGCCGATATCAACAGCGCCAGCAGCAAGCACCCGGCCACGGCCGGCAGTAGCAGTGGCCATTTCGCCGCCAGCAGCAGCCACACGGCCGGCCACAGCAGCTGGCAGGCCAGGTTGACCCTGGCCAGCAAGCGGATCTGACCATCCGGCAGCGGCAGCGCGCCGTTGACCTTGGCGCCGGGCAATGCCAGGCGCACGGTTTGCAGCAAGTACCAGGCGGTGGCATGCAGGCGCGACAGCAGCAGCCGGCTCAGCGCCAGGCGGTAGCGCCGCAGCAGGCGCCAGTCCGGGTCCTTGGGGCCGCCGTTGTAGCGATGGTGCTGCCAGTGGTCGACGAAGTAGCCGGTGACACAGAAGCCCGTCAGCATCGAGCTCAGCAGCACCGCCAGCAGGCAGCTGTACAGGCGGTTGTCGCTGAGGTTGAAGTGGAAGCCCTCGTGGCCGAGGATGCCTTGCAGGAACAGGCCGTAGCCGGCCAGCAGTAGCAGCGGCAGCAACAGCGGCCATGCCTGCGGTGCCCGCTCCAGGGCGGCCACCAGCAGCGCCAGCGGTGCCGCGAACAGCAGCAACGCATAGCCGACCACCAGGGTGGTTTCCAGCGCCGACGGCGTGAGCAGGCTGCGTGCCGGGCGTAGCGTGGGCTTGTCCAGTGCCAGTTGCGTCATCGGCCCGGCCTCAGTCGATCAGTTCGGGCTTGAGCGCCAGCTGCCCGGCCTTGCTCAGGCTGCGCAGGCGCAGGCTGATAAAGGCATCGACCAGGCTCGGCAGCCAGCGCGCGGTGTACATGGCCACGCTGCCGAGGAAGGTCAGCCCGCGGTTGCGCAGGCCATGCTGGGTGCAGGCGCGCATCAGGCCATTGCTGGCGTCGTCGAGTTTTTCTTCCAGCGACAGCAGCACACGCTCGCCGCGCTTGAAGCTGACCAGGCGCTTGACCGACAGCCCGACCCGTTCGGCCGGGTCGTGAATGGCAGTGTCGATGAAACCGGGGAACACCGTGACCACGTCCAGCTGGCCTGGGTACTGCATGCGCAGCACATCCGAATAGGCGCTCATGGCCCGCTTGCTGGTGGCATAGGCGGCGACGTAGGGCGCGTTGACCAGGGCAAACAGCGAAGACACGTTGACCACCTTGCCGCGCTTGCGCAGCAGTGCCGGCAAAAACCGCGAGGTCAACTGCCAGGGTGCCAACAGGTTGACTTCCAGGGCGCGGCGCACGTCATCGTTTACCCCGGTTTCGCCCCGTTCCAGGGTCAGCACCCCGGCGTTGTTGACCAGGATGTCGATGTCGCCGAAACGTTCAAGGATCGAAGTGGCGGCTTCATCCAGGCGCTCGCGGTCGCACAGGTCGAGCAGGTAGTAGGCATCGAAGTTCAGGGCCGTGTGCGGCTCGAGCCGGTCGATGCCGATCACGGTTGCCCCTTGGCGCTTGAGCTTGCGCGCGGTTTCCAGGCCCAGGCCGCGTGCCGCGCCGGTAATGACGACAATCTTGTTGAGCAGTTTCACAGGGTGACTCCATTGGCAATGCTGAAGGTGGCGCCTTGCAGGTAGCGGTCGAGGTTGGCCGTCATGCTGAAGCGGCCGGGCGGGTGGAACTGCAGGCCACGGGTACTGGCCAGCCAGTCGCAGCCCAGGTTCGAGCGGATGAACGCCAGGCCACCGAGCATCTGGTGGGCCAGGTCGGAGGCGCTGGCCAGTTGCTGTTCAATGCCGTAGCGGGTCAGCAGCAGGCGTGCCAGCAAGTCGTCGGCGTTGCCTTGCAACTGATCGACTTCGTAGGCCAGGCCCTCCAGCGCGCTCAGGCACAGTTGCAGCTGGCAGGCCAGTTGCACCCGCTGCTGGTCGCTCCAGCGGCGCTCTTCGATGGCCCATTCCACCAGGCCCATGCAGGCCCCCAGGTAGCTGGCGCTGATCAGCAGCTCGAACCAGATGAACCCGATGGTCTGCACGTCGCCCAGCTGGGATTTCAGCCCGGCGGAGAAAATCATCTTGTCGCTGACGTAGACATCGTCCAGGCGCAGTTCCAGGCTTTGCGCCGCGGCCAGGGCACTGTTGCCCCAGAACGGGTGGTGGCTGATGCCCGGGGCGGTCGCGGGGATCAGCGCGATCATCAGTTCTTCGCCGTGCTCGCTGGCGCGGCTGTAGCTGGCCGTCAGCAGGTCCATCGAACTGCTCAGGCTGCACGGTTGCTTGCTGCCGCTCAGGCGCACGCCGTCGGCCAGTTGCACGGCTTCCATGCCGGCATCGAGGATGCCGCCACCAGGCACGCCTTCGGCGAAGCCCGAGGCCAGCAGCAGGCGTTGCTGGGCGATGGCCGACAACAGCAGGCCTTCAGCGCCTGCGCCGTTGTTGGCGACTGCGACCAGGCTGGCCACGGAAAACTGGTGCATGGTGCTGGCCACGGCCAGCGACGGCGACAAGGCACCCAGGGCCAGTTGCACGTGCAGCGCTTCGCGGGCGTTGGCACCCAGGCCGCCACCGGCCTTGGGCACCAGCAAGGCCACCGGGCCGGTATGTTTGAACCAGTCCACCACCGGGCTGCCCGCGGCTTCGCGCTGTTCGAACGGCAGCTCGGTCAGCAGCTTGGCAAAGTCCGGGGCAAAGCGTTGCAAGGTTTGCCGGGCGTTGTGCAGGAGTGACAGGGGCATGGCATCAATCCTTGATCTGGCTGTTCGGGAACAGGCCATGAATGATGGCGCTGATGTTGTCGCGGATCGCCTGGCGGGCGACCGGGTCGAGCATGTCGGCCAGCATCGGCAGGCCCAGGTCGAAACAGGAGCGGAAGGCGATGCTGGCGCCTTCGGCGGTTTCGCTGACTTGCCACGAGCCGGAAAAATGGTCGATGTCGCCCGCGGTCTGGCGGAAGTGGATATGCAGGTTGGCCGGGTCGAACACGTCACGTTCCTGCCACTTGAGAATGCCGCTGTGGAAGTTCACCTCCCAGTTGCTCAGCACCTCGTGCTCATGGATCGCTTCGATCTCGATGTTGCGCACCGACTCGCACAACTGCGGGTAGACGCTGAAGTTGCTGATGGCGGCGTAGACCTGTTGGGCACTTTGGCTGGGAACATGGGCGTTCAGGCTGACTTCTTTCATTTCGGTGTCCTATTCAAAGGTTCGGGCAAGGGCGCGCGCGAAACCGCCGAGCAGCCATTCAACGTCGCTGTCGCTGTACAGGGCCGGCGGTGTCAGGCGGATAACCCGGTGATCGTTGAGCGAATGGTTGACCACGATGCGTTGGTCGATCAGGTGCATGACCATGTTTGCCGCCAAGCCGGCATCGGCGAACTCCAGGCCCAGCAACAGGCCGGCGTAGCGCAGCTGTACTTCGGCGCCGCGCGGGTGCTGGCGCAGTACGTTGTGCAGGCCCAGTTGCAAGCGTTGCCCCAAGGCGGCGGCGCGCGTCACCAGTTGTTCGCGCTGCATCACCTGCAGGGTCGCCATCACCGCCGCCATGGCCAGCGGGTTGGCGCCGAAGGTGGTGGTGTGCATCAGCGGGTTGCGATTGAGGGGCGCCTGCATGTCGGGCGTGCAGACCATGGCGCTGACTGGCACGCAGCCACCGGACAGGCTTTTGCCCACCAGCAGAATGTCTGGCACCACGCCCTCATGGTCGCAGGCCCACCAGCGCCCGGTGCGGCCCATGCCCGACTGGATTTCATCGGCAATCAGTACCGCGCCGTACTCGTCGCACAGCGCCCGCACCTGCTGCAGGTAGCCAGCCGCAGGCACGATCACCCCGGCTTCGGCCTGCACCGGTTCAAGGATCACGCAAGCGCGTTCAGGCTGCGCCTGCAATTGCTGGCGCAGCGCTTCGATATCACCGAATGGCACAAAGTGGCTGTGGCCCAGGCGGTCGTCGAACGGCGAGCGATACAGGTCGCGCCCGGTGACCGCCAGCGCGCCAAGGGTCTTGCCGTGGTAGCCACCCAAGGTCGAGATCACTTGCTGGCAGCCGTTCAGCCAGGCCAGCTTCAGGGCGGCCTCGGTGGCTTCGGTGCCGGAGTTGCAGAAGTACACGTACTGCAGCGGGGCAGGGCACAGCGCAGCCAGGGCGGCGGCGGCCTGGGCCTGGAACGGGTTGAGCATCAGCTTGCTGGCCATCGGGTGGCTGTGCAGCTGGCGGCTGACCTGTTCGACCACCTGCGGGTGCGCATGGCCGAGCAGGAACACGCCGTAACCACCGGCATCGAGGTAGCGGTTGCCGTCCATGTCGAACAGGTAGACGCCTTCGCCAGCCACCTCGATCGGCAGGTTCATCATCGATGCCAGGCGGGCATAGCCGGCATTGACATGGTCGCGGTACTGCGTGCGCACGCGCTCGGCGTCGAGCCCTTCGGGCAAGGGAGTGAAGCTGTTCATCGTCTCAGGCCTCCATGGCCAGTTCGCCACGGCTTTCACCCGCTGCCGGAATCTTCAGCATGCGTTGCATGGCCGAAAGCTTGGGCGACAGCCGCGCCAGGGTCAGGGCCAGCTCCTGGCGCGGCGAACGCATGGCCAGGCGCTGGGCCGGCAACAGTTGCTCCAGCGAGCTGGGCAGCGGCTGCAGCAGGCTGGCGTAGCGGCACAGTTGGGTGGCGCGGCCGAGGGCGGCGCGGATGTTCTCTTCCAGGGCCGGCAAGAACACCGGGCGCACCAGGCGTTCATAGATGTCCGGGTTCATGCAGCGCGGCCGCTGGAAGGGCTTGCCCTGGTCGTGCATTTCCGCGCACATCAGGTCGAGCAGGGTGCGAATGTCCAGCGCCTGCGGGCCGTTGCTGAGGAAGTAGTCATCGCCGATCAGGCGCTGGTCCAGGGCGCTGGCAATGCCAGCCGCCGCCACGTCGCGGGCGATCACATCGACCCGCCCGTCTTCCGGGCACGGGATGATCGGCAGGTAGCCCGACATCATCAGCCCCATGGTCAGGTGAAAGCCCTGCAGCATGGGCATGTGGCCGCTGTGGCTGTCGCCAATGATGATTGACGGGCGGAAGATCGACACCGGTACGCCGGCATCGCGCACCAGGCTTTCGGCCTGGCGCTTGACCACTTCGTACGGGGTCGAAGGCATTACCCCAGGGTGGTAGTCGCACGGGTGGGTGAAGGCGGTGCTGATGTGGTACAGCGGTACGTCGGCGTCGCGGACAAACGCCAGCACCTGCTCGGTGCCTTGGTAGTTGACCGAGAACACCGCTTCGGCGTGGCCATCCAGGCGGGTGATGGCCGCGCAGTGGATGACCCAGTCGACCCGCTTGGTCAGCGCCAGGTAGTCCGCGCTGGACAGGCCCAGGTTCGGTTGGCAGATGTCACCGCGCAGGGTTTCGACCCCAGGGTGGCGGATGCTGCTGCGACGGGTCAGGCAGACCAGGTGGTAACGGTCGGCCAGTTGGTCGATCAGGGTATCGCCCAGTACGCCGGCGCCGCCGGTAAGGAAAACGGTCAGCCGTGAGGGTCCTGACATGGGCTAGCACTCCTTGCTCGCTAGGTTGATGAAGTGGCGTGTGCCATGGCGCTCGTCTGCCTGGCAGCCGCAAGGGGGCCAAGGACCGGAACGATTAAAAAAGCCGACCTGTGTGCCCTGGGTAAAAGGCGGCCGGCAAGTGGCCCTGCGCCTGGTGGTGGAGACCCCGGTTGGCGCGGGCTGGAGGGGATGATGGCGATTTAGAACTGCGGATTCTTGAATGAATCGCTTGTATTGCGCAGCACCATGGCGACGCGGCTGGGCGACATGCCGACCATGCGGCGCATCATGCGGGTGAGGTGGGCCTGGTCAGCGAAACCGCCGGCCATGGCGGCATCGCTGAGGCTGGCATCGTGGGCGAGGGCGTGGCAGGCACGTTCGAGTTTGCGCCAGATGATCCATTGCGACAGCGGCACGCCCATCTGCCGCGTGGCAAAAAAACGCAGGCGCGGGCTGGACAGGCCCACCGCGCTGGCAGCACGCGATACCGCGCCGATACCGGCCCAGTCCTGGCGCAGCAGGTTCAAGGCATTGGACAGGCGGGGGTCGAAGCTTTCGGGGGGGACCAGCTTGAGTTCCAGCGCCGCCACCACCTCGTGGAAGTTGGCGGCATGGCGCACGCAGTCGACGATGTCCTGGCTGACGGCGGCTTTGCCACTGTCGTCGAGCAAGGCCTTCAGTGCGCGGCCAAGGGGGGCATCCGGGTAGCAGTAGAGAAAGGCGACGCGGTCCGGGTTGGGCAGTGAACGGTGGTCGACGGAGGGCCCGATCAATACCCCAGGCGCGGTGAGCACCTGCTTGCCGAACTCCACCGTGATGTCGTAGCGCAGGCCGATGCACAGCTGGATGGCGACATGGGCATGGGCAGCAGTCTGGTCGGTATTGCCGGTGTAGCCCAGCCAGTAATCACCGAAGGTGACTGCTCCATCCCATCTCATTGTGCATCCCGAAAGCCTGTTCTAGATAGCCTGGCCGCTACCGCGCCAGTATCCTGAAAGCGGCAGATGATAGCGTTATGGTATATCTTGGTCGATACAAAGCGTAACGAATGATCTTTTGCACTAATTAAGGCTTTTATGCCGCGCGCAAGGCTGTGGAACTAATCCCTGTTTGCTGGCTCTTATGCCGGTAGCCATGGGTTGGGGACGCCTGATAAGCTCGCGGCTTCTACCCTGATTGCCCTTATGGCGCATGAACAAGGAAATCACATGAAACAGCATCGTTTGGCGGCTGCGGTTGCCCTGGTTGGCCTGGTACTGGCTGGCTGTGATCAACAGGCCAGCAGCCCCGAGCTGAAGACTCCGGCGCAGAAAGCCTCCTACGGAATCGGCCTGAACATGGGCAAGAGCCTGGCTCAGGAAGGCATGGAAGACCTTGATTCGAAAGCAGTTGCCCTCGGCATCGAAGACGCCGTTGGCAAGAAAGAACAGCGCATCAAGGACGAAGAGCTGGTAGAGGCCTTCACCGCCTTGCAGAAACGCGCTGAAGAGCGCCTGGCCAAGGCCAGCGAAGAAGCGGCTTCTGCCGGCAAGAAGTTCCTTGAAGAAAACGCCAAGAAGCCGGGTGTTGTCACCACCGCTTCGGGCCTGCAGTACGAAGTGGTCAAGAAGGCCGACGGCCCGCAGCCCAAGCCGACCGATGTGGTCACTGTCCACTACGAAGGCAAGCTGATCGATGGCAAGGTATTCGACAGCTCCGTCGAGCGCGGCAGCCCGATCGACCTGCCGGTCAGCGGCGTCATCCCGGGCTGGGTCGAAGGCCTGCAGCTGATGCACGTTGGCGAGAAGTACAAGCTGTTCATCCCGGCTGAACTGGCCTACGGCGCGCAAAGCCCAAGCCCGCTGATCCCGGCCAACTCGGTACTGGTGTTCGACCTGGAACTGATCGCCATCAAGGACCCGGCCCAGCTGCAAGGCGCCGAGCCTGAGGCTGAAGCCCCTGCCGAAGCCCCTGCCAAGTAATCTGGCAGGTTGTCGAAAACGCCCCGTCCTCACGGGGCGTTTTCGTTTGTGGCGATTGGACGAACCTGCAACTGCTGATACTGTCCGAGGAAATGCAGCGTGAAGAAGTAGGAAGCTTCTGACGCAAATCGTTTGCGGTGCAGGTAGCCACCGTGTGAAACGACTGTGTAAAAAACGCCCGATCTGACCGGGGCCCTTGCCTGGCAGGCACCCGGGGTCAGAAACTTCGCCCTGTTCACAAGGTTATCCACAATAAATGTGGATAACCTTTTCCCTCTCGGAGGCTCCATGAGCGCACCCTGGAATTTCGCCCGTTTCCTGCCCTTGGCAGAGCGCCTGCTCAGCCGCGGCCGGTTGCCGGCCCTGCTGTTTGCCGTGGCGCGCAAAGGCCCGCGTATCGGCCAACTGCGTGAAGACGTGAAGCTGCTGCAGTCGTTGTGCCTGGCCTGGTGGCGTGGCGAGTACCGCGCCATCAGCCCCAAAGCCCTGGTCACCATCGTGGCTGGCCTGCTGTATTTCGTCAGCCCCATCGATGCCATCCCCGACTGGCTGCTGGGTGTGGGCTTTCTGGATGACATCGCGGTACTGGGCTGGGTACTGAAGACCGTGGCCGATGAACTGGCACGCTTCAAGGCCTGGCGCGACAGCCAGGCACCCGAGCGGCTGCGGGTGGTCGAGCGCCTGCCAGCCACCCCGGAAGCGCTGCGCCTGGAACGCAATACGCGGTGAAACCGGCCAGCACCGCACCGCAACTGCACAGACCCCGGAGTTGGTAATATAATTGGCATAAGGGTTATGCCTACGGATTACATGCTGTAATCCTTTTTAAAGGGGTTTGTAATGGGTATTCAGGTTATCAGCCGGGACGGTCAGCCCGAGTACGCCGTCGTTCCCTGGGAGCAGTACCAGGCGCTGCTCAAGGCCGCAGGGCAGGCACCGGCTGAGGCCGATGTCAGCGAACAGGCCACAGCTGCTGTTGCTGCGCCGTTGCCGGCGTTCAGTGAAGTTGCACAAATCCGCCAGGCCAAGGGCATCGCCCCTGAGCAGTTGGCGCGCAATGTCGGGGTAAGCCCGGCGTACCTGGCGATGATCGAGTCGGGCGAGCGCCAGCCGGATGCGGCTATCCGCCGTGCACTGGCCTGGCACTTGGGGGTGGCAGGCTGGAGCGAGCCATCATGAGCCAGGTCAGGATCAGCCGTCAGCATTGGGATAACCTGCTGGGCGAGCTTGACCTGGCCCGTCGTCAACGCCACTTGCTGACTTACCGCGCGCTGATCGAGCGCTTGCAGCTGCCCAGCCCAGCCATGCAGACGCTGACCGCCGCGCTGGAATACCTGGCGGTACTGGATGCCCGTGCCGAACAGCCCTTGCGCAGCTCGCTGGTCATCAGCCAGGGCGCTAGCCGTTTGCCGCGTACTGGCTTTTTCGAATGCGTGGAGCGCTTGGGGCGCTTCTCCGGGCCGGTGGATGGTATGGAAGCGGCGTCGTGGCATGCTTCCGAGGTGGTGCGGGTGTTTGAGTACAGCTATCCCGAAACGGCATGAGTCGTTACCCGTGCCGGCCCTATCGCCGGCAAGCCAGCTCCCACAGGTTCACCACAGGCTTTGAGCCTTGCGCGTGACTGTGGCCAGCTCTCATCAAACAAAATGCAACCCACTGTTTTTTAAGCACTCAGGCAGCCACCACTTGATACCCCAGCTTCCGGGCTTTGCGAAGCAAAG
>NZ_JBJDNB010000037.1:0-67160 GCF_044900445.1 Pseudomonas sp. NPDC089407
CCGGCCTGATCCTGGGTGGTTCGATCAGCCAGAGCAACTTCCTCGGTACCGGTAACAAGGTGTCGGTCGGCCTGACCCGTTCGGAATACCAGACCCGCTACAACTTCGGCTTCGTGGACCCCTACTTCACTGCCGACGGCGTGAGCCTGGGCTACAACGCCTTCTACCGCAGCACCGACTACGACGACCTCGACGTCGACGTGGCCAGCTATGCGGTCGACAGCTACGGTGCCGGCGTGAGCCTGGGTTACCCGATCAGCGAAACCTCGCGCCTGACCTACGGCCTGAGCGTGCAGCAGGACAAGATCAAGACCGGCAAGTACACCGTTGACGAGATCTTCGACTTCCTCGACCAGGAAGGCGACAACTTCCTCAACTTCAAGGCCTCGATCGGCTGGTCCGAGTCGACCCTGAACAAGGGTGTGCTGGCGACCCGTGGTCACTCGCAAAGCCTGACCCTGGAGTCGACCATTCCGGGTAGCGACCTGTCGTTCTTCAAGCTCGACTACCGTGGTCAGCTGTTCCAGCCGATCAACAACGATTACACCCTGCGCCTGCACACTGAGCTGGGCTATGGTGATGGTTACGGCAGCACCTCTGGCCTGCCGTTCTACGAGAACTACTTCGCAGGTGGCTTCAACTCCGTGCGTGGCTTCAAGGACAGCAGCCTGGGCCCACGCAGTACCCCGAGCCGTGGTGAAGGCAACCCGGGTGGCAAGCCCGGAACCATCGCCGACCCGGACCAGGATCCGCTGCCGTTCGGTGGTAACGTGTTGGTCCAGGGTGGTGTCGAGCTGTTGTTCCCGCTGCCGTTCGTCAAGGACCAGCGCTCGCTGCGCACCTCCGTGTTCTGGGACGTGGGTAACGTGTTCGACACCAACTGCGGCAACAAGCCTGATTGCGAAAAGGTCGGCTTCTCTGGCATGGCCAGCTCGGTCGGTCTGGGCGTGACCTGGATTACCGCACTGGGCCCGCTGAGCTTCAGCCTGGCAATGCCGGTCAAGAAGCCGGACGATGCCGATACCCAGGTGTTCCAATTCTCTCTGGGCCAGACCTTCTAAGGTCGGCCCCTGCTTAATGACAACGGTTTATCCAGGAGTGCATCGTGCGTAAATTGGCTCAACTGGCCGTAGTGGCCGCGGCGCTGGTCGCCACCCCGGCTTTCGCCGAAATGAAGGTTGCCGTCCTGAACTATCAGATGGCCCTGCTTGAATCGGATGCCGCCAAGAAGTACGCGGTCGATGCCGAGAAAAAATTCGGCCCGCAGTTGACCAAGCTGAAAAGCCTGGAAAGCAGCGCCAAGGGCATCCAGGACCGCCTGATCAAGGGCGGCGACAAAATGCAGCAGCAGGAGCGTGAGCGCCTGGAGCTCGAGTTCAAGCAAAAGGCCCGTGACTTCCAGTTCCAGTCCAAGGAGCTGAACGAAGCCAAGGCCGTTGCTGACCGTGACATGCTCAAGCAACTGAAGCCGAAGCTGGATGGCGCTGTCGAAGAAGTGATCAAGAAGGGCGGTTTCGACCTGGTCCTCGAGCGTGGCGCGGTCATCGATGTCAAACCTCAGTACGACATCACCCGCCAGGTCATCGAGCGCATGAACCAAGCCCGTTGATATGAGTGTGACCATGACGTTAGGCCAGTTGGCCGAGGCCCTCGGCGCTACCCTCAAGGGGCCCGAGGCGCTGCAGATTACCGGGCTGGCCACCTTGCAAGAGGCTGGCCCCGGTCAGTTGAGCTTCCTCGCCAACCCGCAGTACCGCAAATACCTGGATAACTGCCAGGCGGGTGCGGTATTGCTCAAGGCTGCGGATGCCGAAAGCTTCGCCGGCAATGCCCTGATCGTGGCCGACCCGTACCAGGCGTATGCGCGTATTTCCCATCTGTTCGACCCCAAACCCAAGGCTGTGGCGGGAATCCATCCCAGCGCCGTGGTGGCTGAGGACGCGCAGGTGGACGCCAGCGCCAGTATCGGGCCGTTCGCGGTTATCGAAAGCGGTGCGCGCATCGAGGCAGGCGTCAGTATCGGCGCACAGTGCTTCATCGGTGCGCGTTGCGTTGTCGGTGAGGGCGGCTGGCTGGCGCCGCGGGTGACGTTGTATCACGACGTCACCATTGGCAAGCGTGTGGTCATACAGTCGGGTGCGGTGATCGGTGGCGAAGGCTTCGGTTTTGCCAACGAGAAGGGCATCTGGCGCAAGATCGCCCAGATTGGCGGCGTCACCATTGGTGATGACGTGGAAATCGGCGTCAATACAGCTGTTGACCGTGGTGCGCTGTCCGACACGCGGATTGGCGACGGGGTCAAGCTCGACAACCAGATCCAGATCGCCCACAACGTTCAGATCGGTGACCACACCGCCATGGCCGCTTGCGTGGGCATCTCGGGCAGTACACGCATCGGCAAGCACTGCATGCTGGCCGGCGGCGTGGGCCTGGTGGGGCATATTGATGTTTGCGACAACGTATTTATTTCCGGCATGACCATGGTAACCCGTTCGATCACCGAACCCGGTTCCTATTCATCCGGCACAGCCATGCAGCCGTTGGCTGACTGGCGCAAGAGCGCTGCGCGCATTCGCCAGCTCGATGACATGGCCAAGCGCCTTCAGCAGCTGGAAAAACGCGTCGATACCGTGACCTCAGGTGGCCTGCCGACATCAGAAGGCTGATACCATTCCCTGAGCAAGAGTGAACAGTCGCTAGCTGGCTCCTCTTTGGATTGCAAAAGGAGCGTACGGTCAGCACCTGCGCTCCCTATTCTTATTACAGGCTTCCCCCCGAAATGATGGACATCAACGAGATTCGCGAATACCTGCCTCACCGTTACCCGTTCCTGCTGGTGGACCGTGTGACGGATCTGGACTTCGAGGCCCAGAGCATTCGTGCCTACAAGAATGTCAGCATCAATGAGCCGTTCTTCAATGGCCACTTCCCGGGTCATCCAATCATGCCGGGCGTCCTGATCATCGAAGCCATGGCCCAGGCGGCCGGTATTCTTGGTTTCAAAATTCTTGATGCCAAGCCGGCCGATGGCACCCTGTATTACTTCGTCGGTTCCGACAAGCTGCGTTTCCGTCAGCCGGTACTGCCGGGTGACCAGTTGGTGCTGGAAGCCAAGTTCCTCAGCCGCAAACGCATGGTATGGAAGTTTGAATGCCGCGCCCTGGTGGACGGCAAGCCGGTGTGCTCGGCAGAAATCACCTGCGCGGAACAGACCCTATGAATTCGATTGATCCTCGGGCCATTATCGATCCGTCGGCCAAGCTAGCCGATGGCGTCGAGGTCGGCCCTTGGTCGATCGTTGGCCCTGATGTAGAGGTCGGGGAGGGCACCGTCATCGGCCCGCATGTTGTGCTCAAGGGGCCGACCCGTATCGGCAAGCACAACCGCATCTTTCAGTTTTCCTCGATTGGCGAAGACACCCCTGACCTCAAGTACAAGGGTGAGCCAACACGCCTGGTGATTGGCGACCACAATGTGATCCGTGAAGGGGTGACCATTCACCGCGGAACCGTTCAGGACCGCGCCGAAACCACCGTGGGCGACCATAACCTGATCATGGCCTATGCCCACATCGGCCACGACAGCGTCATCGGCGACCACTGCATCCTGGTCAACAACACCGCATTGGCCGGCCATGTGCATGTGGGTGACTGGGCAATCCTCTCCGGTTATACCCTGGTGCACCAGTATTGCCATATCGGTGCTCACGCGTTTTCCGGTATGGGCACGGCTATCGGCAAGGATGTTCCGGCGTTCGTTACCGTGTTCGGTAGCCCGGCCGAAGCCCGCAGCATGAACTTCGAAGGCATGCGCCGCCGCGGTTTCAGCGACGAGGTGATCCATGTGCTGCGCCGTTGCTACAAGATTGTCTATCGTCAGGGCCTGACCGTCGAAGACGCGCTCAAGGAACTGGCCGAGCCTGCCGCGCAACACCCTGAGGTCGAGCTGTTCCGCCAGTCGATCGTGAACTCTGCACGCGGCATTACCCGCTGATATGGCCCAGCTTTGCGTAGCGCTGGTCGCCGGTGAGGCCAGCGGCGACATTCTGGGTTCAGGTTTGATGCGTGCCCTCAAGGCACGCCACCCTGATGTACGGTTTATCGGCGTTGGCGGCCCCCTGATGGAAGCCGAAGGCCTGCACTCTTATTTCCCGATGGAACGCCTGGCGGTCATGGGCCTGGTCGAAGTGCTGGGTCGCCTGCGCGAACTGCTCAAGCGGCGCAAGTTGCTGATCCAGACCCTGATCGACGAAAAGCCGGATGTATTCATCGGTATCGACGCCCCTGACTTTACCCTCAACATCGAGCTGAAACTGCGCCAGGCGGGGATCAAGACCGTGCATTACGTCAGCCCGTCGGTCTGGGCCTGGCGGCAGAAGCGTGTGCTGAAGATTCGTGAAGGCTGCGACCTGATGCTGACACTGCTGCCGTTCGAGGCGCGGTTCTATGAAGAGCAAGGCGTGCCGGTGCGTTTTGTCGGCCACCCGCTGGCTGACACCATCCCGCTGCAAGCTGACCGCCCGAGCGCGCGTGCCGCGCTGGGGCTTGGCGAAGGGCCGGTGGTGGCACTGATGCCGGGCAGCCGGGGTGGCGAAGTAGGGCGCCTGGGTGCGTTGTTCCTCGATGCTGCCGAGCGTTTGAGCCAGCAGGTGCCGGGCGTGCGCTTCGTGCTGCCCTGCGCCAACGCTGCGCGGCGCGCCCAGGTTGAACAGATGCTCGAAGGCCGGCAATTGCCGCTGACCCTGCTCGATGGCCAGTCGCACCAGGCGCTGGCAGCCTGTGACGCGGTGTTGATCGCCTCGGGTACCGCCACCCTCGAAGCGTTGCTGTACAAGCGGCCGATGGTGGTGGCCTACCGCCTGGCGCCGCTGACCTACTGGATTCTCAAACGCCTGGTAAAAAGCCCCTACGTATCGTTGCCGAACCTGCTGGCCCAGCGTGAACTGGTGCCCGAGCTGCTGCAGGACGACGCCACCAGCGAAGCCTTGGCCAATACCCTGGCACCGCTGGTGCGTGATGGTAGCCAGCAAACCGAGCGTTTCGACGAAATTCACCGCACCCTGCGCCGCGACGCCTCCAACCAGGCGGCCGAGGCGGTACTGGCGCTGCTCAAGGACCGCTGACATGCAAATTGGACTGGACTTCAACCTGGTCGAAGACCTGGTCGCCGGTGTCGACGAAGTGGGCCGTGGCCCGCTGTGCGGCGCGGTGGTGACGGCGGCGGTAATCCTGGACCCGGCGCGGCCAATCCTCGGCCTGAACGACTCGAAAAAACTCACTGAAGCCAAGCGTGAGGCCTTGTTCGACGAGATCTGCGAAAAGGCCCTGAGCTTCTGCATCGCCCGCGCCGAGGTTGATGAAATCGACCGCCTGAACATCCTGCAGGCCACCATGCTGGCCATGCAGCGCGCGGTCGAAGGCCTGCACGTTACGCCAAAGCTGGCCCTGATAGACGGTAACCGCTGCCCGAAACTGGCGGTACCGGCAGCGCCGGTGGTCAAAGGGGATAGCCAAGTGCCGGCCATTGCAGCCGCTTCGATCCTGGCCAAGGTAACCCGTGACCGCGAGATGAGCGCTTTCGAGCTGATCTACCCGGGGTATGGCATGGGTGGGCACAAGGGTTACCCGACGCCGGTGCACCTTGAGGCACTGGCGCGGCTTGGGCCTACGCCCATTCATCGGCGTTCCTTCGCCCCGGTGCGGGCGGCCTGGGAAGCACGTGAAGGTGTCATCGAGTCCCTGATCTGAATCCCCGGGGCCGCTTTGCGGCCCAATCGCCGGCAAGCCAGCTCCCACAGGGTCCCTACTGTCCCTGACGCCTGCGCGGTCCTTGTGGGAGCTGGCTTGCCGGCGATTGGGCTGCAAAGCAGCCCCAAAGTCCCCCCTCATTTAAGCTACAATCCCGCCCTTGTCGTTCAGCACTGCTACAGGATCTTCCATGTCGGTTCCCTTCGTTCACCTGCGCGTCCACTCCGAATTCTCGCTGGTCGACGGCCTGGTGCGGATCAAACCGCTGGCCAAGGCGCTGGCCGGGATGAACATGCCGGCGGTGGCCATCACCGACCAGAGCAACATGTGCTCGCTGGTCAAGTTCTACAAGACCGCCATGGGCGCCGGCATCAAGCCGATCTGCGGTGCCGACCTGTGGCTGGCCGGTGCCGACCCGGAAGCGCCGCTGTCGCGAATCTGCTTCTTGGCCATGGACCCCCAGGGCTACCGCAACCTCACCGAACTGATTTCGCGTGGTTGGACCGACGGCCAACGCAACGGCCTGGTGATCCTGCAGCGTGAATGGATTGCGCCTGCCAGCGAGGGCCTGATTGCCCTGTCTGCCGGTAAAGAGGGCGATATTGGCATGGCCCTGCTGTCGGGGCGTGACGATGAAGCGGCAGCGCTGTTGCAAGACTGGATGGGCATGTTCCCCGAGCGCTTCTACGTCGAAGTGCAGCGCACCAACCGCGCCCGCGACGAGGAGTACGTGCACGCTGCCGTGGCCCTGGCCGACAAGTTTGGCGCGCCACTGGTAGCCACCAACGATGTGCGCTTCCTCAAGCAGGCCGACTTCGACGCCCACGAAACCCGCGTGTGCATTGGTGAAGGTTGGACCCTCGACGACCCGCGCCGCCCGCGTGGCTACAGCGACCAACAGTACCTGAAGTCGGCCGAGGAAATGGCCGAGCTGTTCAGCGACCTGCCCGATGCCATTGCCAACACCGTCGAGATCGCCAAGCGTTGCAACATCCAGGTACAGCTGGGCAAGTACTTCCTGCCCGACTTCCCCACGCCCAACGGCATGGGCATCGACGATTACCTGCGGCATGTGTCCCACGAAGGCCTGGAAGAGCGCTTGGCGGTGCTGTGGCCGAAAGACACCACACCCAACTACGAAGAAAAGCGTCAGGTATATCTGGACCGCCTGAAGTTCGAGCTGGACATCATCATCCAGATGGGCTTCCCCGGTTACTTCCTGATCGTTATGGACTTTATCAAGTGGGCCAAGAACAACGACGTGCCGGTAGGCCCGGGCCGAGGTTCGGGTGCCGGCTCGCTGGTGGCCTACGTCCTGAAGATCACCGACCTCGACCCGCTGGCCTATGACCTGCTGTTCGAGCGCTTCCTCAACCCTGAACGGGTATCCATGCCCGACTTCGACGTCGACTTCTGCATGGACGGCCGTGACCGGGTGATCGACTACGTGGCCGAGGCTTATGGCCGCAACGCGGTCAGCCAGATCATCACCTTCGGTACCATGGCTGCGAAGGCGGTGGTGCGTGACGTGGCGCGGGTGCAGGGCAAGTCCTACGGCTTGGCTGACCGCCTGTCGAAGATGATCCCGTTTGAAGTGGGCATGACCCTGGAGAAGGCTTACGAGCAGGAAGAAATCCTGCGCGACTTCCTTAAAGGCGATGAAGACGCCCGTGAAATCTGGGACATGGCCCTGAAGCTGGAAGGCGTGACCCGGGGTACCGGCAAGCACGCCGGTGGTGTGGTCATCGCCCCGACCAAGCTCACCGACTTTTCGCCGATCGCCTGTGACGAAGAAGGCGGCGGCCTGGTAACCCAGTTCGACAAGGACGACGTCGAGGCCGCCGGCCTGGTGAAGTTCGACTTCCTTGGCCTGCGTACCCTGACCATCATCAAGTGGGCGATGGAGATCATCAACCGCGAGCAGGCCAAGCAAAACCTGCCCGACCTGAACATCGACTTCATCCCGCTGGACGACCGCAAGACCTACGAGCTGCTGCAGAAGGCCGAAACCACGGCAGTTTTCCAGCTTGAATCGCGCGGCATGAAGGAGCTGATCAAGAAGCTCAAGCCCGACTGCCTGGAAGACCTCATCGCACTGGTGGCATTGTTCCGCCCGGGCCCGCTGCAATCGGGCATGGTGGACGACTTCATCAACCGCAAGCACGGCCGCGCCGAACTGGCCTACCCGCATGCCGACTACCAGTACGAAGGCCTCAAGCCGGTACTGGCACCGACCTACGGCATCATCCTGTACCAGGAACAGGTGATGCAGATTGCCCAGGTCATGGCCGGCTATACCCTGGGCGGCGCCGACATGCTGCGCCGGGCAATGGGTAAGAAAAAACCCGAGGAAATGGCCAAGCAGCGCGGTGGTTTCATCGAAGGTTGCGTTGCCAACAATATCGATGCGGACCTGGCCGGTAACATCTTCGACCTGGTAGAAAAGTTCGCCGGTTACGGCTTCAACAAATCCCACTCCGCCGCCTACGGCCTGGTGTCGTACCAGACCGCCTGGCTGAAAACCCACTACCCGGCGCCGTTCATGGCGGCGGTACTGTCGGCGGACATGCACAACACCGACAAGGTGGTGGTGCTGGTCGAGGAAGTGCGCAGCATGAAGCTGCGCCTCGACGCGCCGGACGTGAACTTCTCCGACTTCAAGTTCACTGTCAACAACGACGGCCGGATCGTCTACGGCCTGGGCGCCATCAAGGGCGTCGGTGAAGGCCCGGTCGAGGCAATTGTCGAGGCCCGCGCCCAGGGCGGCCCGTTCAAGGACCTGTTCGACTTCTGTGAGCGCATCGATCTCAAACGGGTCAACAAGCGTACCCTCGATGCGCTGGTGCGCAGCGGCGCGCTGGACCGCCTGGGCCCGCACTTCCATGATGAGATCAAGGCCTACCAGGCCAACATCGACATCAACCGGGCGACCCTGCTCTCGGCGCTGGGCGAAGCCATCAAGGCCGCCGAGCAGGCCGCGCATACCGCTGATAGCGGCCACGTCGACCTGTTCGGTAGCATGTTCGACGCCGTGGATGTGGATGTTTACGCCAACCACCGCAAGGTGCGCGAGCTGACCCTGAAGGAGCGCCTGAAGGGCGAAAAGGACACCTTGGGCCTGTACCTCACCGGTCACCCGATCGACGAGTACGAGACCGAGATCCGCCGCTTTGCCCGCCAGCGCATCATCGACCTAAAGCCGTCACGCGAAACCCAGACCATCGCCGGCATGATCATTGCCCTGCGGGTAATGAAGAACAAGAAGGGCGACAAGATGGGCTTTGTCACCCTGGATGACCGCTCCGGGCGTATCGAGGCATCGCTGTTTGCCGACGCCTACATCGCGGCACAGTCCTTGCTGCAGAACGACGCCATGGTGGTGGTCGAGGGCGAAGTCAGCAATGACGACTTCTCCGGTGGCCTGCGCCTGCGGGTGAAGCAGGTAATGACCATGGAGGACGCACGCACCAAGCTGGCCGAGAGCCTGCGCCTGAAGGTGGCGCACGAAGCGCTGAAGGGCGACCGTCTCAAGTGGCTGGGTGAGCTGATCACCCGCCATCGCGGTGCGTGCCCGATCACCCTGGAGTACACCGGCAGCGACGCCAAGGCCATGCTGCAGTTCGGTGAGCAGTGGGCGATCGACCCGGCGGACGGGTTGATTCAGGCGCTGCGTGACCAGTTCGGGCGTGAGAACGTCTTCCTGCAATATCGTTGAACCGACAAAAATTTAATCTCGACCTGAATGCGCCTGATCCCTTAAGGTAGGGCGCCAAACGGATCAACCGGCCGGCCGCCTGGCCGTAGACCCAAGACGGATGACTATGAACCCGAATTTTCTCGATTTCGAACAGCCGATTGCCGACCTGCAAGCCAAGATCGAAGGCCTGCGCCTGGTGGGCAACGACAATTCGCTGAACATCAGCGATGAAATTGCCCGTCTGCAAGACAAGAGCAACACCCTGACCGAAAGCATCTTCGGCAACCTGACCAGCTGGCAGATCGCCCGTCTGGCCCGCCACCCACGTCGTCCTTACACCCTGGACTACCTGGAGCACATCTTCACCGAGTTCGAAGAGCTGCACGGCGACCGCCACTTCTCTGACGACGCCGCCATCGTGGGCGGTACCGCACGCCTGGACGGCAAGGCGGTCATGGTCATCGGCCACCAGAAGGGCCGCGAAGTGCGCGAAAAGGTACGCCGCAACTTCGGTATGCCGCGCCCTGAAGGCTACCGCAAGGCCTGCCGCCTGATGGAAATGGCCGAGCGCTTCAAGATGCCGATCCTGACCTTCATCGATACCCCGGGCGCCTACCCGGGTATCGACGCCGAAGAGCGCAACCAGAGCGAGGCGATTGCCTGGAACCTGCGTGTGATGGCGCGCCTGAAAACCCCGATCATCGCCACCGTGATCGGTGAGGGTGGTTCCGGCGGTGCGCTGGCCATCGGCGTGTGCGACCAGCTGAACATGCTGCAGTATTCGACCTACTCGGTGATCTCGCCGGAAGGCTGTGCTTCGATCCTGTGGAAGACGGCCGACAAGGCGGCTGACGCGGCCGAAGCCATGGGCATCACCGCCGAGCGCCTGAAGAGCCTGAACATCGTCGACAAGGTCATCCAGGAGCCGCTGGGCGGCGCCCACCGTGACCCGGCCACGATGTCGGAAAGCATCCGCGCCGACCTGGTGCAGCAACTGGACATGCTCGGCAAGTTCGACAACGACGCGCTGCTGGCCCGCCGTTACGAGCGCCTGATGAGCTACGGCCTCTGATACATCCACGGGGCCGCTGTGCGGCCCATTCGCCGGCAAGCCAGCGCCCACAAGAGTCAGCGTCAACGCGGACAATGTGGGAGCTGGCTTGCCGGCGAATGGGGTGCAAAGCACCCCCGGCCATCTCAAGCCAAGTGAGGAACAGATGATCAACCTCACCCCCTGGCTCAACGCCCCCACCTGGTACATCGCCTTCTCCGGTGGCCTCGACTCCACCGTCCTCCTGCACCTGCTGGCCGACTACGCCCGCCACCACACAGCCCCCCCGCTGCACGCCATCCACGTCCACCACGGCCTGCAAACCGCCGCCGACGCCTGGCCCGCCCATTGCCAGGCCATCTGCGCCAACCTCGGCATCCAACTGCAGGTCATCCACGTCCAGGTCACCCCCGGCGCCAGCCTCGAACAGGCCGCCCGTGACGCCCGCTATGCCGCCTTCAAACAAACCCTCGGCCCAGGCGACATCCTGTTCACCGGCCAGCACCGCGACGACCAGGCCGAGACCCTGCTGTTTCGTTTGCTACGTGGCGCCGGCCTGCGTGGCCTGGCGGCGATGCCGGGGCAACGGGTGCTAGGGCAGGGTAGCCTGGTCAGACCATTGCTGGCTTGTTCCCGCCAGCAACTGCAGGGGTACGGCGCGGCCCATGGCTTGGCCTGGATCGAAGACCCGTCAAACGCTGACACACAGTTCGCCCGTAACTATTTGCGCGGTGAAGTGCTCCCGCAATTGCAGCAACGTTGGCCGCAGGCCAGCCAGAACCTCGCCCGTGCCGCAGGGCACCTGGGCGAGGCGCTGGGCTTGCTGGACGAAGTTGCCCGAGACGACCTGGCGCTCGCGGAGGAGGGGGCACCCGTGGCTTGGGCTGGGCTGGATTCTCTCGACCTGGCCACGCTCACGGCACTGTCGCCGGCCCGTCAGCGCAATGCCCTGCAATACTGGCTGAGCCAACGCACCCGCCTGCCCGACACCCGGCATTGGGCCGGTTGGGCGGACCTGCGCGATGCCGCCGTCGATGCCCAGCCGGTCTGGCGCTTGGCCGATGGGCAACTGCTGCGCAGCCATGGGCGCATCTGGTGGTTGAGTGGCGACTGGCTGCAGCCGCCCGCTGGTCAGTTGGCCTGGGTCGATCCCACCCAGCCTTTGCCGCTGCCCGGTAACGGTACCGTGCGTCTTGATGGCGCAGCACCGCTGGGCGGGTTGCGCATTGCCTACCGCCAGGGCGGCGAAATTGTCGAGCTTGCCGGCCGTGGCCGGCGCGACCTCAAGCGCCTGCTCAATGAGCTGCACGTGCCGCATTTCCTGCGCGCGCGCCTGCCGCTGCTGTATCACGGCGAGCGCCTGCTGGCGGTGGCCAACCTGCCGGGCCTGGTGCAGGCGGATTGCCAGCTACATTGGCAGTTACCGACGAACGCGCAAGGTTTGAGCTGAAGGGTACATTCCGGTAGACTACCCTCCCTTCTTGATACAACTTCTGTGGGTTCCTCGAAAACACAGCAGTTGCCGATTACCAAGCAGTTTTTTGCTGGGCTGATTCTGGAAATGACGAGCGAGCTCCATGCCGGGGATACCCCTGGTCTGTACAGACGCGGCAGTTTTTCGAGATGCACTGTGATTGACGCAGGTGATCGGGGGCTTCGGCCTTCCTTCGCTTTCTCCGGCGGCGCTGGCCGCCTTAACGCAGACTTCTAGGGTTTTTCATGACGCGCTACATATTCGTCACGGGCGGTGTTGTTTCTTCATTGGGGAAAGGCATTGCCTCGGCTTCCCTGGCGGCCATCCTGGAAGCGCGGGGCCTGAAGGTCACCATGCTCAAGCTGGATCCGTACATCAACGTCGATCCGGGCACCATGAGCCCGTTCCAGCATGGTGAAGTGTTCGTCACCCACGATGGTGCCGAGACCGACCTCGACCTGGGCCACTACGAGCGGTTCATCCGCACCACCATGACCCAGAACAACAACTTCACCACTGGCCGTATCTACGAGCACGTGCTGCGCAAGGAGCGCCGTGGTGATTACCTGGGCGCGACCATCCAGGTCATCCCGCACATCACCGACGAAATCAAGCGTCGCATCATCAAGGGCGCCGGCGATGCCGACGTGGCCCTGGTGGAAATCGGCGGTACCGTGGGTGACATCGAGTCGCAGCCGTTCCTCGAGGCAATTCGCCAGCTGCGTGTCGAAGTGGGCTCCAAGCGCGCCATGCTGATGCACCTGACCCTGGTCCCGTACATCGCCACCGCTGGCGAAACCAAGACCAAGCCGACCCAGCACTCGGTCAAGGAGCTGCGCTCCATCGGCCTGCAGCCAGACGTGCTGATCTGCCGCTCCGACCACCCGGTCGATGCCTCGTCGCGTCGTAAGATCGCGCTGTTCACCAACGTTGAAGAGCGTGCGGTGATTTCGCTGGAAGACGTCGACACCATCTACAAGATCCCGGGCGTGCTGCATGCACAGGGCCTGGACGACTTCGTCGTCGAGCGCTTCGGCCTGCAGTGCAATGGTGCCGACCTGTCCGAGTGGGACAAGGTCGTCGATGCCAAGCTCAACCCTGAGCAGGAAGTGACCATCGCCATGGTCGGCAAGTACATGGAGCTGCTGGATGCGTACAAGTCGCTGATCGAAGCGATGAGCCACGCCGGCATCACCAACCGTACCAAGGTCAACCTGCGTTACATCGACTCGGAAGACATCGAGAACCAGGGCACCAGCCTGCTCGAAGGCGCCGATGCCATCCTGGTGCCAGGCGGTTTCGGCCTGCGTGGCGTGGAAGGCAAGATCACTGCGGTGCAATACGCCCGTGAGAACAAGGTGCCCTACCTGGGTATCTGCCTGGGCATGCAGGTCGCGGTCATCGAATTCGCCCGCAACGTGGTGGGCTGGAAAGACGCCAACTCCACCGAGTTCGACCGCAACAGCGGCCACCCGGTCGTTGGCCTGATCACCGAGTGGGCCGATGCCACCGGTGCTGTGGAAACCCGCGACGAGGCTTCCGACCTGGGCGGCACCATGCGCCTGGGCGCACAGGACTGCCAACTGGCTGCCGGTTCCAAGGTGCACGACTGCTACGGCAAGGATGTGATCACCGAGCGTCACCGTCACCGTTACGAGGTCAACAACAACCTGCTGCCGCAGCTGGTTGAGGCTGGCCTGGTAATCTCGGGCCGTTCCGAAGACGGCGCGCTGGTCGAAGTGGTCGAGTCCAAGGACCACCCATGGTTCGTCGCCTGCCAGTTCCACCCGGAGTTCACCTCCACCCCGCGTGACGGTCACCCGCTGTTCAGCGGCTTCGTCAAGGCGGCCCTGGCCCAGAAGAACAAGGCCTGATTATTTCAGGTCTTTGATGAGTTTTCCGACGGTTAAGTCCGCGCAAGGCTCATTTCTCGGGTAAAGTACGCCCCGATCTACCCCTGACCGCTCGGTCAGGGGTTGCTTTTGCCAGGCCTGCCTGCTGCGTCCCTGCCTGGTGAAAGGCAAGAATTCCCTAAGCTGCGTTGTTTTCGTCAATTCTGGAGTGCTTACAACAATGGCAAAAATCGTCGACATCAAAGGTCGTGAAGTTCTCGACTCGCGTGGCAACCCCACCGTGGAAGCCGATGTACTGCTCGACAACGGCATCATCGGCAGCGCTTGCGCGCCGTCCGGTGCTTCCACCGGCTCGCGCGAAGCGCTGGAGCTGCGTGATGGCGACAAGAGCCGTTACATGGGCAAGGGCGTGCTGAAGGCCGTTGGCAACATCAATGGCCCGATCCGTGAGCTGCTGCTGGGCAAGGACCCTTCCGACCAGAAGGCCCTGGACCGCGCCATGATCGAACTGGACGGTACCGAGAACAAGGCCAAGCTGGGCGCCAACGCCATCCTGGCTGTTTCCCTGGCTGCCGCCAAGGCTGCTGCCCAGGATCAGGACCTGCCGCTGTACGCACACATCGCCAACCTGAACGGCACCCCGGGCCAGTACTCGATGCCCGTGCCGATGATGAACATCATCAACGGTGGCGAGCACGCCGACAACAACGTCGACATCCAGGAGTTCATGGTGCAGCCGGTTGGCGCCAAGACCTTCTCCGATGGCCTGCGCATGGGTACCGAAATCTTCCACCACCTCAAAGCCGTGCTGAAGGCCCGTGGCCTGAACACTGCCGTTGGTGACGAAGGTGGCTTTGCCCCGAACCTGGCTTCCAACGAAGACGCCCTGGGCGCCATCGCCGAAGCCGTTGAAAAAGCCGGCTACAAGCTGGGCACCGACGTGACCCTGGCCTTGGACTGCGCGGCTTCCGAATTCTACGAAGACGGCAAGTACAACCTGTCCGGCGAAGGCAAGTCGTTCGACGCCGAAGGCTTCGCTGACTACCTGAAAGGCCTGACCGAGCGCTTCCCGATCATCTCGATCGAAGACGGCCTGGACGAGTCCGACTGGGCTGGCTGGAAGATCCTCACCGACAAGATCGGTGAAAAAGTCCAGCTGGTTGGCGACGACCTGTTCGTGACCAACACCAAGATCCTCAAAGAAGGCATCGAGAAGGGCATCGGTAACTCGATCCTGATCAAGTTCAACCAGATCGGCTCGCTGACCGAAACCCTGGAAGCCATCCAGATGGCCAAGGCTGCCGGCTACACCGCAGTGATCTCGCACCGCTCCGGTGAAACCGAAGACTCGACCATTGCCGACCTGGCCGTGGGTACCGCTGCTGGCCAGATCAAGACCGGTTCGCTGTGCCGTTCCGACCGCGTTTCCAAGTACAACCAGCTGCTGCGTATCGAAGAGCAGCTGGGCGCCAAAGCGGTTTACCGTGGTCGTGCCGAGTTTCGCGGCTAAGCAAGAGATGGTAAAAAGGCAGCAGCCGGAGTTGTAGGAACGTTCTTACTGAACTTTCCTACATTCCAACGGGTTTCTGTCAACGAAGCCTGGCCTCGGCCAGGCTTCGTGCTATTCGAGGCCCCGTAAAATGTGCACGGCAGCCTTTTTAACCTGGATAACGTGATGCGCAGTCCCTATTGGGTGTTCCTTATTCTGCTCCTGTTGCTGGGGGGCCTGCAGTACCGCCTGTGGGTGGGCAACGGCAGCCTGGCGCAAGTGACCGAGCTGAAGCAGCAGATTGCTGACCAGCACGCCGAAAACGAGCGCTTGCTCGAGCGCAATCGCGTGCTCGATGCCGAAGTGCTGGAGCTGAAAAAAGGCATGGAGACCGTTGAAGAGCGGGCTCGCCATGAATTGGGGATGGTCAAAGAGGGTGAAACCCTCTTCCAGTTGCCACAGAAATGATCGATACCTTGCCGGCCTTCTGGGCCGTGATTCCTGCGGCGGGCGTTGGTGCCCGCATGGCTGCCGACCGCCCCAAGCAGTATCTGGAGCTGGCCGGGCAGACCCTTCTCGAGCACAGCCTCGACTGTTTTCTTGGCCACCCGGCGCTAAAAGGCATGGTGGTCAGCATTGCCGAAGACGACCCGTACTGGCCCGGCCTGCGCTGCGCCAGCGACCCGCGCATCCAGCGCGCGGCGGGTGGGCGCGAGCGCGCCGACTCGGTACTTAACGCCTTGTTGCTGCTGCATGCCCAAGGGGCGGCAGACAGCGACTGGGTGTTGGTGCACGATGCCGCGCGGCCGAACCTGGCGCGTAGCGACCTGGACAAGTTGTTGGCTGAACTGGCGGACGACCCGGTGGGGGGGCTGCTGGCCGTGCCGGCGCGTGACACGCTCAAGCGTGCCGACAGCAAGGGCCGGGTCAGCGCTACTGTGGACCGCAGTACCATCTGGCAGGCCTATACGCCGCAGATGTTCCGCCTTGGGGCCCTGCACCGGGCACTGGCTGAATGCCTGGTGTCGGATGTGCGGGTGACCGATGAAGCATCGGCCATCGAATGGTCCGGTCAGGCGCCACGGCTGGTCGAAGGGCGTAGCGACAACATCAAGGTGACCCGGCCGGAAGACCTGGAGTGGTTGCGTCAGCGTTGGTCTGGTAGACGCTGAAATCGCCGGGACCGCTACGCGGTCCTTTCGCGACACAAGGCCGCTCCTACAGGGGATCGCGGTCTCATGTAGGAGCGGCCTTGTGTCGCGATCGGGCCGCAGAGCGGCCCCAGCTTTCCTTCAGGCCAACCGATACTCCGGCAACCCCGCCAACCCTTCCTTCAGGTAATCCACCAGGCGCCTCACCTTCGGCGACAAATGCCGCTGCTGCGGATACAGCGCCCAAACCGCAGTATTCGGCGGTTGATGCCCTTCCAGCAGCGACACCAGCGCACCGCTGTGCAGGTGCTCCAGCACGTAATAGTCCGGCAACTGGCACAAGCCGATCCCCAGCAGCGCCGCATCCAGCACCGCCTGCCCGCTGTTACAGCGCCAGTTGCCTTGCACCCGCTGGCTGATCTCGCGGCCGTCCTGCTGCAGCGCCCACACGTCCGAACTGCCTACCAGGCAATTGTGCCGGGCCAGTTCCGACAGGCTGTGTGGCCTGCCATAACGCTCCAGGTAGGCCGGCGAGGCGCACAGGTGCATGCGCCGTGGCGCCAGGCGCGTGGCCACCAGCCGCGAGTCGGCCAGCCGGCCGAGGCGGATGGCCAGGTCCATGCCTTCATGCAGCAGGTCGAGGGTGTGGTTGCTCAGTTCCACATCCACCCGCAACTGCGGGTACAAGGCCATGAACCGCGTTACCAGTGGCACGATGAAACGCTCGCCATAAGCCACCGCACAGGTCATGCGCAGCAGGCCCTTGGGCTCGCTGGCCAGGTCGCCCATGGCACGCAAGGCTTCCTCGCGGCCATCCTGCAGGCGCTGGCAATGCTGCAGAAAAGTCTGCCCGGCCTCGCTCAGTGTCACCCGGCGAGTACTGCGATAAAGCAGGCGCGTTTGCAGGCGCTCCTCCAGTCGGGCGATCTGCCGGCTGATATGCGACGAAGAAACCCCCAGGCGTTCAGCGGCAGCGGTGAACTGGCCCGACTCGGCAACGGCGACGAATTCATCAATGCCTTCCCAGCGGCTGCTCATTGATTATCCCTGTGTAGCAATAATGTTTTGTCTTTGCCCTGATTATTCACCAAAAGGTACTGAATTACACTGTCAGCCTGAATCGACACTCTGTCTGGAGACCTTTGATGATCAAGTCCCGTGCTGCTGTAGCCTTCGAAGCCAAGAAACCCCTGGAAATCGTCGAAGTCGACGTGGCCATGCCCAAGGCAGGTGAAGTGCTGCTGCGCGTGGTCGCCAGCGGTGTCTGCCACACCGACGCCTACACCCTGTCCGGTGCCGACCCGGAAGGCATCTTCCCGTCGATTCTCGGCCACGAGGGCGGTGCAATCGTCGAAGCGGTAGGCGAGGGCGTGACTTCGGTTGCCGTGGGTGACCACGTGATTCCGCTGTACACCCCGGAATGCGGCAAGTGCAAATTCTGCCTGTCGGGCAAGACCAACCTGTGCCAGGCCATCCGCGCCACCCAGGGCAAGGGCCTGATGCCGGACGGCACCACGCGCTTCTCCTACAAGGGCCAGCAGCTGTTCCACTACATGGGTACCTCGACGTTCTCCGAGTACACTGTGCTGCCGGAAATCTCGGTGGCCAAGATCCAGAAAGAAGCACCGCTGGAAAAGGTCTGCCTGCTGGGCTGCGGCGTTACCACCGGCATCGGTGCGGTGCTCAACACCGCCAAGGTCAAGCCGGGTGACACCGTGGCCATCTTCGGCCTCGGCGGCATCGGCCTGTCGGCCGTGATTGGTGCGGTCAAGGCCAAGGCCGCGCGCATCATCGCCATCGACATCAACCCGGCCAAGTTCGAGATCGCCCGCCAGCTGGGTGCCACCGACTGCATCAACCCGAAAGACTACGACCGCCCGATTCAGGAAGTGATCGTTGACCTCACCGACGGTGGCGTGGACTTTTCTTTCGAGTGCATCGGCAACGTGCAACTGATGCGCGCCGCCCTGGAATGCTGCCACAAGGGCTGGGGTGAGTCGGTGATCATCGGTGTGGCCGGTGCCGGCCAGGAAATCGCTACCCGTCCGTTCCAGTTGGTGACTGGCCGCGTCTGGCGCGGTTCGGCGTTCGGCGGCGTGCGTGGCCGCAGCGAGCTGCCAAGCTACGTGGAAATGTCCGAGAAGGGCGAGATTCCGCTGGATACCTTCATCACCCACACCATGGGCCTGGAGGACATCAACAAGGCTTTCGACCTGATGCATGAAGGCAAGAGCATCCGCAGCGTAATCCACTTCTGAGGTACGCCATGAGCCTGGATAACATCTCCTGCCAGAAAAGCTTCGGCGGCTGGCACAAGCGTTACCGGCATCACTCCAAGGTGCTGGGTTGCGACATGGTATTTGCCGTGTACTTGCCGCCGCAGGCCGAGCAGGGCGAGAAGCTGCCGGTACTGTACTGGCTGAGCGGCCTGACCTGCACCGATGAGAACTTCATGCAGAAGGCCGGCGCTCAGCGCCTGGCCGCCGAGCTGGGGCTGATCATCGTTGCCCCCGACACCAGCCCGCGTGGCGAGCAGGTGCCGGGCGACCCTGATGGCGCCTGGGACTTTGGCCTGGGTGCCGGCTTCTACCTTAATGCCACCCAGCAACCCTGGGCCCAGCACTACCGCATGCACGACTATGTGGTGCAGGAGTTGCCGGCGCTGATCGAGGCGCACTTTCCGGCCTCGGCCGAGCGCAGCATCAGCGGCCATTCCATGGGTGGGCATGGTGCGTTGGTGTGCGCCTTGCGCAACCCGGGGCGTTATCGCTCGGTGTCGGCGTTCTCGCCGATCAGCAACCCGATGGATTGCCCGTGGGGCGAAAAAGCCTTCAGCCGTTACCTGGGTGAAGACCGTGCACGCTGGCGTGAGTGGGATGCCAGCGTGCTGCTGGCCGAGACACCGGCTGGCGAGTGCCCACCGTTGCTGGTGGACCAGGGCGACCGTGATGACTTCCTCGAAAAGCAGCTCAAGCCTGAAGCGCTGGAGCAGGCGGCACGCAAAGGCGGCCATGAGCTGACCCTGCGCCTGCAGCCTGGCTATGACCACAGCTACTACTTCATCGCCAGCTTCATTGAAGAGCACCTGCGCCACCATGCGGTGGCGCTGGGGCGGGTATAACGCATCGCTGCGTTATCGCCATGTAGGAGTGGCCTTGTGTCGCGATCGGGCCGCGCAGCGGCCCCGGCAATATCTGCGTTGACGCTGAATTCCGGGGGCTGCTGCGCACCCCGATCGCGACGCAAGGCCGCTCCTACATGGCGGCCCCAATGGCGGCTAAAGCAGGTAGAATCACGCCCTGACAAATTCAGGGCGTTTTCTTATGCGTATTGGCCACGGCTACGATGTGCACCGTTTCTGCGACGGTGATTTCATTACCTTGGGCGGGGTGCGTATCCCGCACAAATTCGGCCTGCTGGCCCATTCCGATGGCGATGTGCTGCTGCACGCCCTGAGCGATGCCTTGCTTGGCGCAGCTGCGCTGGGTGACATCGGCAAGCATTTCCCCGACACCGACCCGCAATTCAAGGGCGCCGACAGCCGCGTGCTGCTGCGTCACGTGGTCGCTGTCGTCAAGGCCAAGGGCTGGAAGGTCGGCAACGTCGATGCCACCATCGTCGCCCAGGCGCCGAAAATGGCACCGCACATCGAAACCATGCGCCAGCTGATCGCCGAAGACCTGCAGGTCGAGCTCGACCAGGTCAACGTCAAGGCCACCACCACCGAGAAACTGGGCTTCTGTGGCCGCGAGGAGGGTATTGCCGTGCATGCGGTCACCCTGCTGCTGCCAGCATGACCGAACTGGAACTGCTGGGCCCGCGCGCATCGGGCGAAGCACTGGGCACCGCCGTCCTCAAGGCAGTGGCTGAAGACTTCCAGGTCGACGAAGTGCTCGACATCCCGCTGTCGGGCCAGGGTGAGCACCTGTGGCTGTGGGTCGAGAAGCGTGACCTGAACACCGAAGAGGCTGCACGCCGCCTGGCCCGCGCCGCTGGCGTGCCGGTGCGCAGCATCAGCTACGCCGGGCTCAAGGACCGCCAGGCGCTGACCCGCCAGTGGTTCAGCCTGCACCTGCCAGGCAAGGCCGACCCGGACCTGTCGCGTGCCGAGGACGCCACCCTGCGAGTGCTCAAGCAGGTGCGTCACCAGCGCAAGCTGCAACGTGGCGCGCATTCGGCCAATGGCTTCACCCTGCGCCTGACTGCCCTGGCCGCCGATCACCAGGCCCTGGATGCGCGCCTGGCGCAGCTCAAGCAAGAGGGTGTGCCCAACTATTTCGGCACCCAGCGTTTCGGCCACGGCGGTGGCAACGTCCACGACGCCCTTGATTGGGCCGCGCGCAAGGCGTTGCCCGAACAGCGCAACGTACGTTCGCGGCTGCTGTCGGCCGGGCGCAGCTACCTGTTCAACCAAGTGCTGGCGGCACGTGTCGCCGAAGGCAGCTGGAACCAGGCCCAGGTCGGCGACCTGCTGGCATTTACTGACAGCCGCAGCTTCTTCCCGGCCGGCGAGGCGGAATGTGCCGACCCGCGCCTGGCGATTCTCGACCTGCACCCGACTGGCCCGATGTGGGGCGAGGGTGCATCGCCTGCCGCCGGTGCCACGGCGCAGCTGGAAAACACCGTCGGCGCACGCCAGCCGGCACTTTGCCAGTGGTTGGCCCAGGCGGGCATGGATCACGAACGGCGCATTCTGCGGCTCCCTATTGGCGGCCTGACGTGGCATTATCCCGAGCCTGATATCCTGCAACTGGAATTCGTCCTGCCGGCCGGATGCTTCGCCACCGTGGTGGTGCGTGAAGTCGTGGATCTGGTGTCGGCAGGGCAGACGGACAGCCCATGCGTATTCTGATTTCGAACGACGACGGTGTTACCGCACCCGGCCTCGCCGCGCTGCACGCTGCGCTGGCGGATTACGCCGAGTGCGCGGTAATTGCCCCGGAACAAGACAAGAGCGGCGCCAGCAGTTCGCTGACGCTGGACCGGCCACTGCACCCGCAGACCCTGGCCAATGGCTTCATCAGCCTCAACGGCACGCCGACCGATTGCGTGCACCTGGGGCTCAATGGGCTGTTGCCGCATACGCCGGACATGGTCGTGTCGGGGATCAACCTTGGCGCCAACCTGGGTGACGACGTGCTGTATTCGGGCACGGTTGCCGCAGCGCTGGAAGGCCGCTTCCTCGGTGGCACCTCGCTGGCGTTTTCGTTGTTGTCGCGCCTGCCGGACAACCTGCCGACGGCGGCCCATATCGCCCGTCGCCTGGTCGAGGCACAGTCGCGCCTGGCGTTGCCGCCACGCACCGTACTCAACGTCAACATCCCCAACCTGCCCCTGGAGCACATCCGCGGCATCCAGCTTACCCGCCTCGGGCACCGGGCGCGGGCGGCGGCGCCGACCAAGGTGGTCAACCCGCGTGGCAAGGAAGGCTACTGGATCGCGGTGGCCGGTGATGCCGAGGATGGCGGCCCGGGTACCGACTTCCATGCGGTGATGCAAGGTTACGTCTCGATCACCCCGCTGCAGCTCGACCGCACCTTCAGTGATGCCTTCGAGCAGCTCGACGGTTGGCTGGAGGGCCTGCTCTGATGCGCGAGGACGATATGCTGCGGCGCGGCATCGGCATGACCTCCCAGCGTACCCGGGAGCGTCTGATCCAGCGCCTGTGCGAAGAGGGCGTGTCGAACACCAAGGTGCTCGACGTGATCCGTCGCACGCCGCGCCACCTGTTCGTCGACGAGGCACTGGCACACCGCGCCTATGAAGACACCGCGCTGCCGATCGGCCACAACCAGACCATCTCGCAGCCGTTCATGGTTGCCCACATGAGCGAGCTGCTGCTTGAGGCCGGGCCATTGGACAAGGTGCTGGAGATCGGTACCGGCTCCGGCTACCAGACGGCGATCCTGGCCCAGCTGGTCGAGCGGGTGTTTTCGGTGGAGCGTATCAAGGTGCTGCAGGACCGGGCCAAGGAGCGCCTGGTGGAGCTGAACCTGCGCAACGTGGTGTTCCGCTGGGGCGACGGTTGCGAGGGCTGGCCGGCGCTGGCGCCTTACAACGGCATCATCGTCACTGCCGTGGCGCCAGAAGTACCACAGGCCCTGCTCGACCAGTTGGCCCCCGGTGGCCGCATGGTTATCCCGGTGGGGCAGGCGGGCGAAGCGCAGCAACTGATGCTGATCGTGCGTGAGGAGCATGGATTCTCCCGTCGCGTGCTGGGTGCCGTGCGCTTCGTGCCGTTGCTCAATGGGCCGTTGGCCTGAACTGCGCCGATTTGAGCCGGGCGCTATTTTTGCGCCGCCGGCGAATTCTTGCTGCATGGCCCTGTCTATCTGGCGGGGCGAAGTGTTAGCCCACGGCGTGCATCGCGGCTTTGCAACCGCCTTTTGCATCAGCCTGCCAATACCGGCTGGCTTGGTTATAATTGCAACAATATTGCATTTCTTGTCTTCATATCGTTTTTCGGCACCATGAGGGGAGCGCGGGTGGGTCACACAGTCATTCGGCAGCGCAAGGACGGGTCGGGTTTCAAGCTTCTGGTGATTGCATTGGCCATGGGCACGCTTCTGGTGGGTTGCTCGAGCACCAGCAGCACCAGCGCGCGGGTGGTCGACCGCAACAACAGCGCACCCAAGCGCCCGGCAGTGACGTCGGGGCAATACATCGTCAAGCCTGGCGATACCCTGTTCTCCATCGCCTTCCGCTATGGCTGGGACTACAAGGAGCTGGCCGCACGCAACGGCATCGCGGCGCCTTATACCATCCGCCCGGGCCAAGCGATTCGTTTCAGCAGCGGCTCTGGCAGCAGTACCACGGTGGTGTCCAGCCCGTCCTCTTCAAGCCGCACCACGGTCACGCGGCGGCCTGTGGGCAGCACGGTCACCACGCCTGCCAGCACCAGCAAACCGGCTACACCGGCTGCGTCCACCAGCGCCCCGGTGGCTGCGACCGTGCCGGCTGCAGAGCGCGCGGTAGGCGGCTGGACCTGGCCCGCCAACGGCGTGCTGATTGGAAAATTTGCTTCAAACGGTAGTTTGAATAAAGGCATTGATATCGCCGGTGATTTGGGACAGCCTGTTTTTGCTGCGTCTGATGGTGCGGTGGTTTACGCCGGGAGTGGTTTAAGGGGCTACGGCGAGCTGATCATCATCAAGCACAGCGACACCTACGTCAGTGCCTACGGCCACAACCGCAGGCTGTTGGTTCGGGAGGGGCAGCAGGTCAAGGCAGGGCAGTCGATTGCTGAAATGGGGTCTACGGGCACTGATCGGGTGAAGCTGCATTTCGAGATTCGCCGCCAGGGTAAACCCGTCGATCCGCTCCAGTTCCTGCCACGTCGTTGACCGTTGTGCCTTGCCTGTTCCTGTGACGTAGAGGGGACAGGCTCAAGCGCTGCCAGGGATAAAGGTGCCGCTCGAGTCTGAGTTCGAACTCAGCAAAGGACTATAACAATGGCTCTCAGTAAAGAAGTGCCGGAGTTTGACATCGACGATGACGTCCTCCTGATGGAGACGGGTATCGTTTTGGAAACGGATGTGGTGTCAGACGAACCTGCTGTATCTTCGGTTCGGACGAGGGCCAAGTCGGGCTCTTCGCTCAAGCAACACAAGTACATCGATTACAGCCGGGCGCTCGATGCCACCCAGCTGTATCTCAACGAGATCGGCTTCTCGCCGCTGCTGTCGCCGGAAGAGGAAGTGCACTTTGCGCGCCTGTCGCAAAAAGGCGACCCTGCCGGCCGCAAGCGCATGATCGAAAGCAACCTGCGCCTGGTTGTAAAAATTGCCCGTCGTTACGTGAACCGTGGCCTGTCGCTGCTCGACCTGATCGAGGAGGGCAACCTGGGGCTGATCCGTGCGGTCGAGAAGTTCGACCCGGAGCGTGGTTTCCGTTTTTCGACCTATGCGACCTGGTGGATTCGCCAGACCATCGAACGGGCGATCATGAACCAGACCCGCACCATTCGCCTGCCGATTCACGTGGTCAAGGAACTGAACGTCTACTTGCGCGCTGCCCGCGAGCTGACCCAGAAGCTGGACCACGAACCCTCCCCAGAAGAAATCGCCACCCTGCTGGAGAAGCCAGTCGCCGAGGTCAAGCGCATGCTCGGCCTGAACGAGCGGGTGTCTTCGGTGGACGTGTCGCTCGGCCCGGATTCGGACAAGACCCTGCTCGACACCCTGACCGACGACCGCCCGACCGACCCGTGCGAGCTGCTGCAGGACGACGACCTGTCGCAGAGCATCGACCAGTGGTTGGGTGAGTTGACCGACAAACAGCGTGAAGTGGTGGTGCGCCGCTTTGGCCTGCGCGGGCATGAGAGCAGCACCCTGGAGGATGTTGGCCTGGAGATCGGCCTGACCCGTGAACGGGTGCGGCAGATCCAGGTGGAAGGGCTCAAGCGCTTGCGCGAGATCCTGGAGAAGAACGGCCTGTCCAGTGAGTCGTTGTTCCAGTAGCGAAGGCTGTAATGCAAAACGCCCCGATGACCTCGGGGCGTTCTTGTATGTGTCTTTTGAGATTGCTGGGGGCGCTGTGCGCCCCGATCGCGACACAAGGCCGCTCCTACAGGGGATCGCGACCATGCAGGCAATCGCGGCCCCTGTAGGAGCGGCCTTGCGTCGCGATGGGCTGCAAAGCAGCCCCAAAAATCTGCCCGGCAACACACATGTCGAATGTGTACCGCGCTACCCCAGTAACATCGCGTGTAAGCCTTTGCTTACTTGTTTTGTAAGCTATCTATGCAATCTTCAGTAAATCAATGCCGTTTCCAGATGCTGCATTTTCACAACTCATTGAAAAGCATGGTGTATTCAGCCGTGTGCAAATGTGTCCCTGGCAATACCTTGTAAGGTCCGGCGCTTGCCCGCCCGGCTGAACCCGCTAGTATTCGAACTGTGCACAGGGACATGCACAGGCTTTCAGGATGAACGCCAGGGACATCGCAAGAAGCGATTTCATCAGGATGATGTTTGGGACAAGCAGGGACTACGGAAAAAAATGTGGGCGGGTCAAACCGCCCCTTTTTTTGCCCGCAGAAAAACAAAAAAGGCCCCGAGGGGCCTTTTCGCGTCTGGGCGCTATCAGCGCTCCAGGTCGGCAATCTTGCCCGTCTTGCCATCCCACTCTGCAGCGTCCGGCAGGGCATCTTTACGCTCGGTGATGTTCGGCCAGACTTCCGCCAGTTCGGCGTTCAGCTCGATGAAGTTCTCCATGCCCGAAGGCACTTCGTCTTCCGAGAAGATGGCTTGCGCTGGGCACTCCGGCTCGCACAGGGCGCAGTCGATGCACTCGTCCGGGTGGATGACCAGGAAGTTCGGGCCTTCGTAGAAGCAGTCCACCGGACAGACTTCCACGCAGTCGGTGTATTTGCATTTGATGCAGTTGTCGGTGACGACGAAGGTCATTTCTAATTCTCTCCTCAGGCGACGGCGGCGGCCCTTCCTCTCGGGGCCGCGCGGTTTACGGGTATGTGGCTGCAGGCCAGGCTAATAACCTGCAGCACCAGCAAACCGCGGCGGATTCTACCAGCTTGTAATGGGCGCCGTTATAACAGGTTCTTTAGTTGATATAGCATTTCGATAGCTTGGCGCGGGGTCATGTCGTCCAGCTGCAATTTGCCCAGCTTCTCGATGGCCGGGTGTGGCAGGCTGGCGAACAAGTCGCTCTGGTGCGGCACCTGTGGCGCGTCCTTGGCCTTTTGGGCCGGGGGTTGCTCATGGGGCAGGCTGTTGGTTTCCAGTCGCCCCAGGTGTTCGCGGGCACGCTGGATCACCACGGTCGGCACGCCGGCCAGTTGTGCCACGGCCAGGCCGTAGCTCTGGCTGGCAGGGCCAGGCAGTACGTGGTGCAGGAACACGATGCGTTCATTGTGCTCGGTGGCGTTCAGGTGCACGTTGGCCACCAGCGGCTCGCTTTCCGGCAGTACGGTAAGCTCAAAGTAGTGGGTGGCGAACAGCGTGTAGGCGCGCAATTGGGCCAGGCGCTCGGCGGCGGCCCAGGCCAGCGACAGGCCGTCGAAGGTACTGGTGCCACGCCCCACTTCGTCCATCAGCACCAGGCTGCGGTCGGTGGCGTTGTGCAGGATGTTTGCGGTTTCGCTCATCTCGACCATGAAGGTCGAGCGCCCGCCGGCCAGGTCATCGCTGGAGCCGATACGGGTGAAAATGCGGTCGACCAGTGACAGCTCGCAACTGGCTGCCGGCACGAAGCTGCCGATATGGGCCAGCAGCACGATCAGGGCCGTCTGGCGCATATAGGTGGACTTACCACCCATGTTCGGGCCGGTGATGATCAGCATGCGCGTGCTGTTGTCCAGGCCCAGGTCATTGGCCACGAAGGGCGTGGTCAGTACCTGTTCCACCACCGGGTGGCGGCCCTGCTCGATACGCAGGCAGGGCTCGTCGACGAAACGCGGGCAGTTCAGGTCGAGGTTCAGCGCGCGCTCGGCCAGGTTGCTGAGCACGTCCAGTTCGGCCAGGGCGGCGGCGCTGTCCTGCAGCGGCGCCAAGTGGCTGATCAGGGTTTCCAGCAGGGCGTCGTAGAGCATTTTCTCGCGGGCCAGGGCGCGGCTCTTGGCCGACAGCGCCTTGTCCTCGAACGCCTTCAGCTCCGGGGTGATGAAGCGCTCGGCGCCTTTCAGGGTCTGGCGGCGGATGTAGTCACCCGGCGCCTGTTCGGCCTGCTTGGTCGGCAGTTCGATGAAGTAGCCATGCACGCGGTTGTAGCCGACCTTGAGGTTGGCCAGGCCGGTGCGGGCCTTCTCGCGGGCTTCCAGGTCGATCAGGAACTGGCCGGCGTTTTCGCTGATCGCCAGCAGGTCGTCCAGTTCGTTGTCGTAACCGGCCTTGAGCACGCCGCCATCGCGGATCACTGCCGGCGGGTTGTCGATGATCGCCCGCTCCAGCAGGCTGGCCAGCTCCGGATAGGTGCCGGTGATGGCCGCCAGGCGCGCGAGGTGTGGCGCCTCCAGCTCGGTCATGGCGTTTTGCAGTTCCGGCAGCGCACCCAAGGCATCGCGCAGGCGCGCCAGGTCACGTGGGCGGGCGTTGCGCAGGCCGATACGGGCGAGGATACGCTCGATGTCGCCAATTTCTTTCAACTGCGGCTGCAGCTTTTCAAAACGGTAGCCGTCGAGCAGGCAGCGGATCGAGTCCTGACGTGCCTGCAGTACCTTGAGGTCGCGCAGCGGGCGGTTCAGCCAGCGGCTCAGCAGGCGGCTGGCCATGGCGGTCTGGCAGCGGTCGACCACCGATTGCAGAGTGTTGTCGCGCCCGCCGGCCAGGTTCACGTCCAGTTCCAGGTTGCGCCGGCTGGCGCCATCAAGGATCACCGTGTCGTCCAGCCGCTCATGGCGCAGGCTGCGCAGGTGCGGCAGGGCGGTGCGCTGGGTTTCCTTGGCGTAGGTCAGCAGGCAGCCGGCGGCGCCGATGGCCAGGGTCAGCTTGTCGCAGCCGAAGCCCTTGAGGTCTTTGGTCGCAAACTGCTGGCACAGGGCCTTGCGCGCCGAATCGCGGTCGAAGTCCCACGGCGCGCGGCGGCGGGCGCCCGGGCGCTTCTCGGCCGGGAGGTCGCGTGGCCAGTCGTCGGGTATCAACAGTTCTACCGGGTTCAGGCGCTCGAGTTCGGCCAGCAGGTTTTCCCAGCCCTTGATCTCCTGCACGCTGAAGTTGCCGCTGGTGATGTCCAGCACGGCCAGGCCGAACAGGCGCTCGTCACCAAGCAGCGCGGCAATCAGGTTGTCGCGGCGTTCGTCGAGCAGCGCCTCGTCACTGACCGTACCGGGGGTGATGATGCGCACCACCTGGCGTTCCACCGGGCCCTTGCTGGTGGCAGGGTCGCCAATCTGCTCGCAGATCACTACCGACTCGCCGAGCTTGACCAGCTTGGCCAGGTAGCCTTCCAGCGAATGGAACGGAATCCCGCACATGGGGATGGACTGGCCGGCCGACTGGCCGCGCGCGGTCAGGGTGATGTCCAGCAGTTTCGCGGCTTTTTTTGCATCTTCGTAGAAGATTTCGTAGAAGTCGCCCATGCGGTAGAACATCAGCTGGTCCGGGTGCTGGTTCTTCAGCTTCCAGTACTGCTGCATCATCGGGGTGTGTGCGGAGAGATCAGACATTCAGGGCCTTACAGCGGGTGATCTGGTTGGCGAGGGTAAACCGGCAATGGTACAGGCTTTTTCCGCGAGATGCAGGCGCCGGCAATGGGGCATGTGTGCGCAGCCCGGCGGGCAATGGTGGAGCTGAATCGTGTTACCCACTAGAATGCGCGGCCCTCGACGAACGCCACCAGCCGTGACCCGCACGATGAATGTGTCCAGCCCAGTTCCCCATGTAAAGCAACAGCTGATCTACCTCCTTTATGGCGAGCGCCGGATCTATCAACTGGAGGCCAAACTCAGCATCCTCACTGCCCTTGCGCGCTGCAAACCGGCGGAGTTGCCGGTGATCCGTGTGCTCACCGACCAGCCACAGGCCTTTGTCGGTTGGCCAGTGGAGGTGATCACCCTGGACCAACAAACCCTGCAGACCTGGACCGGTGACGGTGGCTACACCCATCGACGCAAGGCCTGCGCCATTGCCCAGGCGGGGCAGTGGGCCGACAAGACGGTGTTTATCGATACCGACACAGTGTTCTTGCAGTCGCCGCTTAAGCTGTTCAGCCAAGTCGATGCCGGGCAGTTTCTGGTCGACGAGGTGGAGGCGAACTGGGCCGAGGCTTCGTGCAGCAACGACTACCTGCGTTTCAGTGCCGGGCTGGCCGAGTCGGGCAATGCCCCGGCCGATGATTTGCGGTTGTGCAACAGCGGTGTCATGGGCTTTACCCGCTGTAATGTGGGTATTGCCGAGCGCGCCATCCCCCGTATCGATGCCTGGGCTCCCTACGCCGGTGGCCTGCACACCATCGAGCAGATCGCCTTTTCCTTCGAACTGCACGGGGCGAAGGTCAATGAAGCGCGTGGCATGATCAGCCATTATTTTGCGATGAAGCAATACGTGCATGCCGTGTTGGAGATTTTCTTTGCCCGGCATGGCGAGCATTTTCATTCGAAAATGCCGGGCCTGGCCCTGCAGGTGCCGGCGCATCGCCCAGTGCCGTCATGGCTGGCCCGGCTTTCGGTGAAATGGAGGCTCAAGCGGGTGCCGCGCGAGCTGCGGGGTATCGGCCGCAAGCTGTTGTACGGCAGCGTGATGAGCAGTGACGACTACCAGCGCGCGTGCAAGGTGATCTGGTGGCGTTCGGCAATCGAAGACATGCGCAAGCTGGAGGGTTTCGACTGGAACGAGGAATGGCCTGAAGGGCTGCCGCGCCTGGGCCGGCGCGACGAGCGCGCGTTCAGCGAAATTGCCCGGGGCAGCCTGCAGGTTTCCTGAGCCAGGGCGTGGGGCAGGGTGATAGGGTAGAGGGCCGCCTTCAAGGAGCCCCGACATGGACCCGATCACCACGCTTGCCACCCGCCTGGGTGAGCACCTGCGCCGCTTCAATGCGCAGGTGACCACTGCCGAATCCTGCACGGGCGGTGGCATTGCCGAAGCCATCACCCGCATACCCGGCAGCTCGGCCTGGTTCGAGGCCGGTTACATTACCTACTCCAACGCCCAGAAAACCCGCCAGCTGGCGGTGCCCGAGGCGTTGTTCGGCCAGGTGGGGGCGGTTAGCCAGGAAGTGGTCGAGGCCATGGTCCGCGGTGCCCAGGCGGCCAGCGGGGCGCGCTTTGCCGTGGCAGTGAGCGGCGTGGCCGGGCCGGACGGTGGTTCGCCGGCCAAGCCGGTGGGCACCGTATGGCTGGCCTGGGGCGACGGCAACCGGGTGTTCAGCGAGCGGCGGCAGTTCGACGGTGACCGCGAGGCGGTGCGCCGACAGACGGTGATCGCCGCGTTAGACGGCTTGTTACAGCTTGGTGCCGAGTAAATCGACGACAGGGGTTTGCGCGAGCGCTTGCCTGTGGAATAATACTGGCTACTTATACAGGTATTGCGGCCGTCAGGGCCACGTCGAACACGTGAGGATTTCAATGGACGACAACAAGAAGCGCGCCTTGGCTGCGGCCCTGGGTCAGATCGAACGTCAATTCGGTAAAGGCGCGGTCATGCGCATGGGGGATCAAGAGCGTCAAGGCATCCCGGCCATCTCCACCGGCTCCCTGGGCCTGGACATCGCCCTGGGCATTGGCGGCCTGCCAAAAGGCCGTATCGTCGAGATCTACGGCCCGGAATCATCGGGTAAGACCACGCTGACCCTGTCGGTCATCGCCGAAGCCCAGAAAAACGGCGCCACCTGCGCCTTCGTCGACGCCGAGCACGCCCTCGATCCTGAGTACGCCGGCAAGCTGGGCGTGAACGTCGACGACCTGCTGGTTTCGCAGCCGGATACCGGCGAACAGGCCCTGGAAATCACCGACATGCTGGTGCGTTCCAACGCGGTTGACGTGATCATCGTCGACTCCGTGGCTGCCCTGGTACCCAAGGCCGAGATCGAAGGTGAAATGGGTGACATGCACGTGGGCCTGCAGGCTCGCCTGATGTCCCAGGCGCTGCGCAAGATCACCGGTAACATCAAGAACGCCAACTGCCTGGTCATCTTCATCAACCAGATCCGTATGAAGATCGGCGTGATGTTCGGTAGCCCGGAAACCACCACCGGTGGTAACGCCCTCAAGTTCTACGCCTCGGTACGTCTGGATATCCGCCGTACTGGCGCAGTCAAGGAAGGCGACGAGGTGGTCGGTAGCGAAACCCGCGTCAAGATCGTCAAGAACAAGGTCTCGCCTCCGTTCCGCCAGGCCGAGTTCCAGATTCTCTACGGCAAGGGTATCTACCGTAACGGCGAGATCATCGACCTGGGTGTATCGCAAGGTCTGGTCGAGAAGTCCGGTGCCTGGTACGCCTATCAGGGCAACAAGATCGGCCAAGGTAAAGCCAACGCTGCCAAGTACCTGGCTGAAAACCCGGCTATTGGTGCCGAGATCGAGAAGCAGATCCGTGACAAGCTGTTGAAGTCCGGTGCTGTTGCTGAAGCCGGTAAGGCTGCTGCGGCCGAGGCCAATGCTGACGACGTGGCTGACGCTGAAGCCGGTTATTGATTGCGCGGTAGATAGCTGAACATGTCCGCCGTACTCGACACCCCCGTCGCCATCCGGCGGACAGCCATGGACCTGCTTGCGCGACGTGAGCATGGTCGCGTCGAGCTGACGCGCAAGTTGCGTCAGCGAGGCGCTTCGGATGAGCTGATCGAGCCTGAGCTTGACCGGCTGACCGAAGAAGGGCTGCTGAGTGAAGCCCGCTACCTGGAAAGCTTCATCCGCTACCGTTCCGGCTCTGGCTATGGCCCTGCGCGCATTCGCGAAGAGCTTGGTCAGCGCGGCTTGGCGCGTGCTGACATTGAGCAGGCACTGCGCGAGAGTGAGGTGGACTGGGGCGAACGTCTGTGTGATGTATGGCAGCGCAAGTTTGCCGGGCAACGCCCGCACGACCCGCGCAGCCGTGCCCAGCAGACCCGCTTCCTGGCTTACCGGGGCTTCCCCATGGATATGATCGGCCGCTTGCTCAGTGGGCGAGATCTGGACGATTACTGAAGCGCACCGAGTTGGGTTTTTCGCAGGCACGCTCGCTCCCATAGCAATTGCACTGGCTTCAGGCTCACACGATCCCTGTCTGTAAGAGATCACCCTCCGGGCTGCGCGGCCGCGCAGGGAACTCTGCCAGCAAGCCCGCCGCATTCGGTGTGGGAGCCGCGCTTGCCGGCGATGGCCAAAGCCATAGATTACTCGCAATCCGTCAGAAGGCTTCGTCTGCATTGGGGCCGCTTCGCAACCCATCGCCGGCAAGCGCGGCTCCCACAGAGACCGGGTCAACTCCAAACGTTACGTTTTGGTCCATGAGAGCGGCTTGGGCAAGCACCCTCAGCTGGCCTTCAACGCCTCCCTGGCCCGTTGGGTGGTATGCATGGGCTGCGGTTTGGCCCAGTTCTCTGGCAGGTTTATAAAGTCCACCAGCTCGCGCAGACGCCCTTGGTCTCGGCCATTGAAGGCGAATGACAAGCGGGTCAGGTGGCTGTAATTACCCACCTCATGTTCGGCACTGCTGTCCGGTTGCTGGTGATATTTGCCACTCAAGCGCAAATCGGCAAAGCCTTCCTGAATGTCATACAGCGCTGCCTCGCTCAGGGCGTGGTGCATGCGGATCACGAACTGGCTCTTCAGCCAGCGGCTGGAATGGTAGTTGCTGTAGAACTGGTTGATTTCCTCCACCGCCTCGTCAGCACTGTGCACCAGGCGCACCAGCTTCAGGTCGCTGGGCAGGATGTAGCGATTCTCTTCCAGCTGGCGGCTGATGAAGTCCAGGCAGTCACGCCAGAAGCTGCCGCCAGGTGAGTCCAGCAGTACCACGGGTACCAGTGGGCTCTTGCCGGTCTGGATCAGGGTCAGCACTTCCAGCGCTTCATCGAGGGTGCCGAAGCCACCCGGGCACAGCACCAGGGCGTCGGCTTCCTTGACGAAGAACAGCTTGCGGATGAAGAAGAAATGGAACGGCAACAGTTTGTCGGTGCCGTCAACAGTGGGGTTGGCATGTTGTTCGAAGGGCAGGGTGATGTTGAAGCCCAGGCTATGTGCGCTGCCGGCACCTTCGTGCGCTGCGGCCATGATGCCACCCCCCGCGCCAGTGATGACCATCAGGTCGGACCGCGCCAGGGTGGCGCCCAGTTCGCGGGCCAATGCGTACATCGGGTGTTCCAGCGGGGTGCGCGCCGAGCCGAACACGGTCACCTTGCGTCGGCCCTTGTAGCGCTGCAGGGTGCGGAACGAATGGTCCAGTTCACGCAAGGCCTGCAGGGTGATCTTGGCGCTCCAGCGGTCGCTGTCGTCGTGGGCCATGCGCAGGATGGTCAGCATCATGTCGCGGTAGAGCGGCAGGTTGGGGCTGTCTGGCGCCACCAGTTGCAATTGTGCGTCGATGTGGCTGAGGTCGATGTTGTTGTCGCGAAAATGGCTAAACAGCAGTTCATTCGATGGGTAAGGCATGCAACGTCTCCTTCTGCACCAATACCTCTGACCTCAATCTAGACCCTTGCGGCCGATTGTGCCGGGCTGTTTGCCAGCGCCGCCCGTCGGCATGCGGCCACCGGCGATGCGGGTTTGGTTAACTGGTAAAGCGAAACGTGTCGGTGCAGGAGGTGGCGGTATGCATCGCTTGACCATCGAAGTGGACTGGCCGCTTTACCAGCAGCTGGTAAATGCAGCCCAAGTGCACCACCTGAGCCTGGAAGCCGAGTGCCAACGCAGGCTGGCGGGGCTGGAGTGCCAGTCGCGCTACTTGCAGGCGCTACTGGCCGAGATGCGCGCCGAAGCCGCTGAGGGGCATTGGCGCGCCTGTGAAGACGAGAAAGCCTAGGGTGAGAGGCAGTGCTTACTACTTCTTGTTGCCGGCTACACAACTGGCATTGTCGAACGCCTGGTCCATGACTGGCTGGTTGGTCTTGTACACCGTGAAGCGGTAGACCATTACGGCACCCTTGGACATCAGGTTGCGGAAGCCATTATTGCGGCACACGCTGTCACCGAGCTGGCTACGCACCTGCTCAGGGTTGGCCTGCATGCGCTCGGCATGGCTCTGGCGCACGCTCAGGTGGTTGACCAGTGCCTTGCCTTCCACGGTATAGCCCTGGTCGAGGATGTCCTCGTTGATCGCGCGCGGGGTACCGACGCTGCTTTCTTTGGCGACTTTCTCCAGCATCTTGTTCAGGTCGTAATCCTGCTTGGAAGCCGCCTGGGCTGCCAGCGGCAGGGCGAGCATCAGGCTCAGGGCGGGGGCGATAAGGCGCAGCATGAATCTCTCCTGGTTCGATGACTGGCGCTTTGACATGCGCGCGTCGACGGTGTTCCGTAAAGTCGTGCGGGCGTGTGAACCGGGCACGGCAACACCCGATTATAAGGACCTGCCCGCCGCCTGCACAGCAATCGCCCGCTGTTCTGGTAGACTGGCGGCCTTGTTTTCCCAGAGTCATCCTTGTGCCCATTTCCAACCTGTCCCGAGGCCTGCCGGTATGAGCCATGCGGTAGCGCGCCTGCGCGCCGAACGGCTGGCCCGCAGCATCAAGCCTTTTATCGCCCGTGGCTCGCGTGCCGAGCGCTGCGCCGATTGTCGGGTCATCGCCACCCACTGCCTGTGTGCCTGGAAACCCCGGGTGCAGGCAGATTCGGGCGTGTGCCTGCTGATGCACGACACCGAGCCGCTGAAGCCGACCAACACCGGCTGGTTGATTGCCGACCTGATCGAGGACACCTCCGCCTTCGGCTGGCTGCGTACCTCGGTTGACGAGCGCCTGCTGACGCTGCTCGACGATCCGCACTGGCAGCCCTACATTGTCTTTCCGGGCGAGTTCGTTGCCCAGGAGCGGGTGGTTAGCGAAGTGGTGCGCGAGCCGGGCAAGCGCCCGCTGTTCATCCTGCTGGATGCGACCTGGACCGAAGCGCGCAAGATGTTCCGCAAAAGCCCGTACCTGGACCGCTTCCCGGTATTGAGCCTGCAAGCCGAGCAGATGTCGCGCTACCGCCTGCGCCGTTCCAAGCGCGACGATCACTTCTGCACGGCAGAAGTCGCGGCCATGTGCCTGGACCTGGCTGGCGACAGCCTGGCTTCGCAGGCGCTGGATGCCTATCTGGATGTGTTCAGCCTGCATTACCTGAGCGGCAAGCGGCGCCTGCCGCTGGACGAGCAGGACGACACCCACCAACGTTTGCATACCTTCCTATAGTCCAAGGGGCACGAGCCCAGCTTTGGTTCATAATGACGGGGCTGGCAGCCAGGGTGGGCGAGACGGCAGGGCGATTGGCTTGACCACCCTTGACCGTGCTCGGCATCCTTGGCGCCGATTCCCCGCCGGGCGCTTCCCTTACCCCCGAGTGCCTGGCATAGAACAGGATCCTTAGATCGATGGCCACTTACGAAATCCTGATTGCCGATGACCACCCACTGTTCCGTGGCGCCCTGCGCCAGGCCGTTACCCTCGGCCTGGGCCCGGATGTACGCCTGGTCGAAGTCGCAAGCATTGCCGAACTGGAAACCCGCCTGAGCGAAAAAGCCGACTGGGACCTGGTGTTGCTGGACCTGAACATGCCGGGTGCCTACGGCTTTTCCGGGCTGGTGCTGCTGCGCGGGCAATACCCGCAGATCCCCGTGGTGATGGTTTCGGCGCAGGAAGAGGCCGCCGTGGTGGTCAAGTCCCGCGAATTTGGCGCCAGTGGTTTCATTCCCAAGTCCAGCCCCCTGGAGGTGATCCAGGAGGCCGTGCGCAAGGTGCTCGACGGCGAGGTCTGGTGGCCGCCGCAGGCGTTTGAAAAGGTTGATGTCTCGGCCGAAGCCAAGGCCGCCAGCGAGGGCCTGGCCAGCCTCACGCCACAGCAGTTCCGGGTGCTGACCATGGTCTGCGAAGGCCTGCTGAACAAGCAGATTGCCTATGAGCTGAGCGTGTCAGAAGCGACCATCAAGGCCCACGTGACTGCGATTTTCCGCAAGCTGGGCGTGCGTACCCGCACCCAGGCCGCGCTGCTGCTGCAACAACTTGAATCGGTTGCCAGCAACTGACTGCGCGTGGCTTCACGCTTTTTTGACCCGCGCCGGTCTAGTCTGCTGGCCTTTCTGTTGTGAAGTGACTCACATGACATCGCCATTCAAGGGCCAGACCGGCCTCAAACGTATCTTCAACGCCGCTGGCTACTCGCTGGATGGCCTGCGCGCCGCCTTCAAGGGCGAGGCCGCGTTCCGCCAACTGGTACTGCTCAACGTGCTGTTGATCCCGATTGCCTTCTGGTTGCCGGTCAGCCGCGCAGAGCGGGCGATCATGATCGCTGTGTGCCTGCTGGGGCTGATTGTAGAGCTGTTCAATTCGGCAGTGGAGGCGGCCATCGACCGCATTTCGCTGGAGCGTCACCCGCTGTCGAAAAACGCCAAGGACATGGGCAGCGCCGCGCAACTGGTGGCATTGACCATGGTGGCGCTGGTGTGGGGCGTGATCCTGCTTTAAGCGATCGGCGGCAGCACGATTTCATCACTGCGGGTAAAGCCCGCAGTGAAGTTGCGGCACAACTCGAGAAATTCGCGCATGGCCGAGGTCTGGTACTTCTGCTTGTGCCAGATGAAGTAGAACTGGCGCATCAGGTCCAGCTCCGGGGTTTCCACCGGTACCAGGCTGCCACGGCGGAACGCGTCGCGCAGGGCCAGGCGTGAAATGCAGCCAATACCCAGGCCCGATTCCACCGCACGCTTGATCGCTTCGGTGTGTTCCAGCTCCAGGCGGATGTTTAGGTTGGCACGGTGATGGCGCATGGCCTGGTCGAAGGTCAGGCGTGTGCCCGAACCTTGTTCACGCAGGATCCACGCCTCTTGCGACAGGCTTTCGATATCGGCACGGCCCAGCTTGGCCAGCGGATGCTGTGGCGCGCAGAACACCACCAGTTCGTCCTCGACCCACGGCTGCACTTCCAGGTCGGGGTGGCTGCAGTCACCTTCGATTAGACCCAGATCAATTTCGTAATGGGCCACCTGTTGCACGATATGCGCAGTGTTCTGTACATGCAGCTTTACCTGGCTTTCCGGGTGGGTCTGCATGAAGCTGCCGATCAGCAAGGTGGCCAGGTAGTTGCCGATGGTCAGCGTGGCGCCGACCGCCAGCGAGCCGAAACCGGACTTGCCGTTGAGCAGGTCTTCGATTTCCTTGGCCTGGTCGAGCAGGGCTACGGCTTGTGGCAGCAGTTGATGGCCCAGGGCATTAAGGGCCAGGCGCTTGCCGGCACGGTCGAACAGCTGGCAGCTCGATTGCCGCTCCAGTTCGGTGATGGAAGTGCTGGCGGCCGACTGCGACAACGCCAGCAGGCTGGCGGCCCGTGAGACGCTTTGATGCTGGGCGACGGCGACGAAGACTTGCAGCTGACGAAGTGTAAATCGCATATCGATATAACCGATAACACATATCTTGATAATCCAGTTAACAGATATTGTCGCTGCCCCTAAACTATCGCGCAACTGTGCGTGTTGCACGCGCTGCGTTTTTCTTCAGGAGCCCCATCAATGAGCAACATGAACCACGAACGTGTCCTCAGTGTGCACCACTGGAACGACACCCTGTTCAGCTTCAAGTGCACCCGCGACCCGGGCCTGCGCTTCGAGAACGGTCAGTTCGTGATGATCGGCCTGCAGCAGGAAAGCGGCCGTCCGCTCATGCGTGCCTACTCCATCGCTTCGCCGAACTGGGAAGAGCACCTGGAGTTCTTCAGCATCAAGGTGCCGGATGGCCCGCTGACCTCGCAGCTGCAGCACCTGAAGGAAGGCGACGAGATCATCATCAGCAAGAAGCCTACCGGCACCTTGGTACTGGACGACCTGAACCCAGGCAAGCACCTGTACCTGCTGAGCACGGGCACTGGCCTGGCGCCGTTCATGAGCGTCATCCAGGACCCGGAAACCTACGAGCGCTTCGAAAAAGTGATCCTGGTGCACGGCGTGCGCTACGTGAACGAAGTGGCCTACCGTGAGTTCATCACTGAGCACCTGCCGCAGAACGAGTTCTTCGGTGAGTCGGTGCGCGACAAACTGATCTACTACCCGACCGTGACCCGCGAGCCGTTCGAGAACCAGGGCCGCCTGACCGACCTGATGCGCAGCGGTAAGCTGTTCAGCGACATCGGCCTGCCACCGATCAACCCGCAGGATGACCGTGCGATGATCTGCGGCAGCCCGAGCATGCTCGACGAAACCAGCGAAGTGCTGGACAGCTTCGGCCTGAAAGTCTCCGCCCGTATGCGTGAGCCGGGTGACTACCTGATCGAGCGTGCCTTCGTCGAGAAGTAAGGCGCAGGCAGGTACGAAGAAGGCGACCCCAGGGTCGCCTTTCTCATGCCTGGGATTTTTTTGTATTGCCTGTTCCGGCCCTATCGCCGGCAAGCCAGCTCCCACAGGTATGGCACAGCATTCGAAACCTGTGCTGTACCTGTGGGCGCTGGCTTGCCGGCGATAGGGCCGGTGCAGGCTAAAGCCGGTCTATTCGACCCGCGTCTCACCGCTGTACACCAATATCTCCCGGCAGCGCTTGCACAGGTAACGCCGCCCCTGGCGCACCAGCTTGTGCCGCTGCGCAGTAAACGGGAAGTCGCTTTGCGGGCACGGGCAGCGGTAGATGTAGCGGATCACCACACGCCGTTGCACTTCGTAGTTATGGCAACGATTGGGTGCAAGGTCGTAGACACCGCGCATGATCAGCTGCCACTCCTCGCCGTGGGCCTGAATGCCGTCGCCGAACAGCTGATGGGCAATCAGGTGCGCCACCTCGTGAGCCACGGTCTGGCGCAAGAAGTCTTCCTTGTTTTCGAGATAAAGCTGCGGGTTGAAGCGGAGCTTGTTTTCATGAAGATGAGCGACACCGGCTTTTTGTCCGCGTAACCTGAAGCTGACTTCCGGGCGCGGGAAGGGGCGTTTGAAAAAGGTTTCGGCTTGCTGGTAACAGGTTTCGACGCGTTGTTTGAGCAGCTCGGGCATGGCGGGATGGTTCTCCTGACCGGGTATTATGCCGCAACCACAGGCAGCCTGCCGAGCCACCGGTCAGCGCACAGCCAGAAGCCGCCTTGCGGCGGCCCCTGGTTGATGCCCCAGTGTTGGTTGAGTCTTTTTTAGTTGGTATAGACGGGCCCCACGCCCAGTCCCCAGATAATCACCGTGGCGGCCATGATCGCCACCAGTACCACAAGGCCCACCGCCAGTACCGAGCTGGAGAACAGGAAGCCTTCGTCGGACGGTATGTTCATGAAGGTCGGCAAGCCGACATACAACAGGTACACCGTGTAGCAGATGGCGGCAGTGCCGATGAGCATGCCCAGCCACAAGTGCGGGTACAGCGCCGCCAGGCCACCGATGAACAATGGGGTGGCGGTATAGGTGGCAAACGCGATGCACTGCGCCATGGACGGGTTGGCATCGTAGGTGCGGGCCATCCAGTGGATGAATGCGCCCATTACCGCCACCCCGGCGAGCATCGCCAGGTACGACATGATGCTCATCCAGATGGCGCTTTCCATGGTCAACATCACGGCTGGCCGGTCGCCGATCACCCAGCCCACCTGGGTGGTGCCGATAAACGCGGAAATGGCGGGGATCGCCGCCAGGATCAGCGTGTGTGTCAGGTACATGTGGCTGATGGTTTCTTCTTCGCCACGGATTTCCCGCCATTCCTGGTCGGGATGGGTAAAAAGCCCCACAACGTGATGAATCATGCCGTCACTCCTCTCAATGTTGCCAAACGCCCCCCAGATGGAGCGCAAGCGGCCCGAGGCCCGAACACCAAAGCAAGCGGTAATGTGGCCTTATGTCGCAGTATAGGAAGCCGTTACCGGCATAAACCGTGCTTTTTAGAGCAAATTGCGCTGTCGGTCGGGCTGCTGATTACATTGAAGTCTTTATCGGAATGCCTACAGCAGCGGCGCGTTTGTGCGTAAAATAGCCGCCTTTTGTCACACCTCGCGGATCCAAGCGCTATGGGCACCCTCTCGGTCAACCAGAACAAACTGCAAAAACGCCTGCGTCGTCTCGCCGGCGAAGCCATCACCGACTACAACATGATCGAGGATGGCGACAAGGTCATGGTCTGCCTGTCCGGCGGCAAGGACAGCTACACCATGCTCGACGTTCTGTTGCACCTGCAGAAGGTGGCACCGATCAAGTTCGAGATCGTCGCGGTGAACATGGACCAGAAACAGCCGGGCTTCCCCGAGCATGTGCTGCCGGCCTACCTCAAGGAACTGGGTGTCGAGTACCACATCGTCGAGAAGGACACCTACTCGGTGGTCAAGGAGCTGGTACCGGAGGGCAAGACCACGTGCTCGCTGTGCTCGCGCCTGCGCCGTGGCACCCTGTACACCTTCGCCGACGAGATCGGTGCGACCAAGATGGCACTGGGGCACCACCGCGACGACATCGTTGAAACCTTTTTCCTCAACATGTTCTTCAACGGCGCGCTCAAGGGCATGCCGCCGAAGCTGCGCGCCGACGATGGCCGCAACGTGGTGATCCGCCCGCTTGCCTACTGCCACGAAAAGGACATCCAGGCCTACTCGGACATGAAGCAATTCCCGATCATCCCGTGCAACCTGTGCGGCTCGCAGGAAAACCTGCAACGCCAGGTGGTCAAGGACATGTTGGTGGAGTGGGAGCGCAAGCACCCGGGCCGTACCGAGAGCATTTTCCGCGCCATGCAGAACGTGGCGCCGTCGCAGTTGGCCGACCGCAACCTGTTCGACTTCACCAGCCTGAAGATCGACGAGAGCGCTACCCCACGCTTCCTCGACGTGGTGAACATCTGAGCCTATGCGCGATTACCCGTGGCTGCATGAGTATTGCCTGAACCGCTTTGGCTCGGCCCAGGCCCTGGAGGCCTTTTTGCCGCAGCCGCGTACGCCGGCACAGTTGCGCGACATCAGCGACGACCGCTACCTGTCGACCCTGGCCCTGCGCGTGTTTCGCGCCGGGCTCAAGCACAGCCTGGTGGATGCCAAGTGGCCGGTGTTCGAGCAGGTGTTCTTCGGCTTCGACCCGGAGAAGGTGGTGCTGATGGGCGCCGAGCACCTCGAGCGGCTGATGCAGGATGAACGCATCATCCGCCACCTGGGCAAGCTCAAGAGCGTGCCGCGCAATGCGCAGATGGTGCTGGATATCGCCAAGGCGCATGGCAGCTTTGGCGCGTTTGTCGCCGACTGGCCGGTGACCGATATCGTTGGATTGTGGAAGTACCTGGCCAAGCACGGCAACCAGCTCGGCGGGTTGTCGGCGCCACGGTTTTTGCGCATGGTTGGCAAGGATACGTTTATCCCGACCGATGACATGGCGGCAGCATTGATCGCGCAGAAGGTGATCGACAAGCAGCCGACCAGCCAGCGGGATTTGGCGTTGGTGCAGCAGGCGTTCAACCAGTGGCATGCCGAGAGTGGGCGGCCGCTGTGCCAGTTGTCGGTGATGCTGGCGCATACCGTCAACCATTGAGATTGCTGGGGCCGCTGTGCGGCCCAATCGCGACACAAGGCCGCTCCTACAGGAATATGCGGTCCCCTGTAGGAGCGGCCTTGTGTCGCGAAAGGGCCGCAAAGCGGCCCCAAAATTCACGCCCCTTCGCCCGCCAGGCGCCGCTCATGCTGGAACTTCCAGCGCACAAACAGTAGCGCGGCAATGAACAGCCCCAGGCTGACCAGCACTTCAACCCAGCCAAACACCGCCCGCGTCGGGTCGAACGCTGCCAGCACGCCCTTGATGAAATAGATATTCACCACAAAGCAGGCCCAGGCATGCGCCCGGGCGCTGCCCAGCAGCATGCCCGGCAGCAGCAACAACAGCGGCACCAGTTCGATCGCCAGGATCACCTCGACCCGCGCCCCATGCAGGTTGGCGAACCACAGGTTGTTCACCACCAGCAGGGCAATCAGGCCAAAGAAAAACGCCAGGCTCAGCGCCCGCGTCAGGCGCAAGCGCGGTGCCAGCCAAGCCAGCGGCGGCAACACCTTGGGCTTTCTAGCCACGCGCGGCCTCCAGGGCCTTGGCCGTGGTCGCCAGGCGTTGGCCAAGGGCGCGGCACAGGGCGATTTCGTGCTGGTCGAGTTCACGCTTGCCATCAGCGCCGGCGTGGTGGCTGGCGCCATATGGGGTGCCGCCGCCGCGGGTCTCGAGCAATGCCGACTCGCTGTAGGGCAGGCCCATCACCAGCATGCCGTGGTGCATCAGCGGCAGCATCATCGACAGCAGGGTGGTTTCCTGGCCGCCGTGCAGGCTGGCGGTAGAGGTGAACACGCCCGCTGGCTTGCCGACCAGTTCACCGCCCAGCCACAGGCTGCTGGTGCCATCGAGGAAGTACTTCAGCGGCGCCGCCATGTTGCCGAAGCGGGTCGGGCTGCCCAGCACCAGGCCGGCGCAGTGGCGCAGGTCGTCCAGGGTGGCGTACAGCGCGCCGCTGGCCGGAATGTCCGGGGCTACTGCCTCGCATTCCGTGGAGATTGCCGGCACCGTGCGCAGGCGTGCCTCCATGCCGGCCAGCTCGATGCCGCGGGCGATGTGCCGGGCCATCTCGCTGGTCGAACCATGGCGGCTGTAATACAGCACCAGAATGTAGGGCTGGCTCACGGCAGGATCTCCAGCACGTTTTCTGGCGGGCGACCGATCACGGCCTTGTCACCGACCACCAGAATCGGCCGCTCGATCAGCTTGGGGTACTGGGCCATGGCATCGATCAGTTGTGCATCGGTCAAGGCCGAGTCGGCCAGGTTCAGTGCTTTGTATTCGTCCTCGCCCGTGCGCAGCAGCTGCCGTGCGCTGATGCCCAGCTTGCCTAGCAGGGCCTTGAGGGTGGCGGCGTCGGGCGGGGTTTCAAGGTAGCGCACGATGGTCGGTGCCAGGCCGCGGGCTTCGAGCAGTTCCAGCGCGCCGCGGGATTTTGAGCAGCGCGGGTTATGATAGAGCGTGAGGTCGGTCATGTCGGGTCGCATCCAGCTGGTTGTGGCGGCTATTCTAACCGCAGCGACTGACCAATTTGCTTTAAAACTCGAGAAGGATTGACCCATGGCAAGGCGTCTGGCAGCAGTACTGGCCATCACCGCGAGCCTGTTGCTCGGTGGTTGCGGTGCCGATTATGGCGTGGACCAGCACGGTAATACGGTTAAGGCCGAACAGATCGACGGACACTGGCTGGTGCTCAATTACTGGGCCGAATGGTGCGGGCCGTGCCGTACCGAAATCCCGGAACTGAACACAGCGGCCAAGCAGTGGGCGGCCGATGGCATCAAGGTGGTGGGGGTGAACTTCGATGGCTTGCAGGGCCAGGACCTGAAACAGGCTTCTGAAACCCTGGGCATCGGTTTTACCGTACTGGCCCAGGACCCGGCAGAGCGCTATGACCTGCCGCGCAGCGAAGCGTTGCCGGTGACCTACATCATCGATGACAAGGGCAAGGTGCGCGAACAGTTGCTGGGTGAGCAGACCCTGGAAGGGCTGCAGGCGAAGATCAAGGCCCTGAAAGGCGCCTGACATATTTTGGGGCTGCTCCGCAGCCCATCGCGACACAAGGCCGCTCCTACAGGTGATCGCGTACCTCTGTAGGAGCGGCCTTGTGTCGCGATGGGCCGCAAAGCGGCCCCGGCATTCTTCAGCCTTCTTCAGGCCAGAAGCGCAGCGGCTTGCCCTCGGCCGGCCAGAAGCGCATCTGCTCCACCGGCGAGACATCCCAGCGCTGCACCGTTTCCAGCGCCTGCAGGAAGCGTTTTTCCTGCTCCATCAACGCTGGCGCACACAGCTTGCGGGTCTTGCCGACCTTGCCGAAGCTCAGGTGTTCGCCGTCCAGCGTGTATGGCGCAAACCAGTGGTTGCAGCCGCCATTGCCATAGGCGCGGCCGTCGCTGGCCAGGGTCAGGGTCAGGTGGCTGTAGTCGATCAACGGGCGTTCGCCAATCCACTCCAGTACATAGCTGCGTTCTTGCTGCAGCTTCGAAGGTTCGGCGGCACAGCCGAGCAGGCCGGCGGCAATCAGCGCGCCGGTCAGCAGATTTTTCACTCGGCGCTCTCCTGGCAACGCGGGCACAGGTGCTTGTCGCCACGGCTTGCCCAGCCCAGCTCGGCGATACGCGCGCTGGCAGCAGGCTGGCGGGCTTGTTTGCCGAGCTTGGCGTCTACTGCAAACTCGAAGTCCAGCACGGCGTCGCAGCTGTCGCACTCGACCTGCCAGGTGAGGATTTCCAGCTCGTTGAACACCGGGCCGCTGGCCACGGCAACCCACTGGCCACGCGGGTTGATCAGGTGGCGCACGCTTTCCACGGTCAGGCGCATGGACAAGTCTTTGCTGCCCTTGAGGGTAACCAGCAGGGTGTCGCCTTTGTGCATGGAGCCGCCATTGCCAGTGACCTGGTAACGGCCCGGCACCAGGGCACGGCACTCGATCAGGGTGTGTTGCGGGTTGAAAAGGGTGTAGCGGAAATCGTGCTCGACCATGGGTCCTCCAGAAATGCCGCGTATCCTAGCACTAACCCATCACCAGATTCTGTGGATTGCCTGCCGCCCAGCGGTTGATGTTGTCCAGCGTGGTCGCGGCAATGGCGTCCAGCGCCTCTCGGGTAAGGAAGGCCTGGTGCGCGGTGATGATCACGTTGGGGAAGGTCAGCAGGCGGGCTAGCACATCGTCCTGCAGGGGCAGGTCGGAGCGGTCCTCGAAGAACAGCTGGGCTTCTTCTTCGTAGACGTCCAGGCCCAGGTAGCCAAGCTGGCCGCTTTTCAGCGCGTCGATCAGCGCCGGGGTATCGACCAGTGCGCCGCGGCCGGTGTTGATCAGCATGGCACCGGGCTGCAACTGGGCCAGGCTCTGTGCATTGATCAGGTGCCGGGTGTGCTCGGTCAGCGGGCAGTGCAGGCTGATGATGCGGGCCTCGCGCAGCAGTTCGGGCAGCGGCAGGTAGCGTGCGCCCAGGGCCAGCAGCTCGGGGTTGGGGGAGGGGTCGTAGGCCAGCAGCTGGCAGCCGAAACCGGCCATGATCCGGGCGAAGGCAGCGCCGATCTGGCCGGTGCCGACTACCCCGACGGTTTTGCCGTGCAGGTCGAAGCCGGTCAGGCCGTGCAGGGTGAAGTCCCCTTCGCGGGTGCGGTTGTAGGCACGGTGCAGGCGACGGTTGAGGGCCAGGATCAGCGCCACGGCGTGCTCGGCCACGGCGTGCGGCGAGTAGGCCGGCACGCGGACAACGGCCAGGCCCAGGCGCTGGGCAGCGGCCAGGTCGACGTGGTTGTAGCCGGCCGAGCGCAAGGCAATCAGGCGCGTGCCACCGGTGGCCAGGCGCTGCAGCACTGCGGCGTCGAGTTCGTCATTGATGAAGGCGCAAACCACCTCAAAGCCATCGGCCAGGGCGGCGGTGTCGACTGTCAGGCGGGCGGCCTGGAAATGCAGGTCCAGGCGGGTGCCGCTGGCGGCCCGGGTGAAGCTTTCCTGATCGTAGTGCTGGCTGCTGAACAACAGGGCGCGCATGGTGGGGCTCCTTTGTGGTGCATGGCTGGGGTTGATTAGTGACTGTGAGATCGAGCGCCGCCCGCGCGGCGCTTCGCGGGGCAAGCCCGCTCCCACAGTCTGTTTCGGGCCAATCACTCCTGTGAGCTCACCGCTGACCGCCTTGTTTGTTCCATTCGATATCGGCTGCGCCACTGCTTTTCATCAATCTCAAGCCATGCACCCAGGGTGCGCGCGCCAAAAGCACAGGGATAATTGGCCCGAAACAGATGTGGGAGCGGGCTTGCCCCGCGAAGCGCCGCGCGGGCGGCGCTCGATCTCACAGGCACCACAGGTGTCAAACTGGACCCCATCAGGCACTCCCCCGCGCCTGTTCAGCCAGGCGATTGATCGCCGCATCCAGTTCATCCAGCGCCTGCTGCGCCTGCGGGTTCTCCTGCTTGAGCAAGGTCTCGCTGCGCTGGCACGCCGCACGCAGCTGCGGTACGCCGCAATAGCGCGAGGCGCCGTTCAGGCGGTGTACCTGTTCGATCAGGCCGTTGCGGTCGTCAGCCTCGCGGGCGGCGCGTATGGCATCGCGGTCGGCATCCAGCGAGGCCAGCAGCATGCTCAGCATGTCGGCGGCGAGGTCGGCCTTGCCTGCGGCCAGGCGCAGCCCTTCTTCGGGGTCGAGCACCTTCAGTTCATCGCTGTTGCCCAGTTGCTCGGCTTGCGCCAGCTGCGGTGCGCCGAGACTGAGGCCGGTCCATTTCATCACCACCTGGGCCAGTTGCCGCTCGCTGATCGGCTTGGTCAGGTAGTCGTCCATGCCGCCGTGCAGCAACGCGCGTTTCTCATTGGCCATGGCATGGGCGGTGAGGGCAACGATCGGCAGCGGGTTGCCGCTTTGGGTGTTTTCCCACCGGCGGATCTGTTCGGTGCAGGCGCGGCCATCCATGCCGGGCATTTGAACGTCCATCAGCACTAGGTCGAACGGTTCGTCCTGCACGGCCTGTACGGCCGCATAACCATTGTCGACGGCCAGCACCTCGGCACCCAGGTCTTCGAGCAGGGTCTGCACCAGCAGCAAATTGGCGGCGTTGTCGTCGACACAGAGGATTTTCGGCTGACGCTGGCCATTGAGGCTGTTGACCTCGCTCAGCGGGCGGCGTGGTTGCACCAGCTCCAGCAGCAGGCGCCGCAGTTTGCGCGTGCAGGTGGGCTTGGACAGCAGCTGGCCATGGCCATTGGGCAGGTAGGGGTGGTACAGGGCCTGCTCGGTGGTTGGGCACAGCACCACGCACTGGCAATGGTAGCGTTCGAGCTGCTGGTGATAATGGCCCAGTTGCTCGGGCGACAGGTTGCCCAGGTTGGCGCCGAGCACGGCCAGCTCAAACGGCTGGCCGGCCTGGCTGGCCGCTTGTACGCCTTGCAGCAACTGGTCGAAGGAGGCGAACACGCTGACACTCAGGCCGCAATCCTCCAGCTGATGCTCCAGCGCCTGGCGGGCCAGTTCGTGGCCATCGACGATGGCGGCGCGGCGGCCTAGCAACGGTTGCATCGGCAGCTCCTCGATATCATCGTGGGCCTTGGGCAGGTTCAGGCTGATCCAGAACTGCGAACCTTCGCCCGGGGTGCTGTCGACGCCGATTTCGCCGCCCATCTGTTCGATCAGGCGCTTGGAAATTACCAGCCCCAGGCCGGTGCCGCCAGGCTGGCGAGCCAGCGAGTTGTCGGCCTGGCTGAAGGCTTGGAACAGCGTGCGCACATCTTGCGGTGACAGCCCGATGCCGGTGTCCTGCACGCTGATGCGCAACTGGGCGAAGTCCTCATGCTCGTCGTCGAGCATGGCGCGCACGACGATGGTGCCTTCGCGGGTGAACTTGATGGCATTGCTGACCAGGTTGGTGAGGATCTGCTTGAGCCGCAGCGGGTCACCGATCAGCGAAGACGGCGTGTCGCGGTAGACCAGGCTGAGCAGTTCCAGCTGCTTGGCATGGGCGGCCGGGGCAAGGATGGTCAGGGTATCCTGGATCAGGTCGCGCAGGTTGAACGGGATGCTGTCGAGGACCAGCTTGCCGGCCTCGATCTTGGAAAAGTCGAGGATCTCGTTGATGATCCCCAGCAAGTTGTCGGCAGACTTCTCGATGGTGCTCAGGTAGTCCAGCTGGCGCGGCGTCATCTCGCTTTTCTGCAGCAAGTGGGTAAAGCCGAGGATGCCGTTGAGCGGGGTGCGGATCTCGTGGCTCATGTTGGCCAGGAATTCCGACTTGATACGGCTGGCCTCCAGTGCCTCCTTGCGCGCCATGTCCAGCTCGATGTTCTGGATTTCGATGGTTTCCAGGTTCTGGCGCACGTCTTCGGTGGCTTGGTCGATGCTGTGCTGCAGCTCTTCATGGGCGTTCTGCAGGGTTTCGGCCATGCGGTTGATGCCGCGCGCCAGTTCGTCAAGCTCATGGCTGCCCATGGTCGGCAGGCGTGCTTCGAGGTGGCCGTCCTTGAGCTGGTTGACTACGTGCTTGATGCGCTCGATGGGGCCGTTGATGGTGCGGCTCATGCGCATTGCCAGCAGGCCGCTGAGCACCAGGCAGGCGAGGATCAGCAACAGGCTGGTGAACAGGTTGCGGTAGCCGCGCAGCAGGGTGCCATCGTGCGACAGCTCGATCTCGACCCAGCCCAGCAGGCGTTCGGCTTCAGCCGGCACGGCATCGGTGGCCAGGTCACGATGGTGACCGAACACCGGCATCAGGTAACGGGTAGCGTCATTGCCGCTGCGTTGCAGCAACTGGGTGCCGCTGCCGCCGCTGGGTGGCTGGTTGAGCATGCTCGGGCCGGCATGGGCCAGGCGCGTGCGGTCCGGGGCCAGGAAGGCGACCGCGCGCACATCGCTTTGCTCCAGGGTTTGCGCGGCAATGCGCTCCAGTTGTGCAGGCGCCAGCCGAGCCATGGCCGGCGCAGCCAGCGGCGCCAGCTGTTCGGCGATCATCTTGCCGCGCTGCAGCAACTGGGTGCGCAGGTCGTTCTGCTGCAGCCAGGTAAAGTAACTGCCCAGCACCAGGGCCATCAGGCCAGCCGGCAACAGCGCCAGCAGCAGGACCCGGCTGCGGATTCCCAAGCGATCGAGCACACTCGCCTCCTGTGATGTGCCTGGATGCCGTCAAGCGCTGACGGCCAAGCCGCGAAGTTACTCCGCCTGCCGCACCATTGCACCTCTTTAGTACGTGTTTTGCGCCGATGCCGGGGCATTGGTCGCAGGGCGGTTGCCTGGTGGCCTCTTGATGCTCAATAATTGCGCAATTGAGAATGCATGGCAGTTGCCAATGAATCCTGTAGTTATTCACAACTCCAATATCCTCGCCATCGAAGATGATCCGGTACTGGGTGCCTACCTGCACGAAGAGCTGCAGCGCGGCGGCTTTCAGGTAACCTGGTGCCGCAATGGCCTGGAGGGCCTGGAAACGGCTGGGCGCCAAGTGTTCGATGTGGTGCTCATGGATATCCTGCTGCCCGGGCTGAACGGCCTTGACGCCCTGGCGCAGTTGCGCAAGCGCAGCGCCACGCCGGTGATCCTGATGTCGGCGCTGGGCGCCGAAGCAGACCGCATCAGCGGTTTTCAGCGCGGGGCCGACGACTACCTGCCCAAACCGTTCAGCATGGCCGAGTTGCAGGTGCGCATCGAGGCCATCCTGCGCCGTGTGGCGCTTGAGCGGCGCCATCAAGCCCCGCTGGAACAGGCCGGTGCTGGCGAGCTGCAGTTCGACGAAGGGCTGTGTGACGTGCGCCTGGATGGCCAACTGGCCGGCTTGACCCCCAGCGAGTACCGCTTGCTCGAGATTCTCAACCGCAACCTGGATGACGTGTTGAGTAAACCGTTCCTTTACCAGCACGTGTTGCAGCGTGGCTATTCACGGCATGACCGCAGCCTGGACATGCATGTCAGCCAGATCCGCCGCAAGCTCAAAGGTATCGGCTATCACGAGCGGCAGATCCGCACGGTGTGGGGCAAGGGCTACGTGCTCAGTGCCAGCGAGGCTGAGTAGCCATGCTCGACCGCCACTCGCTGTTCTGGAAGCTGGCCATCCTGCTGGTGGGCTTCTGCCTGCTGATGATCGGCCTCAGCTACACCTGGGGCCGGCACATGGAAACCCAGAACGCCTTCCTTTCGGAGCCCGCCCGCCAAGCGTTGCGTGGCTATGCCAGTGAGGCCGAGCAGGCCTGGCGCAGTGGCGGGCGGGCAGGGCTGGACCAGTGGGTAGCGGCGATGCACCAGCGTGAACGTGGCTGGGTGGGCGTGCTCGACATCAACCTGAGGCCGCTCGACAGCGCCACCCTCAACCCGCAGATCATGCAGCGGCTGACCCGCCTGCGCGGGGTCGACTGGCCGATGAGCCGGCGCAGTGTCGACCAGCCGTGGGTACGCATACCGTTTCCAGGGGCACCGGAGCAGGGCATGCTGGTGATCGAACTGCCGCAGCGCTTCAACCCCGACCAGCACCGCTTGCTGTGGCGCATCGTCACCAACGGCATCATCCCCGGCCTGTTCACCTTGCTGTTGTGCGTAGGTCTGTACCGCATGCTGATCGTGCCGCTGAATCATCTTCGCGAGCAGGCCAATGCCTGGCGTGCCGACCAACTGTCGGCACGCCTGGATTCGCGCACCATCGCCCGGCATGACGAACTGGGTGAACTGGCCCGCGCCTTCGACCAGATGGCCGAGCGGCTGCAGGGCACGGTGGCCATGCAGCAGCAGTTGCTGCGCGACCTGTCTCACGAAATGCGCACGCCACTGAGCCGCCTGCGGGTGGCCTGCGACGGTGAAACCGACCTGCAACGCTTGCGCGAGCGGCTGACCCGCGAAGTGGACGGCATGCAGCAGCTGGTCGAAGACACCCTGCAACTGGCCTGGCAGGATGCCGAGCGCGCACCGATGAACCTGGAACCGATCGAGGTTCAGGCCTTGTGGGAGCTGCTGGCCGAGAATGCCAGCTACGAGAGCGGCTGGTCGCCCACGCGGTTGCGTTGCGAAGTGCCGAATGATTGCTGGGTGCAGGGGAACCTCAACCACCTGGCCCAGGCGCTGGAGAACATGTTGCGCAATGCCATTCGTCACTCGCCCGCCGAGGGTGTGGTGCGGTTGGGTGGGCAACGTGAGGGCAGTTACTGGTGGCTGTGGCTGGAAGATGAAGGGGGTGGGGTGGCCGAAGAGGACCTGGAGCGGATTTTTGCACCGTTCTCGCGGCTGGATGGTTCGCGGCCGGGGGATGGTGGTTTTGGGCTGGGGCTGAGCATTGCCCGCAGTGCCATTCAGCGCCAGGGCGGTACCTTGTGGGCGCAGAATGGCAAGCGCGGGCTGCGGTTGTGGATGAGGCTGCCTATACATGTGCCGGCCTCTTCTGCAGCACTGAAGCCAGCGCGGTCCCTGTAGGAGCGGCCTTGCGTCGCGATGGCTCGCGCAGCGGCCCAGGGTTTCAAGCTTCGCAGCCTATATTGCCGGGGCCGCTGCGCGGCCCATCGCGACACAAGGCCGCTCCTACACGGACCCAGCACGCAGACACAGACTGCTATATAGCTTGTAGCTATAGCCACCACAGATTGCGTGATATGGCCGCGAAGGGTTTGCCGGTATGATAGGCGCCCCTGCCGTCCGGATTGTGAAATACGCCATGACCTTGCAGTACCCAACCATCGCCGATTGCGTCGGCAATACGCCTCTGGTTCGCCTGCAGCGCATCGCTGGCGAAACCAGCAATACCCTCCTGCTCAAGCTCGAAGGTAACAATCCCGCCGGCTCGGTGAAGGACCGCCCGGCACTGTCGATGATCACCCGCGCTGAACTGCGTGGCCAGATCAAGCCCGGCGACACGCTGATCGAAGCCACCTCCGGCAACACCGGCATCGCCCTGGCGATGGCGGCGGCGATCAAAGGCTACAAGATGATCCTGATCATGCCCGACAACTCCACCGCCGAACGCAAGGCGGCCATGACCGCCTACGGTGCCGAGCTGATCCTGGTGACCAAGGAAGAGGGCATGGAGGGCGCCCGTGACCTGGCCGAGAAGCTGCAGGCCGAAGGCCGTGGCTTGGTGCTCGACCAGTTCGCCAACGGCGACAACCCGATCGCCCACTACAACAGCACCGGCCCGGAGATCTGGCAGCAGACCCAGGGCAGCATCACCCATTTCGTCAGCTCCATGGGCACCACCGGTACCATCATGGGCTGCTCGCAGTACCTCAAGGAACAAAACCCGGCGGTGCAGATCATCGGCCTGCAACCGATGGAAGGCTCTGCCATTCCGGGTATCCGCCGCTGGCCCGAGGAATACCTGCCGAAAATCTTCGACGCCACCCGCGTCGACCGCGTGGTCGACATGTCGCAGCAGGAAGCCGAAGACACCACCCGCCGCCTTGCCCGCGAAGAGGGCATTTTCTGCGGCGTGTCTTCCGGTGGTGCGGTCGCAGCCATGCTGCGCCTGTCCCGCGAGGTGGAAAATGCCACGATGGTCGCAATTATCTGCGACCGCGGCGACCGTTACCTGTCCACCGGCCTGTTTGACCCGAGCTAAATGTCCAAGAAAAAATCCAACAGCGGCCTGCGCTTCCAGCCGGCCGGCGGTAACCGCAGCCCCCAGGTCCCAGTGGGCAAGAAGCAGCGCCTGGATATCGAGCGCCTCGCCGGTGACGGCCGTGGCATCGCCTTCCTTGAAGGGCGCACTTGGTTCGTCAGTGGCGCCCTGGCGGGTGAAGCCGTGGAGGCACGCGTGCTCAATGCCCGCGGCAAAGTGGTCGAAGCCCGCCTGGAGCGGGTGTTGCAAGCCAGCCCCGAGCGCCGTGAAGCGCCGTGCCGCCACTATGACCGCTGCGGTGGCTGCAACTTGCAGCACCTGCCACACGATGCGCAACTGGCGCTGAAACAGCGCACCCTGGCCGAGCAATTGCAACGGGTGGCTGGCGTTCAACCTGAAGAATGGGCAGCACCGCTGAGCGGGCCGGAATTCGGTTACCGGCGCCGGGCCCGGGTGGCCGTGCGCTGGGATATCAAGGCACGCCAGCTGGAAGTCGGCTTTCGCGCCGAAGCCAGCCAGGCCATCATCGCCATTGACGATTGCGCCGTGCTGGTACAGCCCTTGCAGTCGATTCTGCGTCACTTGCCGACCGTGCTGCGCTCGTTGAGCAAACCGCAGGCGCTGGGCCATGTGGAACTGTTCAGCGGCACTGCCGAAGCAGTGCTGGTGCGCCATGTGGCGCCGCTGCCGGCAGAGGACCTGGCCAGGCTGCAGGCTTTCTGCGAGCAGGCCAATGCCCAGCTTTGGCTGCAAGGCGAAGGTGAGCCGGCGCCGCTGGAGCCGGCCGCGCAACTGGGTTTTGCCCTGGCACCGTGGCAGCTGGAACTGGCCTGGCGCCCGGGCGACTTCGTGCAGGTCAATGCCCAGGTCAACACGGCAATGATCGAGCAGGCGTTGGCCTGGCTCGCACCGCAGGCCGACGAACGCGTGCTGGACCTGTTCTGCGGCCTGGGCAACTTTGCCCTGCCGCTGGCTCGCCAGGCGCGCGAAGTGGTGGCCGTAGAAGGTGTGCAGGCCATGGTCGATCGCGCTGCGGCCAATGCCCGAAACAACAATGTGCATAATGCACGGTTTTTTCAGGCCGATTTATCGCAGCCTTTGGCAGGCACCGGATGGGCCGCCGAGGGCTTTTCTGCGGTACTCTTGGATCCACCGCGCGACGGTGCTTACGAGGTGGTGCAAGGCATCGCCCGCCTCAAGGCCAGCAGGCTGGTCTATGTATCGTGCAACCCGGCCACGCTGGCGCGAGACGCGCAGGTGCTGGTCGGCCAGGGGTACCGGTTAAAAAGGGCCGGGATTCTCGACATGTTTCCTCAAACGGCACATGTCGAGGCCATGGCGTTATTCGAAGCGGGCTAGCTGACTGGCCCCTTGGTGCGGCCGCCACGGAAGGGTGGCCACACGGTGATCGCCAGCGCACCCGCGTGGTGTGCTGTATGGAAAGGTAAAACAAAGATGGTACAGGTGAGAGTGCACCAGCCGGTCAACACTGACGGCAGTATCAATCTCGAAGCATGGTTGGACCATGTGGTAAGCGTCGATTCGGCACTGGATCGCGCAGCGCTTAAAGAGGCCTGCGAGTTTGCCCATGAGGTAGAGAAAAAGGGTAACCCGGCCAAGCATTCCTGGGCGGACGGTACGTCCAGCTTCCAGGCAGGGCTGGAGATCGCCGAAATCCTCGCCGACCTCAAGCTCGACCAGGATTCGCTGGTGGCAGCGGTCATCTACCGCTCGGTGCGTGAAGGCAAGGTGACCCTGGCCGAAATCAGCCAGCGTTTTGGCCCGGTGGTGTCGAAGCTGATCGACGGCGTGCTGCGCATGGCCGCCATCAGTGCCAGCCTCAGCCCGCGGCAGTCGCTGGTGCTGGGCTCGCAGGCGCAGGTCGAGAACCTGCGCAAGATGCTCGTGGCCATGGTCGACGACGTGCGCGTGGCGCTGATCAAGCTGGCCGAGCGTACCTGTGCGATCAGGGCGGTAAAGGCGGCCGATGAAGAAAAGCGCCTGCGGGTCGCCCGTGAGGTGGCTGATATCTACGCGCCATTGGCGCACCGCCTGGGCATCGGCCACATCAAGTGGGAGCTGGAAGACCTGTCCTTCCGCTACCTCGAGCCTGACCAGTACAAACAGATCGCCAAGCTGTTGCATGAGCGCCGGCTGGACCGCGAGCGCTTCATCAGCGACGTGATGAACCAGCTGCAGAACGAGCTGCTGGCTACTGGCGTGAAGGCCGACATCAGCGGCCGGGCGAAACATATCTATTCGATCTGGCGCAAGATGCAGCGCAAAGGCCTGGAGTTCAGCCAGATCTACGATGTACGCGCCGTGCGTGTGCTGGTGCCGGAGATCCGCGACTGCTACACCGCGCTGGGCATCGTCCACACCCTGTGGCGGCACATCCCCAAGGAGTTCGACGACTACATCGCCAACCCCAAGGAGAACGGCTACCGCTCGCTGCACACCGCGGTGATCGGGCCGGAGGGCAAGGTGCTGGAAGTGCAGATCCGTACCCACGGCATGCACGAGGAAGCCGAGCTTGGCGTGTGCGCCCACTGGCGTTACAAGGGCACCGACGTCAAGCCCAGCTCCAACCATTACGAAGAGAAGATTTCCTGGCTGCGCCAGGTGCTGGAATGGCACGAAGAACTGGGCGACATCGGGGGCCTGGCCGAGCAGTTGCGGGTCGATATCGAGCCGGACCGGGTCTATGTGTTTACCCCGGACGGCCATGCCATCGACCTGCCCAAGGGCGCCACGCCGCTGGACTTCGCCTACCGCGTGCACACCGAGATCGGCCATAACTGCCGTGGCGCCAAGATCAATGGCCGTATCGTGCCGTTGAACTACAGCCTGCAGACGGGCGAACAGGTCGAGATCATCACCAGCAAGCACGGCAACCCTAGCCGCGACTGGTTGAACTCCAACCTGGGTTATGTCACCACCTCGCGGGCGCGGGCCAAGATCGTTCACTGGTTCAAGCTGCAGGCGCGCGACCAGAACGTGGCCGCCGGCAAGACCTTGCTCGAGCGCGAACTCAGCCGCCTGGGCCTGCCGCAGGTGGACTTCGAGCGCCTGGCCGAAAAAACCAACGTCAAGACCGCCGAGGACATGTTCGCCTCGCTCGGTGCTGGCGACTTGCGCCTGGCCCACCTGGTCAACGCTGCCCAGCAGTTGCTCGAGCCCGAGCGCATCGAGCAGATCGAACTGGTGCCGCGCAAACCTAGCGGCCCGCGCACCGGCAAGCGTGGCGATATCCAGATCCAGGGGGTCGGCAACCTGCTGACGCAGATGGCCGGCTGCTGCCAGCCGCTGCCGGGCGATGCGATTGTCGGCTATATCACCCAGGGCCGCGGTGTGAGCATCCACCGCCAGGATTGCGCCTCGGTGCTGCAGCTGGCGGGCAAGGAACCGGAGCGCATGATCCAGGTGAGCTGGGGGCCGATCCCGGTGCAGACCTACCCGGTCGACATCGTCATCCGCGCCTACGACCGCCCGGGCCTGCTACGCGACGTTTCGCAGGTACTGCTGAACGAAAAGATCAACGTGCTGGCGGTGAACACCCGCTCGAACAAGGAAGACAACACCGCGCTGATGTCGCTGACCATCGAGATTCCAGGCCTGGATGCGCTGGGGCGCCTGCTGGGGCGCATCTCGCAGTTGCCGAACATCATCGAGACGCGGCGTAATCGTACCCCTTGATAATCTGGATTGGGGCCGCTGTGCGGCCCATCGCCGGCAAGCCAGCTCCCACAAGTACTGCACAGGGCTTGAAACCTGCGCGATGTCTGTGGGAGCTGGCTTGCCGGCGATCGGGGGCAAAGCCCCCGCCGAGGAATCGCTGACCATGACCTACACCCTCGAAGACCTGCTGCACCTCATGGCCCGCCTGCGCGACCCGCAGTACGGCTGCCCGTGGGACCTGCAGCAGAACTACGCGAGCATCGTCCCGCACACCCTCGAAGAGGCCTACGAAGTCGCCGACACCATCGAGCGCGGTGATTTCGAGCACCTGCAAGGTGAGCTGGGCGACTTGCTGTTCCAGGTGGTCTACTACAGCCAGCTGGCCAGGGAGGAGGGGCGTTTCGAGTTTGATGGTGTGGTCGACAGCATCACCCGCAAACTCATCCGCCGCCACCCGCATGTGTTCCCCACTGGCGAGCTGTATGCGCCGGTGGACACCCCCAGCCTGAGCGAGGCCCAGGTCAAGTCGCGCTGGGAAGAAATCAAGGCCGAAGAGCGCGCGGAAAAAAGCCAGCCCGAACAGTTGTCGCTGCTCGACGACGTGCCGGCAACCTTGCCGGCGCTGTCGCGGGCAGCCAAACTGCAAAAACGCGCAGCCACGGTCGGTTTCGACTGGCCGGCGGCATTGCCGGTGCTCGACAAGGTCCGTGAAGAGCTGGACGAAGTGCTGCAGGCCATGGCCGACGGTGATGCCGATGCGCTTGAGGATGAAGTCGGCGACCTGCTGTTTGCCGCCGTCAACCTGGCCCGCCACCTCAAGCAGGACCCGGAACACGCCCTGCGCCGCGCCAACCGCAAGTTCGAGCGACGTTTCCGTTTTATCGAGCAGGCATTGCGCGACAGCGGTCGCCCCATTGAAGATTGTAACCTTGACGAGCTGGATGCCCTTTGGGGTGAAGCCAAACGTCAGGAAAAGAACCTGCCCAGCTGCGGCTGAGCTGTTGCATAAGTGAGTGAACATTCATGAGCCTTTCCCTTCGCGACCAATTGCTCAAAGCCGGTCTGGTCAACCAGAAACAGGTCTCGCAGACCAACAAAGCTGAAAAGAAACAGAAGCGCATGGAGCACAAAGGCCAGGTCGAAGTCGACGACAGCCAGCAGCGCATTGCCAAGGAAGCCATGGCCGAAAAGGTCAAGCGCGACCAGGAGCTGAACCGCCAGCAGCAGGAGAAGGCCGAGCAGAAGGCCCGGGCCGCGCAGATCAAGCAGTTGATCGAGGCTACCCGCCTGCCCAAACTGACCACCGAGGACTACTACAACTTCGTCGACGACAAGAAGGTCAAGCGCATTGCCGTCAACGCCCTGATGCGTAGCAAGCTGAGCAATGGCGCGCTGGCCGTGGTGGCACATGCCGGCGGTTACGAGGTTATCCCGCGTGAGGCGGCGGTGAAGATTCAGGAGCGCGACCCAAGCCGTATCCTGCTGCTGAATACACATGTCGAGGAAGCGGACGAGGACGATCCGTACGCGGCCTACAAGATCCCCGATGACCTCATGTGGTAAACACGCAAAACCCCGCCTTGGCGGGGTTTTTTATTGAAGGCTGGGTTATTGCGTGGCGCGCTGGTTTTCCAGGTCTTCCAGTTCTACGCGGTACTGGTGCGCTTCATGCTCATTGTGGAACATGCCTACCAGCTGGCCTTGTTGGTGCACATCCCAGATCCGCACGCCAGCGGCCAGGCCTTCGTGGGACATTCTCGATTCGTCGCGTTCGGTTACTTGGACAGTCATCGGTAAACTCCACTTCTTCAGGGGCTGCGACACTGTGTCGCACACCTCCTTTATAGGCTTTGTTAGCTGGCTAAGTAAATAAAACAGGCATTAAACAAGTTTCATAAAAGGGCCGAACGCGGTAAGTGTAGGAGCGGCCTTGTGTCGCGATGGGGCGCGCAGCGGCCCCGGAATTTGTGCCCAACCTCAAAATTGCCGGGGCCGCTGCGCGCCCCATCGCGACACAAGGCCGCTCCTACAAGAGACCGCGTTAGCATATGGCAGGCAGAAAAAAGCCCCGCACTGGGCGGGGCTTCGAATGTTGCTGACAACGCCGGCTCAGTTGCCCTTCACCGGCTTGCCATCGACCGTGCCATCCTGCAGCACGATCACATACTCCTTGCCGTCAGTCTCTACCTGGCGCAGTTGCACCAGCAGGTAGTCCCAGCTCTTGGCGAACCACAGCTCGGTGATGCGCTTGCTCTGGCTTGGGTCACGCACGCGCTCGACCTTCACTGCATCGACCTGGCCGGTCTTGGTGGTGACTTTCTCGGTACCCAGTACACGGAAGTCGTAGGTATCGATCTCGTCACCGTCGACCACCTGGTAAGTCATGCTCTTCTTGCCCGCTGCCACATCGTGCTGCAGGGCAAGTTGGTAGGACGACTTGTCCAGCACACCGCGGTTAAGCGGCAGGTTGATGGCATCGCCACGGTCGCTGCCGGTGACCTTCTTGGTGTTCCAGTCGAAGTTCAGGTCGACTTTCTTCGCCTTGCCCAGGCCACCGCGCTCGAAGTGGTACTTCTGCGGCAGCAGGGTGTCGTTTTCCAGGCGCAGGGTGCTTTGCTCGGTCAGGCTGGCGATCATCATGGAGGCCTTGAAGTTAAGGTCCCAGGTACCGTTGGCATTTTTGACCAGACTGCGCTCGGCAGTACCGCTCATGGGCAGCTGTTTCCAGTCGGCGGTGTAGCTGGCCGAGAAGGGCTTCAGGTCAGCTGCCTGGAGGGGCAGGGCGAGCACGGCGAGAGCCAAGAGCAGGGCACGACGCATAAATTCTCCTAGGATCGGATCAAGTGACCGCTGGCCGGCAGGGGGTGGTCATCCAGTAATGCACCTTGGTCGCCAAGACGCAAGCGGCCTTCAGCGAACCAGCGCACGGCCAAGGGATAGATCTGGTGTTCCTGCTGGTGAACCCGCTGGGCCAGGCTTTCGACGGTGTCATCAGACGCCACCGGTACTACAGCCTGTACGACCAGTGGGCCGCCATCGAGTTCCTCAGTCACGAAGTGTACGCTGCAGCCATGTTCGGCGTCGCCTGCTTCCAGGGCCCGGCGGTGGGTGTGCAGGCCTTTGTACCTGGGCAGCAGCGACGGGTGGATGTTGAGCAGGCGGCCCTGATAGTGGCGCACGAAGTCGCCACTGAGGATGCGCATGAAACCGGCCAGCACCACCAGGTCGGGGGCAAAGCCGTCGATACGCGCCATCAGCGCGGCATCGAAGGCTTCACGGCCGTCGAACTGGGTGTGGTCGAGCACAGCGCTGTCGATACCGGCCGCTGCGGCGCGTTGCAGGCCGTAGGCATCGGCGCGGTTGGAGACCACTGCACGGATGCGCACCGCGCTGTCCGGGCCTTGGCAGCTGTCGATCAGGGCTTGCAGGTTGCTGCCGGAACCCGACAGCAGTACCACTACATTGCAGGTCTTGCTCGGCATCAGTGTGCCTTGAGGTTCTGCAGCTCGACCTGGGCGGCGCCTTCGGCAGCTTCGGCGATGTGGCCGATAACCCATGGCTGTTCACCGGCGGCGCGCAGTTCGTTCAGGGCTGCTTCGACCTGGTCCTGGGCTACGCAGATGACCATGCCCACGCCGCAGTTCAGCACGCGGTGCATTTCGTGCTCGTTGACGTTGCCTTTTTCCTGCAGGAAGTCGAACACCACCGGGCGCTGCCAGCTGGCCACGTCAACCACGGCCTGGGCGTTTTTCGGCAGTACGCGCGGGATGTTGTCCAGCAGGCCGCCACCGGTGATGTGGGCCATGGCCTTGACTGCGCCGGTGTTCTTGATCAGCTGCAGCAGCGGCTTGACGTAGATGCGGGTTGGCGCCATCAGCAGGTCGGTCAGCGGCTTGCCGTCCAGTTGGGTGTTCTCGATGTCGGTAGCCGACACTTCGAGGATCTTGCGGATCAGCGAGTAGCCGTTGGAGTGCGGGCCCGAGGACGGCAGGGCGATCAGCGCGTCGCCGGTGGCAACCTTGGAGCCGTCGATGATTTCGGCCTTTTCCACCACGCCGACGCAGAAACCGGCCAGGTCGTAGTCTTCGCCTTCGTACATGCCAGGCATTTCGGCGGTTTCACCACCGACCAGCGAGCAGCCGGCCAGTTCGCAACCGGCACCGATACCGGTGACCACCGTGGCGGCCACGTCAACGTTCAGTTTGCCGGTGGCGTAGTAGTCGAGGAAGAACAGCGGCTCGGCACCGCAGACGACCAGGTCGTTGACGCACATGGCGACCAGGTCCTGGCCGATGCTGTCGTGCTTGTTCAGGTTCAGCGCCAGGCGCAGCTTGGTGCCGACGCCGTCGGTACCGGAGACCAGTACTGGCTGCTTGTAGCCGGCCGGGATCTCGCAGAGGGCGCCGAAGCCGCCCAGGCCACCCATGACTTCAGGGCGTGCGGTGCGTTTTGCCACGCCCTTGATGCGTTCGACCAGTGCTTCGCCGGCGTCGATGTCTACACCGGCGTCCTTGTAGCTCAGGGAGGGTTGCTTGCTCATTGATCCAGGCCTTTAGGAGGGAGGGATTCTTAAAAACGACCATGACGGCCAAGGCCGGCGGATAAGCGGCGGCTGCCTGAAACGTCAGTGGTCTGTGAAGGCGCGCGATTTTATCAGGGTTGCCGGGCAGCGGCCATCCTCAGGCCGACGGGCAGGGCATGAAAATGGGTAAATAGTATGTGGTGTCCGCCTTTATTGTTTCAGCGCCTGTCAGATCGAGCGCCGCCCGCGCGGCGCTTCGCGGGGCAAGCCCGCTCCCACATCTGTTTCGGGCCAGTCATTCCTGTTACCTCCGCACTCGCACCCTGGGTGCATGGCTGGAGATTGATGAAGACCAGCCGCGCCCCTTCGATATAGAAGGGAACAAACAAGGCGGACAGCGGTGCCCCCACAGAAGTGACTGGCCCGAAACAGATGTGGGAGCGGGCTTGCCCCGCGAAGCGCCGCGCGGGCGGCGCTCGATCTCACAGGCGCTGAACCTCTCAAGCCGAACACCTGTCAGACCCACAAGTATCCCCCGCAACCAATCTTTCACCGCCCGCGACTGGTGACCTTGCGCCCCCGTGTATAAGGTATAGGCATTGCGGTAAATGGACAGGAACCCTCCATGCGTTTGTTCAAACTTCTGGCAGCCGGTTGCCTGGCGCTGATTTCGGCCAGTGCCATGGCTGAAAATGTCGCTGGCCTTTATCAGGTGCGCGAGCCGGTCAGCGGCCAGGGCGCCGAAGCCCGCACCGCCGCTACCGGCAAAGCCCTGGACACCCTGGTGCTGCGCCTGACCGGCGACCCCAAGGCGGCGCAAAGCCCGGCGCTGGCCGAGCTGCGCAAGGACCCGCAGCAAATCATCAACCAGGTAGGCAGCGAAGCCGGCCCGCCAGAATCGGTAGTGGTCGAGTTCGACCCCGGCAGCACCGAGCGGGCCCTGCGCAAGGCTGGTTTGGCACTGTGGGGCAGCAACCGCCCCACCATTCTCGGATGGTGGCTGAACGACAGCGTCGAAGGTAGCAGCCTGGTCGGTGATGGCCAGGCCAGCGCGCAACCCTTGCGGCGTGCCGCCCAACACCGTGGCTTGCCACTGCGCTTGCCGCTGGCGGACTTGCAGGAGCAACTGGTGGCCGATGCCAAGCAGATCGAAAGCACCGACCCGGCGCCGCTGCGTGAGGCCGCCAAGCGTTATGGTGCCGATGCGTTGCTGGCGGTGCATGCCCAGGAGGGCGATGGCAAATGGCAGGGCAAATGGCAGCTGTGGCTGGGTGACCAGCGTGAGCAGGGCACTGCCGAGGGGGCCGACCCGGCGGCGCTGGCCGATGCGGTGATGCTTGCGGTCAGTAGCCGCCTGGCACCGCGCTATGTCACCCGCCCGGGCGCCAGCAGCCAGTTGCAGGTACAAGTGCAGGGGATGAACCTGCAGCGTTACGCCGAGCTGGCGCGGGTGCTGGAGCCCTATGGGCCACGCCTGCAAATGGCCGAAGGTACTACCCTGACTTACGCCGTAACCGCCAACCGGGAACAGCTGCGTGCCCAGCTTGGCCTGGCCAAGCTACAGGAGCTGCCGGTTGAGCAAACGGCCGCAGCGCCTGCTACCCCCGCAACCACTACCGGCCAGGAGCAAGCGGCCCAGCAGCAACCCGCCCCCAGGCCATTCGACGGCCTGCGATTCCGTTGGTAAGGAGCACTGACATTGACTGACATGCGTCGCTGGATCTGGCTGGGCGCTGCACTGCTCGTAGCCGTGCTGTTGTATAGCTTGCACAATATTCTCACGCCTTTTCTGATCGGTATTCTCCTGGCGTATCTGGCTGACCCGCTGGTTGACTGGCTCGAGGATCGGGGGTTGTCGCGGACCTGGGGTGTAGTGGTGGTGTTCGGCCTGTTCACCCTGCTGTTCATGGCCCTGTTGCTGGTGCTGGTGCCAATGCTGGCCAAGCAGCTGGTGCGGTTGTACGAGCTGGCGCCGCAAATGCTCGACTGGCTGCAGCATGTGGCGCTGCCGTGGGTGCAGCATCGGCTGGGTTTGGCCGATGGCTTCTGGAAATTCGACAAGATAAAGGCAGCCATCAGCGAGCACATGGGGCAGACCACCGACATTGTCGGCGTGGTGCTGTCGCAAGCCACCGCCTCGAGCCTGGCATTGATTGCCTGGGTGGCGAACATGGTACTGATCCCGGTGGTAGGGTTTTATCTGCTACGCGACTGGGACCTGATGATGGCCAAGCTGCGCAGCCTGCTGCCTCGCCAGTATGAACCCCAAGTGGTGAGCCTGGCAGGCGAATGCCATGAAGTGCTGGGGGCATTCGTGCGCGGGCAACTGCTGGTGATGGTGGCCCTCGGCATCATCTATTCGGTGGGGCTGATGCTGGTAGGGCTGGAGCTGGGCCTGTTGATCGGCATGATTGCCGGCCTGGCGGCCATCGTGCCGTACATGGGCTTCATCATCGGCATCGGCGCTGCGCTGGTGGCCGGGCTGTTCCAGTTCGGCGGTGAGCTGTACCCGATGCTGGGCATTGTTGCGGTGTTCATGGTCGGGCAGGCGCTGGAAGGCATGGTGCTGACGCCGCTGCTGGTCGGTGACCGCATCGGCCTGCACCCGGTGGCGGTGATCTTCGCCATCCTGGCCGGTGGTGAGCTGTTCGGCTTTACCGGGGTGCTGCTGGCGTTGCCGGTGGCGGCGGTGATCATGGTGCTGCTGCGGCATGTGCATGACGTGTACAAAGAGTCGGACATGTATGCCGGGGATGTCGACCCGGAGTTGTGAGCCCCAGGGCTGCGCTGCGTCCCTTGTAGGAGCGGCCTTGCGTCGCGATGGGCTGCGCAGCAGCCCCAGAATTGTAGCCCCAGCACAAATTGTCGGGGCTGCTGTGCAGCCCATCGCGACGCAAGGCCGCTCCTACAAGGGTGCGCATTGCAGGCGTCTAGCGTGCAACTTGTTGATTTTGCTTGTGCTATCCGCTGCCGAGATTGTGCGTCCCGCGTTGCGGGTATAGACTTTGCACATTGTTCAGCAAAGGCCCCCTGCGGTCCTGTCGACCGCCCGCGAGCATGAAACCACCGATCCAGTTGCCCCTGGGTGTGCGCCTGCGCGATGACGCCACCTTCATCAACTACTATCCGGGCGCCAATGCTGCGGCATTGGGCTACGTCGAGCGGCTATGCGAAGCCGACGCCGGCTGGACCGAGAGCCTTATCTACCTGTGGGGCAAGCAGGGTGTTGGCCGCAGTCACCTGCTGCAGGCTGCCACCCACCGCTTCCAGCAACGCGGCGAGCCCGCGGTCTACCTGCCCTTGGCACAACTGCTCGATCGCGGCGTGGAACTGCTCGACTACCTGGCCCAGTACGAACTGGTCTGCATCGACGATCTGCATGTGATCGCCGGCAAGGCCGACTGGGAAGAGGCCATGTTCCACCTGTTCAACCGCCTGCGTGACAGCGGCCGACGCCTGTTGCTGGCAGCCTCGGCATCGCCGCGCGAACTGCCGATCAAGCTGCCGGACCTGAAGTCGCGGCTGACGCTGGCCCTGGTGTTCCAGATGCGCGGCCTGTCCGACGAAGACAAGCTGCGTGCCCTGCAATTGCGAGCTTCACGTCGCGGCCTGCACCTCACCGACGAAGTCGGCCACTTCATCCTCACCCGCGGTGCGCGTAGCATGAGTGCGCTGTTCGACCTGCTCGAGCGCCTCGACCAGGCCTCGCTGCAGGCACAACGCAAGCTCACCATTCCTTTCCTGAAGGAAACGCTTGGCTGGTAACCCCCTGAAAACCCTGGGCCAGAGCGGCAAAACAAAAAAGTCACATCTTTTTCAATAAAATTTGCAAATGGCCATGATAGAGGGCATAGTTTCCCCCTTCTAAAGGATTACAGACACGGTCGTGCCCATGCTGAAGCGCTTCGCACCCCTCGTGCCACTCGCACTCGTGACCCTGCTTTTTGGCTGCGCGGCCCATGGCCCGGCTTCTCAATCAGAGCAGCAGCCCCAGGCTCACACCCCCATCGCCGCACAGTCGGCTATCAAGGCCAAAGCCTCGTCCTCGTCGGTATTCGGCGAACCGGAAGAGCTGGCCACCGAAGATGACCTGCAGTCTTTCTCCAGCAGCAAGCCTTACCAGCTGCCGGTTCTGGCTGACAGCATTCTTGAGCGTGGCATGTCGTTGATCGGCACCCGCTACCGCTTCGGCGGCACCTCGGAAAAGTCCGGCTTCGACTGCAGTGGTTTCATCGGCTACCTGTTCCGCGAAGAGGCTGGCGTAACCCTGCCGCGCTCCACGCGTGAAATGATCAACGTAGATGCCCCGAAAGTGGCGCGCAACAAACTCAAGCCAGGTGACCTGCTGTTCTTCAGCACCAACGGTCGCGGCCGCGTCAGCCACGCCGGCATCTACCTGGGTGACAACCAGTTCATCCACTCCAGCAGCCGCCGCAGCGGTGGCGTGCGCATCGACAGCCTCGGTGACCGCTACTGGAGCAAGACCTTCATCGAAGCCAAGCGAGCCTTGGCCATGGCGCCGACCAACATCGCGCGCAACTGATGGCCAAATGCTGTACCCTGCGCGGCGGCGATGCTTTGAAAAAAGCTCGCCGCCGTGCGCATTTACAGAAAGCGTCTAATCTAAATTCTCAACTCTTTTCGGCTGCGGCGCAGCGGTCTAAGACAGGATGTTCTGGCCATGGTAAAGATGGCGCGCTTCGCATTTCTCTCCCTGGCAGCCTTGCTGGCTGCCTGCTCCAGCCGTGCGCCTGCGCCGGCCCCTGTGGTACAGCCGCAGGTTACTTACAGCCAGCCCAACCCTTCGCCGATTGCCGATGACGTATTGATTCGCGCCATTGGTCTGGTGGGTACACCATACCGCTGGGGTGGCAACACCCCGGATTCCGGCTTTGATTGCAGCGGCCTGATCAAGTACGTGTACCGTGACGCCGCGGGTATCAGCCTGCCGCGCTCGACGCGGGAGATGATCGTCATGCGCGCGCCGACGGTGGATGCCAGCTCGTTGCAGTCCGGCGACCTGGTGTTCTTCGCCACCAGTGGCGGTTCGCAGGTCAGCCATGCCGGCATCTATGTCGGGGAGGGGCGGTTCGTGCATGCGCCTTCCACTGGCGGTACGGTGCGCCTGGATTACCTGTCCAACAGTTATTGGGCCAAAGCCTACCTGCAGGCCAAGCGGGTGATTCCGCAAGGGCACCTGGCGCAGAACCCCTGAGTTGGCTGTAGGGGCGGTACAGATCCTAGGCTGACGCGGTCCCTGTGGGAGCGGCCTCGGCCGCGAATACCGGCGCAGCCGGTGCCATACAGCGCGTTAAATGCTTCGCGGGCACGCCCGCTCCCACAGTGACCGCGTTGCGCTCACCGCCCAGGCTGGCGCGATGAGCCCGGCGCGGTGCGTGTGGCCTTGCTCACCCGCCAGATCACATTACCGACATCGTCGGCCACCAGCACACTACCCCGCCCATCGTTGATGACCCCCACTGGGCGCCCCTTGGCGTGGCCTTGCTCATCGAGAAAGCCGGTTAGCAGGTCCACGGGCTTGCCCGAAGGTTTGCCTGACGGGTCGAACGGCACGAAGATCACCTTGTAGCCACTATGCGGTTTGCGGTTCCACGAGCCATGCTGGCCGATGAACGCGCCGTGTTGAAACGGCGCAGGAAGGCCATCCGGCTCGGCGAATGCCAGGCCAAGCGACGCTGTGTGTGGGCCGACGGCGTAATCGGGTACCAGGGCCTCGGCCACCTTTGCCGGCGCAGGCGGTTGTACGCGGTCGTCCACATGCTGCCCATAGTAGCTGTAGGGCCAGCCATAAAAGCCGCCATCCTTCACGGACGTGATGTAGTCCGGCACCAGGTCGCTGCCGATCTCATCGCGTTCATTGACAGCCGTCCACAGCACCTGGCTGTTGGGCTCCCACGCCAGCCCGTTGGGGTTGCGCAGCCCGGTGGCGTAAAGCCGATGCTGGCCGGTGGCCGGGTTCACTTCCCAGATCGCTGCGCGCTCCTGTTCCTTGTCCAGGCCGTTTTCAGCCACGTTGCTGTTGGAGCCGACAGTGACATAGAGCTTTTTGCCATCAGGGCTGGCGATCACGTTCTTGGTCCAGTGATGGTTCAGCGGGCCACCTGGCAATTCCGTGACCACATGGCCCTTGCGGCTGATCTGCATGGTCCCTGGTTCATAGTGAAAGCGCAGCAGCTTGTCGGTATCGGCGACATACAGGTCCTTGCCAACTAATGCCATGCCGAAAGGTGAGTTGAGCCCTTCGATGAAGGGCAGGTGGATTTCGGCAGTGCCATCGTGGTCGGCATCGCGTAGCAGGGTGATACGGTTGGCACTGGGTACGCCAGCGCCGGCGCGGGCCATGACCTTCTTCATGGCCCAGCCGCGCAGGCCCTTGGCGTCTTCGGGCTTGGGTGGGGCGTTGGTTTCGGCTACCAGAATGTCGCCGTTGGGTAGCCGGTAAAGCCAACGGGGGTGCTCCAGGCCGCTGGCGAAGGCGTTCACCTCAGTCCCAGGGGCTGCCTTGGGTTTGGCGTTTTCCGGCCAGCCCACTGCTGGGGCGATGTTGACGGTGGGCAGGGCAGTCTTCACCGGGGCAGGTAGCTGGGGTGTTGGGCCGGTGCCGTCGCTTACATTCAGCAGGGCGGTTTCGCCGCAGGCGGTCAGGCTGGCGGCCAGTAACCAAGGTATCAGGTGGTTCATGGACGGCGTTCTCCTCAGAAGGCCTATGAGGTTGAGAGGCCAACCCAGTTACCCCGGTTCCCGGCAATCTGACGCCGTTGCCGTTGCCGTTGCCGTTGCCGTTGCCGTTGCCGTTGCCGTTGCCGTTGCCGTTGCCGTTGCTTTTGCTTTTGCTTTTGCTTCTAAGCGCGCGATAGTCCAGGCGACACAGATTGCGACTTCAGGAGGCCGAGCGAAGGGCTTGCGGAGGGAGGTGACGGGCATG
>NZ_JBJDNB010000038.1:0-66387 GCF_044900445.1 Pseudomonas sp. NPDC089407
TGTCTGGCACCGGCTTTGCCGGTGTTCGCGGGACAAGCCCGCTCCCACAAGTTTCGCTAAATCAATAAGTTAGAGTTTGTTCTATGAGAGCGGGCTTGTCCCGCGAAGCAGGCGACGCGGTGCATGGCACCGGCGTTGCCGGTGTTCGCGGGACGAGCCCGCTCCCACACGTTCTGCCAAGTCAATAAGTTACGTGTTGTTCCATGAGCGCGCATTGATGTTAATGGCGGTAATAAATCCTACGCATTCCTACACCAACGCCCTACAAACAGCCTGTTTCCCACAAACCTCGTCAACACCCGGTTCATATCCTTGCTGGCACCGCGCCGCTACACTCGCCGGCATGAACACTTCCGGTGACCGCCTCAAGGCCCTGCTCCATGAATGTGGCCTGACCCCTTCCGACTTCGCCGCCCAGCGCAGCGTCACAGCGCAGCACGTGAACAATTGGTTCAAGCGCGGGGTGCCGTTGGCCCGGCTGGACGAACTGGCCGACCTGTTCTGTGTGCACCGCCGCTGGCTGCGCAGCGGTGAGGGGCCCAAGCACCCCAACCCGATCCTGCGCAATGGCCCGCTGCGGCCGGCACCCGCCAACCCGCCTACACCGCTGTCGGTGGGCCAGGGTCGACTGGTGAATGTGCCGTACTACGAACTGAACAGGGGCTTGCTGTCACCGGTGCCCAGCAAGCACCTGCGCCTGCCGGCCAAAGCCCTGAAGGCCTTGGGTGTACAGGCTGCCAACGCGATCAGCATGGCGATGCCGGGCAGCAACATGCTCCCACTGATACCACTGGAGGCCACCCTGGTCATCGACCTGGGCATGACCCAGGTGGTCGACGGTGAAACCTATGCCTTGCTGCACAATGGCTCGCTCAGGGTCAACAACCTCACCCTTGGCCAGCACGGCACGCTGTACCTGCACAGCCATGACCGACGCAACTACGCAGTCGAACGCTACACCCTTGCGCAGCGTCAGGCGCAGGGCCTGGAAATACTGGGTTGGGTGTTTCACTGGTCGCATTTCCGTCAACAGCGGCCCGGCTGAAACACCCTGTGCCATTTTTTGCTGGGCATCCTGCGCGCGCCCTTGTATGCTACGCGGCACATTCAGCCCCGACCGGCGCAAGCCGCAGTCCAGAGGGCTCGGCGATATCCCACACGGGTATTTGCCATCTCTTTCAGGCCCCTGTTGGCCACACAGTTAAGGCGGTTGCGGCTTACCATAAATTAGTCGGAAGCGTCCCCGAGAAGCCGGCCACAAGCCGGCTTTTTAATGCCTCCAACCCATACGGTATCGCCGTTGGTCCTTCAGATGGACGGGCTGCCAGCGGGCGCGAGGCTGTTCTTCAGGAACGCTTCGCGGACCTGGTGCATCTGCAAGTGCGTCTTTCCCCCTGCATAATCCAGCCCCGCAAGCCCCATTTTCAACGCAAGTTCGGGGTATCGGGCAGCGTGCCGAATACGCTCAGCCAAGCTTGAGGGGTTACCGGTTTCAAACGTGAGCGCATTATGCTTGCTGGTAATATCCAGCACGCCGCACGTATCGGAGCCTATCACCGGCACGCCCTGGCTGAACGCGTCGAAGATGATTCGGGGTTGTTCCTGCTTCAGGGTCGGAACCAGCAGCCAATCATGCTGGGCAATGATCGTGAAGAAGTCTTTGCCATAGTCGACTGCGCTCATGAACCTCACCGCGACGGCGCCCCGGTGTTCAGTTGCAAAGCGCAGACAGTGCGCTTTCAAATCGCCCTCACCCATGATGGTGAGTGTGACATCAACGCCTTCGACCTCTAGCTGCTCAATGGCTTCCAGGACGACCATCACACCTTTGTCCATGACCAGGCGTGAGGGGTAAAGCAAGTTGAGTGTACGGCTGCGCCTGCCTTCGTACCTTTTTCTGACAGCCTCCGGGGTGGCCATGAATGTTTGATCGAGCCAGCTGGCAGGGTTGATCAGTGTGTGCCTGTTGTCACTGCCCAGGAAGTATTCCTTGTAGAAGGACTGGGTGAATATCCTGGCGTTCGCCAGCCTCAGGCAGCGCTTCAATACAAAGGTGTGCACATGGTGTTCGATGATTTTCCTGGGGGTCCGTGCCTCCCCATGCCCCAGCATCCAGAATGAAGACTCTATGACAACAACCCACTGAAAGCGGAACAATGGCTTGAGCGGCAACAGGTAGAAGGACAACGGGAATGCCCAGCCGGCACCGTCAGAATGCACGACCTTCGCCTGTTTGCAGGCGTTGATGACCGTAATGAAGTTCGGCAGGAAGTTCTTTAATACCGAGGCAAGGCCATGGTCTTTTTTTAATGCATGAAGCCATTTGATGTTCAGGTGGCTGATACTCTGCAACCCTTCGACATGCTGGCTTTTCTCAACAGGGCAGCAGAGCCCGAAGTGTTCGATGTAACTCAGATGCAGTTCGATATCCTTGACCCACAAGGGGTCGGTGAAACGCTCGCCTTGCTCATTGATTACAACGGGAATTCGGGTAAACAGGATGTATGGGTCGTCGATCATATTCCCCTCGCAGGGACGCCAGGACACGCGTAATTGATTGTCTACATGGGGCTTACTCCTCAATACCAGCCGTCCATCTCAACAACGTTCCAGCGTCCTTGCAGACCTCCTGCATACGCAGCAAGGCTCCGTAGGGCTTCACTGTAGTGTGACTTCATGGATCGCACACGGCGTGTTCAACAATTTCTCGTGGGGCGGTGAGTTTTCCATTGCCTGGGCGGGCCCCTTCGCGGGCACGCCCGCTCCCACAGGTACGGTGCAAGTCGTGAGAACTGCGGTGACCTTGTTGGAGCGGGTTCACCCGCGAAGAGGCCAGCCCTGGCAACACATCAATGAAGCCTCGGCTCGACAGCCTCACTCCCCCTGGCTATCAGAAGTCATACCGCGCCCCCACCATCATGCTGCGCGACGGCCCATAGAAATTGAACGTCGAGGTCGAGCCCACCCGCGACAGGTAGTCCCGGTCGAACAGGTTGTTGACGTTGAAGGTGGCGGTAAGCTTCGAGGTCACCGGGTACGACAGCATCGCATCGACGGTGGCATACCCCGGGGCATCGATGCGCACGCCGCCGTTCTCGGAGTAGAAGTTACTCATCGCCGAAATACCGCCGCCTATGGCCAGGCCGGTCAGCGGGCCTTGGTTGATGGTGTACTTGCTCCACAGCGAAGCCTGGTTGCGCGGCATGATGAAGAACGTGGTTTCGGCATCGCCCTTGACGGTTTCGGTCTCCATCCAGGTGTAACCGGCCAGCAGCTCCCAGTTCGGCGTCAGCTTGCCGCTCACTTCTACTTCGGCACCCTTCACGCGTGTCTTGCCGGCGGCAACCGAGTCGGTGGTCGCCACACCGTCAGCGTCGTACAGGGTGGTGGCGCGGTTCTTGTCGGTCAGGCGGAACACCGACAAGCGGGTGTTCAGGTCACCGCCAAAGTAGCTGCTCTTCAGGCCGAACTCGTACTGCTCGCCTTCACGCGGCTTCAGCACCCGGCCGTTGCTGTCGGTGTCGGACTGCGGCTTGAACACCTGCGAGTAGCTGGCGTACAGCGCGTGGTTGTCGGTCAGGTCATAGACCAGGCCGCCATACGGGGTGAAGTGGCCGTCCACGCGCTTGCTGTCGTCGGTGGTGGCGCCGCTGCTGAGGGTGGTGGTGTAGAAGTCACCGCGGTACCAGCTGAAGCGGCCACCGGCAATCAGCGCCAGGCGCTCGACTGGGCGGAAGGTGACCTTGGAGTACAGGCCGTATTCCTCTTCCTGCATGCCGGTCTCGGTGCTGTAGTTGGGCGACGGCTTGGCGAACTGCTTGGGCGAGTAGGTGTTGACGTTGATGGTGCCCAGGTTGGTGGTGCCATTGAGGTACTCGGTGTCGTAGTTTTTGTAGTCGCTGCCGACCACGAACTCGCTGACCTGGCCGAAGGTTTCAAACGGCTGGCTGTAGCTGGCATCCAGCGAATAGGTGTCCTGGGTGAAATCACGGGCGCTGGCGCGTTCGGAGTTGGCGCCGGTGGTGGCGTTGGTCGCCGTGAAGGCGTACAGGTAATTGGTATCGCGGTGTGAACCACGCGCCGCGACGCGGCCATAGCCGCCGTTGTCGAAGCGGTGAGTCAGCTCGGCAACCAGGTCGGTGGTCTTGCCGTCGAAGTAGTTCCAGTCGGCACCAAGGAAGCGCGAGTGGCTGAAGTCCGGCACCTCGCCGGACAAGGTGGCCGGGTAGCCGTTGTGCGGTGTTATGTTCTTCACTTCATGCATCAGGCCGAACGACAGCGTGGTGGCGTCGTCCAGGTCGATGTCCAGCGCACCGTAATAGCTGTTGCTGGTATTGGCGTTGTAGTCGACCTCGCCGTTGGTGTCGTCACGCGAGGCGATAAAACGCCCGCGCACGCGGCCGGCATCGTCCAGCGGCCCGCTCAGGTCGATTTCTTCGTGGTTGGTGTCCCAGGTGCCGTAGCTACCTTCGATATGCCCCTGGAACTCGGCGGTCGGGCGCTTGCGCACCATGTTGACGATACCGCCCAGCTCACTGGTGCTGCTGAACAGCCCGGCCGGGCCGCGCATGATTTCGACGCGGTCGAACGCCGCCAGCGACGGCACGGTGCCGAAGATGCTTTGCATGGGCGCCGGCAAGCCGTCGATGTTGAACTCGCTGTACTCGTAGCCTCGGGCGTAGATAGACGAACGGCCGCTGTCGTTGGTCAGGGTACGCAGGCCGGCGGTGTACTTGGCCAGGTCGTCCAGGTGCACGAACTGGCGGTCCTTGGCGTAGTCCTGGGTGTAGACGGTGATCGACTGCGGGATGTCCTTGAGCGCTGCCGGTGTCTTGGTGCCCACGGTGGCCGCATCGACGCTATAGCCACCGGTTTGTTCCGAAGGCAGCATGTCGTACAGCCGGTTGCCCTCGATGGTCAGTGCCGGCAGGTCGAGCGCGCCGTCCTCGGCGGCCGCCTGAGTGGCCACTGTTTCAGCCAGTGCCGACAACGAAAATGGCGCCAGCAAGCCCAGTACCAACCAGCCCCGCGCCCCTCGCGAGCGCCCCACACCTTTGAAACCGTTCATGACACACCTTCCGCCCAAGTGATAATAATTCGCAAACGAAACAAGTTGCTTTTTGCGAACGATACCGGAGCGAAAACGGGGGTGCAGCATCATTAACCTTCTTAACACATTGCGGCGTTGCCCTCGGCCCACCAGCAATGGGATGATCCGTAACTGATAGAAGTTCTCATTCAAGGCTCGCCGTGCCCACTTCACTTCTCCTTGCCGAAGACGACCCACGCCTGCGCCAGGACCTGGAACGCCATTTTCTCAATCGCGGCTTTCAGGTGCATGCCTGTGCCAGCGGCACTCAGGCCTTGCACGCCATACAGCAATCGCGCTTCGAACTGGTATTGCTGGACATCATGCTGCCGGGCATCGACGGCCTCAGCCTGCTCGACGAACTGCGCCGCCAACAGGCGGTGCCGGTGATGCTGATGTCGGCGCTGGGCGCCGAGCAGGATCGCATCAGCGGTTTTACCCGTGGCGCCGACGATTATCTGCCCAAGCCGTTCAGCCTGGCCGAACTGGACGCCCGGGTTGATGCCTTGCTGCGGCGCGTGGCGTTCGATCGTCGCCCGGCTGCGCGTGCCGACGTTGGCGAGGTGATGCTGGACCATGACCGCCAGGATGTTATCCACAACGGTCAGGCAGCCGGCCTTACCGCATCCGAATTCCGCTTGCTGGCCACCCTGCGTGCTCACCCCGGGGAGGCCTTGAGCAAGCCATTCCTCTACCAGACCGTGCTGCACCGCGCCTACACCCGCCTGGACCGCGGCCTGGATGTACATGTGTGCAACTTGCGCCGCAAGCTGGCCGACATTGCTGCCCAGCACTTGCAGATCCAGGCGGTGCGCGGCCAAGGTTACATGCTGGTCGACACGGAACAGCCCTGATGCGACGCCACCCTTTGCTATGGAAACTGGCCATTCTGCAGGTCGGTTTTTGCCTGCTGCTGACCTGGCTGATCTGGACCTGGGGCCTGTCGGTGGAGCGCAGCACCTACTTCCTGTCGCAGGCCGACCAGGACTACCTGGCGCGTTACGCACAGCAGGCCGAACAAGCCTGGAACCAGGGCGGCGCGGTGGGCGCCGAGGCATGGCGCCAGCAGCTGGGGCGCGCTGAAGACACCTGGGTAGCGGTGATCGGCCCGCACCTGCAAAGCCTTGGTACCACACCGCTGAGTGCCGAAGAGGCCAGCCACCTGACCTTCATGCGCAAACTCGACTGGCCGATGAGCCGACGCCTGCAGGACGAGCTGCCTTACGTCAGCATGGCATTCCCGCAACACCCGGAAAACGGCCGCCTGGTCATGCAGTTGCCCGAACACCTGCTGCCCACCGGCCTGACGCCCTGGACCCATGTGATCACCCACGGCGTTGCCCCCACCCTGCTCGCCCTGCTGCTGGGCCTGGCGCTGTACCGCCATCTTGTCGTGCCGCTGAACCGCCTGCGCGACCGCGCCGACGCCTTGCGTGCCGATGACCTCGACAGCCCCGCCCTGCCCTTGCAGCAGCGCCGCGATGAGCTGGGCGAGCTGGCACAAGCCTTCGAGCACATGGCCGGGCGCCTGCGCCAGAGCCTGGAGCAACAGCGCCTGCTGCTGCGCACGCTGTCCCACGAACTGCGCACCCCATTGGCTCGGCTGCGCATTGCCCATGACAGCGACTTGCCGCCGCAGCAGTTGCGCGAGCGCCTGGACCGCGAAGTCGCCGATATGCAAAAGCTGCTGGAAGACACGCTGGACCTGGCCTGGATGGACACTGAACAGCCCTGCTTGCCGACCGAGCCGGTGATGCTGGTGTCCGTGTGGGAGGCCTTGTGCCAGGACATCTGCTTCGAAAGTGGCTGGGAGCGCACCCGCCTGCCCTGCTCGCTGGGCACCGAGTGCCTGGTGCAGGCCCACCTCGACAGCCTGGCCCAGGCGTTGGAAAACCTGATGCGCAATGCCATTCGCCACTCGCCGGCCGAAGGCCGGGTCAGCCTGGATGGCTGGCAGGAGGGCGGCTGCTGGCACCTGCGCCTGAGCGACCAGGGCCCCGGCGTACCGCACGCCGACCTTGAGCGTATCTTCCAGCCTTACCAGCGCCTGGCCGGTAGCGGCGCAGGCTTCGGCCTGGGCCTGGCCATCGCCCGCCGCGCCATCGAACTCCAAGGTGGCCGCCTGTGGGCCAGCAATGCCCACCCGGGCCTGTGCTTGCACATGACCCTGCCACTGGCCCAGGACTGTTTAGAAAGTTAAGGGGCTTTACGCTCAATCAGGACTGATTATCATCTGAGCGCTCCAGCCAGGTATCCCTGGCAATGTCCTGATGAGACGCCTGATGAACAAGACAACCCTGGCCCTGACGCTGGCCCTGATCCTGGCGCAGCCCCTTTCGGCCCCTGTCGCGCAGGCACAGCCCGACCATGAACAGAAAATGGACGCGTCGCTGCTGCTCCGTCAGGACATGGCCTACCGTTTCAGCCAAGTGGACCTTGACTCGGCCGATGGGCGACGTCATTACCGCTTGTGGATCGGCAAGCCGAACCGCCCGGTGCCAGCATCGGGCTACCCGGTGCTGTGGATGCTCGATGGCAACGCCGCGCTGGGCGCACTGAACAGCCAGCAACTGGGCACGCTTGCCGCCGGCCAGGCGCCGTTGCTGGTGGCCGTGGGTTACCAGACCGAACAGCGCATCGAACGCGCCGGGCGCACGTATGACTACACCCCGGCCTTACCAGGGCAGGCTGAGCAGCTGGACCCGCTGACCGGGCAACCCAGTGGCGGAGTGGATGCATTTCTCGACCTGCTCACCGGGCGCATGCGCACGCTGGTGGCGGGTGTGGCACCGATCGACTTGCAGCGGCAGACGCTATGGGGGCATTCCTATGGCGGGTTGGCCGTGCTGCATGCGCTGTTCACCCGGCCCGGGGCATTCAGTGACTATGCAGCGGCCAGCCCGTCGCTGTGGTGGCATGACGGGGCGATCGTGGGTGAGGCGCAGGGGCTTGAGCAGCGCCTGGGAAGCAGCCGGCCGCGGTTGTTTCTGATGCGTGGCAGTGAAGAGCCGGCGAACCCGCGCGCGCAGGTGCAAGGCGATGAAGAGCGGCCGGCGCGGGAGCTGGTGGCAGACCTGGCCAAGGTGCCAGGCTTGCAGGTGCGGTTCGAGCGGTTTGCCGGTTTGGGGCATGGGCCGATGTTGCCGGCCTCGTTGAAACGGGTGCTTGAAGGGATGTCGCGGTAAGCCTGTTCCGGCCTGTTCGCGGGTTCACCCGCGAACAGGCCAGGCAACACACTTGTCGGCCCTTAACACACTGTGTAGCGGCACGATTGCGCCAAAGGTCGTAGAACCGCGGGTTGCCAGTGGGGTGCCACTGTGCGGTATGCTTGGGCGGTCTTCAGGGCGGGGTGTAAGTCCCCACCGGCGGTAAATCGAAAGATAAGCCCGCGAGCGCCCCGGCCATGCCGGGGGTCAGCAGATCTGGTGCGACTCCAGAGCCGACGGTCATAGTCCGGATGAAAGAAGGCGTCAGGCAGGGGCCATTCGGGCGCCCCTGCGCGCGCATTTTGTTCGCCCCGAGACGTTCATCGATCATTCACGAGGAGCGTTTCATGTCCACCCAGCACCACTCGCATTTTCCCAATGTTTGCGCCGCCATCGCCGCCTTCAAGGCCGGGCGCCCTGTACTTTTGCTCGACGATGACGACCGCGAGGACGAAGCGGACATCATTGCCGCCGCCGAAAACATTTCGCTGCAGACCATGGCCATGATGATTCGCGATTGCAGCGGCATCGTCTGCCTGTGCCTGGATGAAGCCACCGTCGACGCGCTGCAACTGGCGCCCATGGTGCAGAACAACCAGGCCCGCCATGGCACCGGCTTCACTGTCACCATCGAGGCGGCGGAAGGTATCACTACCGGGGTCTCTGCCCAGGACCGCATCACCACCATTGCTGCGGCACTGCGTTCCAGCGCCGAACAGCGTCATATTGTCAGCCCGGGGCATGTGTTCCCGCTGCGCGCGCGCAATGGCGGCGTGCTGACCCGCCGTGGCCACACCGAGGGCTCGGTGGACTTGGCGCGCCTGGCCGGCCTGCGCCCGGCGGCGGTACTGTGTGAACTGATGAACCCCGACGGGACCATGGCCCGTGGCGAACAGGTGGCGGTGTATGCGCGGCAGTACAACTTGCCGGTGCTGACCATCGAAGAGCTGGCGCAGTACCGGGAGGCGATGGTCGAGCGGGAAGCCGAGCCTGCCTGATAGACCCCATTGGGCCCATTCGCGGGCACGCCCGCTCCCACAGGGACATCACAGCCTTCCAGACCTGTGGTGAACCTGTGGGACCGGGCAAGCCCTAATGCCAGTCAGTTAAGGCTACTGGGGCTGCTGCGCAGCCCATCGCAGGCAAGCCAGCTCCCACACCGATTGCACTGATCTCAAGCCATGCGCCGTACCTGTGGGAGCTGGCTTGCCGGCGATGGGCCGCAACGCGGCCCCAAATTGCTTAACTGACTGGCATTAGGGCAAGCCCGCGAAAGGGCCATTGAAACCAACCTCATTGCCCCTGAAGTTTGCTCCCCCCGCCCCGCTCTGCTAGTGTCGCGCCGTTCTGAATGCCACCGAGACAGTCGCCATGGCCCGCAAAAAAGCCTCCCTCGATTTCGAGCAATCCCTCGCAGACCTGCAAGCACTGGTCGAGCGCCTGGAGAACGGCGAGTTGTCGCTGGAAGAGTCGCTGGCCGCCTTCGAGCAAGGCATCGCCCTGACCCGTGATTGCCAGGGCGCGTTGGCCCAGGCCGAACAAAAGGTGCAAATCCTGCTGGAGCGCGATGGTGAGCTGGCTGCTCAGCCCTTCGACGCGGAGCCGGAAGCATGATCGGCACCTATCAGGCCAGTTGCCAGGCGCGGGTCGACGCCGCCCTCGAACCGCTGTTCATCGCCCCGACCAAAGAGCTCGAACGCCTTTACGCCGCCATGCGCTACAGCGTGATGAACGGCGGCAAGCGCGTGCGCCCGCTGCTGGCCTACGCGGCCTGCGAAGCCCTGGGTGCCCCGGCCGAACAGGCCAATGGTGCGGCCTGCGCTGTTGAGCTGATCCATGCCTATTCGCTGGTGCATGACGACCTGCCGGCCATGGACGACGACGACCTGCGCCGCGGCCAGCCCACCACCCACAAAGCTTTCGATGAAGCCTGCGCCATCCTCGCCGGCGACGGCTTGCAGAGCCTGGCCTTCAGCGCCCTGCTCGACCCGGGCTTGAGCCCGCAGGCCGACGGTATCCGCCTGGCCATGGTCCAGGCCCTGGCCAAAGCGGCCGGCCCGGCCGGCATGGTTGGCGGCCAGGCGATCGACCTGGGCTCGGTAGGCGTGAAACTGGACCAGCAGGCGCTGGAATTCATGCACCGGCACAAGACTGGCGCATTGATCGAAGCCAGCGTGCGCCTCGGCGCCCTGGCCAGCGCCCGTGCCGAACAGCCGCAACTGGACGCCCTGCAAACTTATGCACAGGCCATCGGCCTGGCATTTCAGGTGCAGGACGACATCCTTGATGTGGAAAGCGACACCGCCACCCTGGGCAAACGCCAGGGTGCCGACATAGCGCGTGACAAACCGACCTATCCGGCCTTGCTGGGCCTGGAAGCGGCCAAGGCCTATGCGAACGAACTGCGCGACCAGGCGCTGGTCGCACTGGAAGGGTTCGGCGAGAAGGCCGAGCCGCTGCGGGCCTTGGCGCGTTACATCGTCGAACGCCGTAACTAAACACTGATACCACGCCCAGTGTAGGAGCGGGTTTACCCGCGAATGCGGCGGTGAATGCACCACCGTATTCGCGGGTAAACCCGCTCCTACACTGGCTGTCGCAAACAGTGGTTGAATGGGCAGTATTTCCTACAATGGGGTAAACTGCCGCGTCTTCACACACCTATAACGACTCGCCTGATGCCCACGACGTTTCAAGAGATCCCCCGCGAACGCCCGGTCACGCCGTTGCTCGACCGCGCTGACACGCCTGCCGGCCTGCGCCGGCTGGCCGAAGCCGACCTGGAGACCCTGGCCGACGAGTTGCGCCAGGAACTGCTCTATACCGTTGGGCAGACCGGTGGGCATTTTGGTGCCGGCCTGGGCGTGATCGAGCTGACCATCGCCCTGCACTACGTATTCGACACCCCGGATGACCGGCTGGTGTGGGACGTGGGCCATCAGGCCTACCCGCACAAGATCCTCACCGGGCGCCGCAACCGCATGCTCAGTCTGCGTCAGAAAGACGGCATCGCCGCCTTCCCGCGCCGCAGCGAAAGCGAGTACGACACCTTTGGCGTCGGCCACTCCAGCACCTCGATCAGCGCCGCGCTGGGCATGGCCATTGCCGCCCGCCTGCAAAACAGCGCGCGCAAGTCGATTGCAGTGATCGGTGACGGCGCGCTGACTGCCGGCATGGCGTTCGAGGCGTTGAACCACGCCCAGGAAGTCAACGCCGACATGCTGGTGATCCTTAACGACAACGACATGTCGATTTCGCGCAATGTCGGCGGCCTGTCCAACTACCTGGCCAAGATCCTTTCCAGCCGCACCTACGCGAGCATGCGCGAAGGCAGCAAGAAAGTGCTGTCGCGCCTGCCAGGCGCCTGGGAAATCGCCCGCCGCACCGAGGAGTATGCCAAGGGCATGCTGGTGCCAGGCACGCTGTTCGAGGAACTGGGCTGGAACTACATCGGCCCGATCGACGGCCACGACCTGCCGACCATGATCGCCACCCTGCGCAACATGCGTGACCTCAAGGGCCCGCAGTTCCTGCATGTGGTGACCAAGAAGGGCAAGGGCTTCGCCCCGGCCGAGATCGACCCGATCGGCTACCACGCCATCACCAAGCTGGAACCGGCCGACAAGCCGGCCGCGCCGAAGAAAGCCAGCGGCCCGAAATACTCCGCCGTGTTCGGCCAGTGGCTGTGCGACATGGCCGCCGCCGACAACCGGCTGGTGGGCATTACCCCGGCGATGAAGGAAGGCTCCGACCTGGTCGACTTCAGCGAGCGCTACCCGGAGCGCTACTTCGATGTGGCGATTGCCGAGCAGCACGCTGTTACCTTGGCAGCCGGTATGGCCTGCGAGGGCAGCAAGCCGGTGGTGGCCATCTATTCCACCTTCCTGCAGCGTGCCTACGACCAGCTGATCCACGACGTGGCGGTGCAGAACCTCGACGTGCTGTTCGCCATCGACCGCGCCGGCCTGGTCGGCGAAGACGGCCCGACCCACGCGGGCAGCTACGACCTGTCGTACCTGCGCTGCATCCCGGGCATGCTGGTAATGACCCCGAGCGACGAGAACGAGCTGCGCAAGATGCTCAGCACTGGCCACTTGTACAACGGCCCGGCGGCGGTGCGCTACCCGCGTGGTACCGGCCCGAATGCACCGATCAGCGGTGACCTTGAACCGCTGGAGATCGGCAAGGGCGTGGTCCGCCGCCAGGGCGAGAAAGTCGCCTTGCTGGTGTTCGGCGTGCAGTTGGCCGAGGCCCTGCAGGTTGCCGAGCAGACCAACGCCACGGTGGTCGACATGCGCTTCGTCAAGCCGCTGGATGAGGCCTTGGTGCTGGAGCTGGCTGGAAGCCATGAGTTGCTGGTGACCATCGAAGAGAACGCCATCATGGGCGGTGCCGGTGCTGCGGTGGGTGAGTTCCTGGCCAGCCAGGCAGTGCTCAAGCCACTGCTGCACCTGGGGCTGCCTGATATTTATGTCGAGCATGCCAAGCCGGCGCAAATGCTGGCCGAGTGCGGGCTGGATGCGGCCGGGATCGAGGCTTCGGTGAAAGCCCGTATGGCCAAGCTCGGCTTGTAATCCTCGGGGCCGCTTTGCGGCCCATCGCGACACAAGGCCGCTCCTACAGAGACCGCGCCGCTCTCCCGGTCTGTGCATTATCTGTAGGAGCGGCCTTGTGTCGCGATCGAGGGCACAGCCCTCGAAAAATGGTACTGCCCATGAAATCTCCAGCCTTTGCCACCCTACTCTGCCTCCCGCTGCCGCTACTGGCCGCCGAACGCGATGACGCCCTCAAACTCCCCGACGTGCTGATCAGCGCCAGCCGCCAGGTCGAATCGCGCACCGCCACCAGCGCCGCCAACACGGTCTTCACCCGCGCCGACATCGACCGCCTGCAACCCGGCAGCGTTACCGACCTGCTCAGCCGCGTACCCGGCGTGCAAGTGGCGCCTACCGGTGGCCGTGGCAGCCTGCCGGGCATCTTCATCCGTGGCACCAAAGCCGCGCAGAGCCTGGTGCTGGTCGACGGCGTGCGTATCGCCAACGCCACCTCCGGCGACAGCGGCTTGCAGTTTCTCGACGTCGACCAGATCGAACGGGTGGAAGTGCTGCGCGGCTCGCGATCGGCGGTGTATGGCAGCGATGCCATCGGCGGGGTGATCCAGATCTTCACCCGGCGCAGCAACGGCCCCGGCCTGCAGCCACGCCTGCGCATGGCGGCCGGCAGTAACCAGACCTTCCAGCGCAGCCTGGGGCTTTCGGGTGGCAATGGCGCGACCCGTTTCAACCTTGGCGCCAGCCTGGATGAAACAGCCGGTATCGATTCCACTGGGCCGTCCTTCGCCAGCGACGGCGACCATGACGCCTACCGCAACACGTCATTCAACCTGAGCCTGAGCCACACCTTCGGCGAGCGCTACGAAGCCGGCCTGAACCTGCTCGACAGCCGCGGCCGCAGCGAATACGACAACCCGTTCGGTGGCTTCGACCCGGTTACCTTCGAGAGCTTCGGCCAGCAGCCCTACACTGACGTCAGTGTCAGCAGCGTGGGCAGCTACTTTGACGCCCAGTTGACCGATACCTGGCACTCACGCCTGGAACTGGCCCACAGCGAGAACCGCGACGACAAGCGCGACAAACTCAGCGCCGAGCGCTTCGTGTTCAACACCTACCGCGATCAGGCCACCTGGCAGAACGACCTTGCCCTGAGCGAACACAACACCGTGCTGATCGGCGGCGACTGGTATGAAGACCGTGTCCATGGCAGTACCGACTTCACCGAGGACAGCCGCTGGAACCGCGCCGTGTTCATGCAGCACCGCTACCAGGGCGAGCAGTTCTCTACCGAACTGGGCGTGCGCCATGACCGCAACCAGCAGTTTGGCGGCCAGACCACCTGGAGCGGCAGCCTGACCGTGCCGTTGAACGCGAATAACGATGTACTGCTGTCCTACAGCGAAGGTTTCCGCGCCCCCACCTTCAACGACCTGTATTACCCCCAGTTCAGCAACCCGAACCTGGACCCGGAGCACTCGAAAAGCTATGAGCTGCAATGGCGCAGCCAGCTGTCGGCCGACACCCGCCTGGAAACCTCGCTGTACCGCACCGACCTGCGCGACGCGATCATCTTTGGCCAGGACTCGATCCCCCGCAACGTCGCCTCGGCGCGCATCAATGGCCTGGAAATGGCGCTGACCCAGCAATGGGGCGCCTGGCATAGCCAGTTGGGCCTGGCACTGATCGACCCACGCGACCGCGACACCGGCCACACCCTGGCCCGCCGTGCCCGGCGCACCCTGAGCCTGGACCTGGACCGTGATTTCGGCCGTTTCAGTGCGGGCGCCAGCTGGCAGGCCGTCAGCAACAGCTATGACGATGAGGCCAACCGCAACCGTATCGGTGGGTATGGCCTGTTCGGGTTGCGCGGTAGCTGGGCGGCTACCGATGAAGTGAAGCTGGAAGCCAAGCTGGATAACCTGCTGGACCACCGCTACAGCCGCGCCCTGTACAGCTACGAGGGCACTTACCAGCCTTACCGCGAAGAAGGCCGCACCCTGCTGTTCAGCGTCACCTGGACGCCGGCACTTTAGTTGCCAGCAACGCACACAGGCGGGCAGTGGCTTCGATCATCTGCCCACTGGGGCGCTCCAGGCCCTTGTCTGGCACTACCAGCAAGCGGTTATCGGCTACCGCACGCAGCTGCGGCCAGGCCTTCCAGCTGGCCAGTTGCGCCTGATCACCGGCCAGTATGACCTGCGGGTTACGCAGCAATACAGACTCCACATTCACCTGTGGCGCCGGCTGGCTGAGGTCGGCGAACACGTTGCGCGCACCGCACACAGCCAATGCATCGCTGACCACCTGGCGGCCACCGAGGGTGTACAACGGCCGATCCCAGACCTGATAGAACACCTGCAAGGGCTCGTCGCGCCGATACTGCTGGCGAAGCTGCTGCAACCGCTCACGCAGGGCGTGAGCGTACTGCCCGCCCTGCTCGGCACGCCCGACGCGCCCGGCAATGGCTTCGATCTGCTCGATCAACTGGTCGATGTTGTGGGGTTCGGCGCTGAAAGTGGCTATTCCAAGACGCTTGAGCTGGTCGCGCTGGGCCGGCGGCACGCTGCCCGGCCACAGCAGCAACAGGTCGGGGCGCAGGCTGAGCAGGCGCTCCATATCCAGTTGCCCTTGACGCCCGACCGAGGGCAGGTCGCGCAATGCCGCAGGGCGTTCGCCACCGTCGAGCACGCCCACCAGCAGGTCATCGGCCTGCAGTTCGAGCATGATTTCAGTCATCGAAGGGGCAAGGCTGACAACCCGCAAGGGTTCGCCGGCCATCACGGTGCAGGCGAACAGCGCCAGCAGGCCCGGCAGCAGGCGCATCAGCCGAGCTGGCGCGGAATGCGATAGAGGTAAAGCACTACCACGGTGGACAACGCCAACAGGATCTGTGGTACCGCCTCGAGGCCGACCAGCACCGACAGCGCAGCGACCCAGGCCGGGAAGCAGGCATAGAGCATGGCCAGGCGCCGCACCCGCGCCAGCTCGATCCAGGCCGCGGGCTCTTCACCAGTGCCAAGCACTTTGGAGGTCGCAATGAGTGCACGCTTGTAGGCACCGAAGCGCGGCAGGCTGAGGAACATGGTGGCCGCGCCGGCAATGAACAACGGCATGGCCAGCACCGGGATCAGTGCATCACCCCCACCAAAGGCCCAGGCCATGACCGGCAGCGGTACCAGGCCCATCGCCAGGTACTGCCACCAGGCCAGTGCCAGGCGCCGCTTGACCTCGCTGCGGGTCACGCCTGGGGCGCCTCGCCCTGATGTTCGTTGCCCAGCATGTGGCCCAGCTTGCCGGCCTTGGTCGCCAAGTAATAGCGGTTGTGCGGGTTGTGCCCGGTGTGCAGCGGCACACGCTCGGCGACGACAATGTTCATGTCGGTCAGGGCTTTTACCTTGCGCGGGTTGTTGGTCATCAGGCGCAGCGACTTCACCCCCAGGTGCTCGAGCATCGGCAGGCACATGGCGTAGTCACGCTGGTCGGCAGCAAAGCCCAGGCGCTCGTTGGCTTCGACGGTATCGGCGCCGCCATCCTGCAGCTCGTAGGCGCGGATCTTGTTCAGCAGGCCGATGCCACGGCCTTCCTGACGCAGGTACAGCAGCACGCCACGGCCTTCGCGGGCAATGGCCTGTAGCGCGGCCTCCAGCTGCGAGCCGCAGTCACAGCGCTGGCTGAACAGGGCATCGCCGGTCAGGCACTCGGAGTGCAGGCGCCCCAATACCGGCTGGCCATCCGCGATATCACCCAGGCTGAGCACCACGTGCTCACGGCCTGTGGCTTCGTCGAGAAAGCCATGCATGGTGAAGGTCGCGAAGGGAGTCGGGAGTTTAGAGGCGGCAACAAAGACGACGGGCACGTTGTGCTCCTGGCATAAGTAGGAAATTTCTCGTGAGCCGATTGTATCAGCAGGTTGGGCAATGTGGGCCGGCTGTATACCGTGGGGTAAGATCGAAAAGTTCGATGCTTAGGCTAAGCAGGTCCGGCCCTATCGCCGGCAAGCCAGCTCCCACAGGTTCATCACAAGGCTTGTGGCCTGTGCATGACCTGTGGGAGCTGGCTTGCCGGCGATGGGGCGCAAAGCGCCCCCGGCTTCAGTGCGGTTTGCTGTCCGCGCTGAACGGATACGGCTGCCGCCAGTGCTCGAAAATCGGCTTCAGCTCGCCGCTGCGCACCAACTCGGCCATGCGCTTGTCGAACAGGTCGCGCAGGGCCTTGGCCTGGTCGCTGCGAGCAAAAGCCAGGTACAGCGGCAGTTCGGCGACATGGGTACGGCGGAAGCGCTCGGGCTGCGATGACTGGCCCAGGACATAATCGACTTCGGTCTGGGCATCGATATAGAAGTCCACACGGTCATGCTCGAGCATTGGCAGAATGCCTTCGCGGCGCTGGATTTCACGAAATTCATGCACATCGGGCAGGTAGCTGCCGTAATCGTACCCACGCACCCAGGCCAGGCGGTACTTGCCAACATTCTGCGGCGTAGGCGCAGGCTTGCTGGCCAGCCCCAGGGCGTAGATATGGTCCATGTCGAAGTGCCAGCGCGGGTACAGGTTGCCGTCGTTCTCGTCCTTGTACGAGCCCACCCAGGCATCCGCCTCGCCACGCTTCACCAACCCGATCGCTCGGCTGTAGGGCGCGCTTTGGGTAACCACCTTGACCCCGGCCGGCTCGAACACCTTGCGCAGCACGTCCCAGGCTACCCCGGTACCGTCGGCGTTGGTGTAGTCGAGCCATTCCTCGCTGACCAGGTGGACCTGCTTCGGCACGCCTTCGGCAGCCGTCACCCACGGCGCAATACTCAGCAGCATTGCCAGCAGCCCAGTCCTTATGGCCATTCTCGCGCTCCCTGTTTCAGGCAACCGCCCACACCAGAACCTGCATGCCCAGCCAGGCGAACACGCCGGCCAGGATATCGTCGAGCATGATGCCGACGCCCCCGTGCACATGGCGGTCGATCCAGCGGATCGGCCACGGTTTGAGGATGTCGAAGAAGCGGAACATCAGGAACCCTGCCAGCAACCATTGCCAGCCTTCCGGCACCAGCCAGAGGGTGATCCACATGCCGACAATCTCGTCCCAGACAATGCCTTCATGGTCGTGCACGCGCAAGTCATTGGCGACTTTGCCGCACAGCCAGAAGCCGAACAGCATGCTTACGCCGAGCAGCACCCAGTAGCCCCAGTCGGGCAGCATCTGCCACAGCGGAATGAACGGTATGGCCACCAGTGAGCCCCAGGTACCCGGCGCCTTGGGCAAGGTACCAGAGCCGAAGCCGAACGCGATGAAGTGCCACGGGTTGCGCCAGACCGAAGGCGGAACAAACTCCGCAGGCACCTGGTTGGGGTGATCGGTCACGGTGTCTCCCTAAAGTGTTGATAGCCCCGCTGCACGGGGGTTATGTCCTGGCCTTGTGCGTCGCGCAGCGTCACGCCCTGCCCTTCGAGCACACGGCCAACGATATGTACCTCGATGAAACCGAGATCAGCCAAGGGCGCCACTGCTTCGGGCGGCAACGTGAACGCCAGCACGTAATCGTCGCCACCGGTGAGTGCTGCCTGCAGCGCCGCTTCGCGGCCGAGGAACGCCTCTAGAGTTGGAGACACTGGTACCTGCGCCAGGTTCACCTCCAGCGCCACGCCAGACGCCTTGGCGATATGCCCACAATCCGCGAGCAGGCCATCGGAGATGTCCAGCGCCGCCGTGGCTTTGCCTCGCAGCCACGCGCCGAGGGTGAGCTGTGGCATCGGCGACCAGTAATGGGCCAGCAATGGCTCGGCCAGCTCGGCAGGCGCCTCGCGCTCACCCAGCACCAGCGGCAAGGCACCGGCGGCCTTGCCCAGCGAACCGCCAACACACAGCAGGTCGCCCGGCCGTGCGCCGCTGCGACGCAACGCCTGGCCTGCCGGCACGCGGCCGAACACGGTCACAGTGATGCTCAGTGGACCACGGGTAGTATCCCCGCCAATCAGGCTCATGCGGCAACGGTGGGCCATGCGGCTGAGGCCGTCGGCGTAGGCCGCCAGCCAGTCCGGGCCAACGTCAGGCAGGGTCAGGGCGAGGGTAAAGCCGATGGCAGTCGCGCCCATGGCGGCCAGGTCACTGGCCGCCACGGCCAACGAACGCTGGCCCAGCAGCAACGGGTCGCAAACAGCAGGAAAGTGCACCCCGGCGACCAGCGTGTCGGTCGACACAGCCAGTTGCTCCCCGGGTGGGAGATCCAGCAGGGCACAGTCGTCGCCGATGCCCAGGGCCACGCCCTCGCCGCCCTGCGCACAGGGCGCGGCGGCGAAGTAATGGTTGATCAGCTCGAACTCACCCATGGCCAGGCAGCGCCAGGATCAGCGCTTGTTCGCCCTGACTTCTGCTTCACGCAGGGCCGGGGCAAGCTTGTCCAGCACGCCGTTGACGAACTTGTGGCCGTCGGTGGCACCGAAGACCTTGGCCAGCTCCACACCTTCGTTGATCACGACGCGGTACGGCACGTCAACGCGCTTGATCAGTTCCCAGGTGGAAAGGCGCAGCACGGCCAGCTCGACCGGGTCGAGCTCGTCCAGCGCGATGGTCATGCACGGCACCAGCGCCTTGTCGATTTCGCCCTTGATTGCCGGGACCCCATGCAGGATCTCGCGGAAATAGGCACCGTCGACATCGGTGAAATCGTTATCGACCCGGAACTGCGCTTCGATCTCGTTCAGCGAATGCTGGGCCATGTGCCACTGGTAGAGGGCCTGGGTCGCGAGCTTGCGGGCTTCGCGGCGCTTGGCGCTCTTCGAGGGCTTGCCGGCATCCGCAGGTTTTGGATCGCGCGGGTTGAAACGATCGCTTTCGTCGCTAATCACTTGGCCTCCAACTGCGCCAGCAGGCTGACCATTTCCAGAGCGGACAGGGCAGCTTCACCGCCTTTGTTGCCAGCCTTGGTGCCGGAACGCTCGATGGCTTGCTCGATGGAATCGACGGTCAGTACGCCGAAGGCCACCGGAACACCGAACTCCATGGACACCTGGGCCAGGCCCTTGGTGCATTCGCCTGCCACGTATTCAAAATGCGGGGTACCACCACGGATCACGGCGCCCAGGGCGATGATCGCGTCGTAGGCGCCTTGCTGGGCGACCTTCTGTGCTACCAGCGGGATCTCGAACGCACCCGGGGCACGGATGATGGTGATGTCGCTTTCGCTGACACCGTGGCGAACCAGGGTATCAACGGCACCGCTTACCAGGCTTTCGACAACGAAGCTGTTGAAGCGGCCAACCACCAAAGCATAGCGACCTTTGGGGGCGATGAAGGTACCTTCGATGGTCTTCAGGGTCATTCCGATATTCTCATCTTCAAGAGCGAGGCCGCATACAAGCGGCCTCGACAGGGGTCTGGACTCGAGCAGAGGGCGTCATTGCCGCCTCAAGTCACTCGGAGGGCACGTATTCTACAACTTCCAGATCGAATCCGGATATCGCGTTGAACTTCATCGGCGAGCTCATCAGGCGCATCTTGCGCACACCGAGGTCGCGCAGGATCTGCGAACCGGCGCCAACGGTGCTGTAGGTGGTCGGTGCCTTGGTCGGCGCATCGCCCGCGCTTTCGCGGATGTGTGCCAGCAGCACGTCGCCGTCCAGCGGGTGGCCCAGCAGCAGCACCACGCCGCTGCCAGCCTCGGCCACCGCAGCCATAGCCGCGCGCAGGCTCCAGCGGCCCGGTTGCTTGACCAGCAGCAGGTCGCGCAGTGGGTCCATGTTGTGTACACGCACCAAGGTCGGCTCTTCGGCGCAGATCTTGCCCAGGGTCAGGGCCAAGTGCACGTCGCCTTCCACCGCATCGCGGTAGGTGACCAGGTTGAACTCACCCAGCTCGCTCTCTACCGGTTGCTCGGACACACGCTGCACAGTGCGCTCGTGGATCATGCGGTAGTGGATCAGGTCGGCAATGGTGCCGATCTTCAAGCCGTGTTCGGCGGCGAACACTTCCAGCTCGGCGCGGCGCGACATCGTGCCGTCGTCGTTCATCACTTCGCAGATCACGCCGCTTGGCTCGAAACCGGCCATGCGCGCCAGGTCGCAGGCAGCTTCGGTGTGGCCGGCGCGTGCCAAGGTACCGCCAGGCTGGGCCATCAGCGGGAAAATGTGGCCAGGGCTGACGATGTCTTCGGCCTTGGCATCCTTGGCAGCGGCAGCCTGCACGGTACGGGCGCGGTCGGCGGCGGAGATGCCGGTGGTAACGCCTTCGGCGGCTTCGATCGACACGGTGAACTTGGTGCCGAAGCCCGAGCCGTTGCGCGGCGCCATCAGTGGCAGCTTCAGCGTTTCGCAACGCTCGCGGGTCATCGGCATGCAGATCAGGCCACGGGCGTGCTTGGCCATGAAGTTGATGTGCTCGGGTAGGCAGCATTCGGCTGCCATGATGATGTCGCCTTCGTTCTCGCGGTCTTCGTCATCCATGAGGATGACCATTTTGCCCTGGCGGATGTCTTCGACCAGTTCTTCGATGCTGTTGAGCGCCACGCGGCACCCCCTTCTCAATCAGGATTTCAAGAAGCCGTTGGCGGCCAGGAAGCTTTCGGTAATGCCACTGCCCTTGCTCGGTTCGGCGGCCTTGTCACCCAGCAGCAAGCGCTCCAGGTAACGGGCCAGCAGGTCGACCTCAAGGTTTACCCGACGCCCTGCGCGGTAGTCGGCCATGATGGTTTCGGACAGGGTGTGCGGGACAATGGTCAGCTCGAACTCGGCGCCATTGACCTCATTGACCGTCAGGCTGGTGCCGTCGACGGTGATCGAACCCTTGTGGGCGATGTACTTGGCCAGCTCCTTGGGTGCGCGCACCCGGAACTGGATGGCGCGGGCGTTATCGCTGCGCGAAATGATTTCGCCTACCCCGTCGACATGGCCACTGACCAGGTGCCCGCCCAGGCGGGTGGTGGGGGTCAGGGCCTTTTCCAGGTTGACCTTGCTGCCGCTCTTGAGGTCGACGAACGCGGTACGCTTGAGGGTTTCGACGCTGACGTCGGCCCAGAAGCCGTTACCCGGCAGTTCCACGGCGGTCAGGCACACGCCGTTGACGGCGATGCTGTCGCCAAGCTTGACGTCAGCCAGGTCGAGCTTGCCGGTTTCGACGTAGACGCGCACGTCGCCACCCTTGGGGGTGAGGCTGCGGATGGTGCCGATGGATTCGATGATGCCGGTGAACATGGGGTCTTCCTCAAAAACGGTTTGCGCAGGGCAAGCCCGGCATTATACGCCGGGCACCGGCAGGGGGATGGCCGTGACCCGCCAGTCATCGCCCACTGCACGTATTTCGGTAATTTTCAGCCGCGGGGCCTGGCTCATTTTTTCCAGTGGCCAGTCCAGCAGCGGGCGGGCCTGGGAGCCGAGGAAGGTACCGGCGACGAACAGCTGGTACTCGTCGACCAGGCCTTGGCGAGCAAAGGCCCCAACCAGGCCGGCACCGGCTTCCAGCAAGATTTCGTTGACGCCACGGGCGGCCAGGGCCTGCAGCAGCGCCGCCAGGTCAACCTGGCCATTGTCGCCCGGCAGGCTGAGCAGTTCGTGGCCGGCAGCGGCATAGCGCGGGTCATCTGCGACAGCGGTCACCACCAATGCCGGGCCGGCCTGGAAGAATGGCGCAGCCAGTGGCAGGCGCAGGCGGCCATCGACCAGCACACGCAGCGGGGTGCGGCTGAGTGCCAGGGCGGTGGTTTCGGCATCCAGGCCCAGTTCGGTGCCACGCACGGTCATGCGTGCGTTGTCGGCCAGCACGCTGGCGGCGCTGGTCAGCACCACGCTGGAGCGGGCGCGCAGGCGCTGCACTGCCGAGCGGGCAGCCGGGCCAGTGATCCACTGGCTTTCACCACTGGCCATGGCGGTGCGGCCGTCCAGGCTCATGGCCAGCTTGGCGCGGACGAACGGCAAGCCGTGCTCCATGCGCTTGAGGAAGCCCGGGTTGAGGGCACGGGCCTCGGCTTCGAGTACACCGCTGGCCACCTCGATACCGGCCTCGGCCAGGCGCCGCAGGCCCTGCCCTGCCACTTGCGGGTTGGGGTCCTGCATGGCTGCCACCACCCGCGCCACACCGGCATTGACCAGCGCCTCGGCACACGGCGGCGTGCGGCCATGGTGGCTGCACGGCTCCAGGGTGACATAGGCGCAGGCGCCGCGGGCACGCTCACCGGCCTGGCGCAGGGCATGCACCTCGGCATGCGGCTCGCCGGCGCGCACGTGCCAGCCTTCGCCGACCACTTCGCCATCGCGCACGATCACACAGCCTACGCGCGGGTTCGGGTGGGTGGTGTACAGGCCCTTGCGCGCCAGCTCCAGCGCGCGGGCCATGTAGTGGGCGTCAAGGATGGCGGCTTGGCTGGGCATGTTCACTCTTTAGCCGGCTCACGGGCCAGGCGATCGATTTCTTCGCGGAACTCGTCGAGGTCCTGGAAGCGCCGATACACCGAGGCAAAGCGGATATAGGCCACTTCATCGAGCTTGCGCAACTCGGCCATGACCATTTCACCCACCACCAGCGATTTGACCTCGCGCTCGCCGGTGGCACGCAGGCGGCTCTTGATGTGCGCCAGCGCCGCTTCCAGGCGCTCGACGCTGACCGGGCGTTTTTCCAGCGCCCGCTGCATGCCGGCACGCAGTTTGTCTTCATCGAAAGGCTGGCGCGTGCCGTCCTGCTTGATCAGCCGGGGCAGCACCAGCTCGGCGGTTTCGAAGGTGGTGAAGCGCTCGCCACAGGCCACGCATTCGCGGCGGCGGCGCACCTGCTCGCCTTCGGCGACGAGGCGAGAGTCGATGACCTTGGTGTCGTTGGCACCGCAAAAGGGACAGTGCATGGTGGCAGGCAACAAAAAAAGGGAGGGCCATGGTAGCGCATTGCACTGGCAAGACAAGCCAAAGGGGTTAACATCCATGGGAAATCTGCCCGTGAAGGACTACTCCATGCACTACCGAGCGCTCGTCGTGCTGTGCTGCGCCGCCCTGCTCGCCGCCTGCGGCAGCGACAGGCCGAAGACCGATACCCCCCCGGCACCCGCGCCGGCCCGCTCGGCCAAGCCGGCCGAAGTACTCGGCCCGCTGCCGGCCTACCAGCGCGAACTCAGCGGCACCTTGCTCGAGATCCCGGCCGGTGCCGACGTAGAGCTGGCCTTGCTGGTCATCGACGAACGTGACCGCCCGCAACGGCTGTTGGCCAGCAGCAACCTGACCGGTACCGGCCAGGCCCTGCCCTACCACCTGCGCTTCAACCCCGAGGCCTTCCCGGCCGGGGCGCGGGTCGAACTGCGTGGCCGCGCCAGCAGCTCCGGCCAGCTGATCATGCACCTGCCGCCGGTGCGCATTACCCAGGCCCAGACCCAGGCCACCGGCCCGCTGCGTTTCGAGAAGGCGCCGTAAGTGTTGCCAGACGCCCTGCAACGGGCCCTCAGCGGCCTGATCGGCGAAGCGCGACTGACCGTCAGCGAGCTGCCCGGCTGCGACCTGAAGCTGTGGCTGATCGACGAGCAGAACATGGACCGCGCCTTCAGCAGTGAAGAAACCCGGCGCATTCTTGAAGAACCACCCTACTGGAGCTTCTGCTGGGCCAGCGGCCTGGCCATGGCCCGCTACCTGGCCGAGCACCCAGAATGGGTGCTCGGCAAACGCGTACTGGACTTTGGCGCCGGCTCCGGCATCGCCGGCATTGCTGCAGCGCGCGCGGGCGCCCTTGAGGTAGTGGCCTGCGACCTCGACCCGCTGGCCCTCGCTGCCTGCCGCGAGAATGCCGCGCTCAATGGGGTGGAGCTGAGCTACAGCAGCGATTTCTTCGCCGAAGACGACCGCTTCGACCTGATCCTGGTGGCCGATGTGCTGTACGACCGCGCCAACTTGCCACTGCTGGATGCCTTCCTCGGCCGTGGTCGCCAGGCACTGGTGGCCGATTCGCGGGTACGCGACTTCAGCCACCCGCTCTACCAGCAACTTGGCGTGCTCGAAGCACTGACCCTGCCAGACCTGGCCGAGCCACACGAATTCCGCCGGGTCAGCCTGTACCACGCCAGCCGCGACACCTTATAGTGGTGTTATTCACGAGTTTGCGAGAGTCGCAATGAGCCAAGACACGCCTTACATTTTCGACGCCACCGATGCCACCTTCCAGCAGCTGGTGATCGAGAACTCCTTCCACAAGCCGGTGCTGGTGGACTTCTGGGCCGAGTGGTGCGCGCCGTGCAAAGCACTGATGCCGTTGCTGGCGAAGATCGCCGAGGGTTACCAGGGCGAACTGCTGCTGGCCAAGATCAACTGCGACGTGGAACAGCAGGTGGTTGCCCAGTTCGGCATCCGCAGCCTGCCGACCGTGGTGCTGTTCAAGGACGGCCAGCCGGTGGACGGTTTTGCCGGTGCACAGCCGGAATCGGCGATCCGCGCCATGCTCGAGCCGCACGTGCAAATGCCTGCCGCCCCTGTCGCTTCGCCGCTGGAGCAGGCCAAGGCGCTGTTTGCCGAAAGCCGTTTTGCCGAGACCGAAGCGCTGTTGCAGGCGCTGCTGGGTGAGGACAACAGCAATGCCGAGGCGCTGATTCTGTACGCCCGTTGCCTGGCCGAGCGCGGTGAACTGGGGGAAGCCGAGGTGGTGCTGGATGCAGTCAAGACGGACGAACACAAGGCCGCGCTGGCGGGTGCCAAGGCCCAGCTGACGTTCCTGCGCCAGGCTGCCAGCCTGCCGGAAGTGGCCGACCTGAAAAGCCGCCTGGCGCAAAACCCGCAGGACGATGAAGCGGCTTACCAGCTGAGTATTCAGCAACTGGCGCGCCAGCAGTATGAAGCGGCGCTGGAAGGGTTGCTGAAGCTGTTCCAGCGTAACCGTGGCTATGAAAACGGGCTGCCGCAGAAGGCGATGCTGCAGGTCTTCGAGTTGCTGGGTGGTGACCACCCGCTGGTCGGGGTTTATCGTCGCAAGCTGTCGGCGGCGATGTTCTGAGCATTTTGGGGCCGCTTTGCGGCCCATCCGACCGGTCCGGCGCCCCGGCAAGGCCGCTCCTACAGGGGACCGCGAGCAATCAGGCTTTCGCGTTTTTCTGTAGGAGCGGCCTTGCCGGGGCGCCGGACCGGTCGGATGGGCTGCAAAGCAGCCCCAAAATTCTGAAACCTTCACCCCACCCAGTGATAAACCGGCGCATCTACGCCACTTTCCACCTTCACCTCACTGCTGTGGCGCAAACGCACCAGCAGCCGCTTGCCCGCCGCCGTACTCCCGGCCAGCCCTTCCAGCCGGTCGAGCAATTCCGGCCCGCTCATCTGCCCGGCCAGGCGCAACACCTCGCGCGACGCCGCCCATTGCCCGTCATCCTGCCGTGGCGCTGCCACCGGGGCTGCCGCCACTGCATGCGCCGCCACCGGCACCTCGATCTGCCGCCCCAGCTGCGCCCATTCTTCAGGCGCCAACTCGATGGTCAGGTCCACCGGCCAATCACCAATCTGCCCACGAATTCTCACGATGCATTCCTTGAACCCAGGTCAATGCCCCATCCTACCGCAAGATGAAACCTGCACCACACAGGCTGGCGGCGCGCAGAAAAGTTGTTATAACATAACCAGATTATTCAGCCCGCCCCGGAGTCGTCCATGCGTCGCCTGCTGCTCGCCCTGCCCTTCGCCTTGCTGCCACTGGCCGTGGCCCATGCCCACGATGACCATGATCACGACCACGCCCATGGCACCCTCGGCGCCCACGAGCATGGCGTGGCCAAGCTCAATGTCGTGCTCGACGGCAACACCCTGGAGCTGGAGATGGACAGCCCGGCGATGAACCTGGTCGGTTTCGAGCACGCCGCCAGCAGCGAGGCCGACAAGGCCAAGGTTGCCGCTGTGCGCCAGCAGCTCGAACAACCGCTGAAGCTGTTCGGCCTTGCCTCGGCTGCAGGTTGCAAGGAAGACCAGCAAGCGCTGGAAAGCCCGCTGTTCGGTGACGCAGCCAAGGCAGACGACGACGGTGACGAGCACGAGAAAGGCCACGCGCACAGCGACATCAACGCCCATTACCAGTTGAACTGCGCCACCCCGGGCAAACTCGCCCAGATCGACCTTGCCCCGCTTTACAAAGCCTTCCCGGCCACGCAGAAGATCAACGTGCAACTGATCGGCCCGAACGGCCAGAAAGGCGTCGAAACCTCGCCCGCCAAGGCTGTGGTCGCATTCTGAGATGAGCCAGGCGCTGATTGAACTGCAGGACCTGGTGTTCGCCTGGCCCAACCAGGCGCCGTTGCTGGATATTCCGGCATTGCGCCTGGAAGCCGGCGAAGCGTTGTTCCTGAAAGGCCCCAGCGGCAGTGGCAAGACCACGCTGCTGGGTTTGCTGGGTGGCGTCACCGTTCCGGGCCAGGGCCGCATCCATTTGCTCGGCCAGGACCTTGGCAGCCTTGGCCAAGGCGCCCGCGACCGCTTCCGGGTCGATCACACCGGCTACATCTTCCAGCAGTTCAACCTGCTGCCGTTCCTGTCGGTACGTGAGAACGTCGAGCTGCCCTGCCGCTTCTCGCGCAGCCGCAAGGCGCGCGCCGAGCAGCGCCATGGCAGTGTCGACCAGGCCGCCAGCACGCTGCTGGCCCACCTGGGCCTGGACGACCCGGCCCTGCTCGCGCGCCGCGCCGACAGCCTGTCGATCGGCCAGCAGCAGCGGGTTGCCGCCGCCCGTGCACTGATCGGCCAGCCTGAACTGGTGATTGCCGACGAACCGACCTCGGCACTGGACGCCGACACCCGCGAAGCATTCATCCGCCTGCTGTTCGACGAGTGCCGCGCCGCCGGTGCCAGCCTGCTGTTCGTCAGCCACGACCAGAGCCTGGCCCCCCTGTTCGACCGCCACCTGTCGCTGGCCGAACTCAACCGCGCCGCCAAGCCCCGGGAGGCCTGATGTACCTGCTCCGTCTTGCCCTGGCCAGCCTGGCCAACCGCCGTTTCACCGCGTTCCTCACGGCTTTTGCCATTGCCCTGTCGGTTTGCCTGCTGCTGGCCGTGGAACGGGTGCGTACCGAAGCTCGCGCCAGCTTCGCCAGCACCATCAGCGGCACCGACCTGATCGTCGGTGCCCGCTCTGGCTCGGTGAACCTGCTGCTGTACTCGGTGTTCCGCATCGGCAACGCCACCAACAACATTCGCTGGGACAGCTATGAGCAGTACGCCAAAGACCCACGGGTAAAATGGGCCATACCGATCTCGCTGGGCGATTCGCACCGCGGTTATCGGGTGATGGGTACCACCACGGAGTATTTCAGCCATTACCAGTACGGTCGCCGCCAGCATCTGGCACTGAGCCAGGGCCGTGAGTTTGCCAGCGACCCGTTCGAAGTGGTGCTCGGCGCCGAAGTCGCCGAGGCACTGCACTACAAGCTCGGTGACCAGCTGGTGCTGGCCCATGGTGTAGCCGCCATCAGCCTGGTCAAGCATGACGACAAGCCGTTTACCGTGGTTGGTGTGCTCAAGCGCACCGGCACCCCGGTCGACCGCACCTTGCACATCAGCCTGGGCGGCATGGAGGCGATTCACATCGACTGGCACAACGGCGTACCGGCCCGTGGCGCCGGGCGTATCAGCGCCGGCCAGGCGCGTACGATGGACCTGCAACCCGCCGCCATCACCGCGTTCATGCTGGGCCTGAACAACAAAATCGCCACGTTCAGCCTGCAACGGGAGATCAACGAGTACCGCAGCGAGCCGTTGCTGGCGATTTTGCCCGGGGTGGCTCTGCAAGAGCTGTGGAGCCTGATGGGCACTGCCGAACAGGCATTGTTCGTGGTCTCGTTGTTTGTGGTGCTGACCGGCCTGATCGGCATGCTCACGGCGATTCTCACCAGCCTCAACGAGCGCCGCCGGGAGATGGCCATTCTGCGCTCGGTCGGGGCCAGGCCGTGGCATATTGCCGGGCTGCTGGTGCTGGAGGCGCTGTCGCTGGCGGCGGTCGGCATTGTCGCCGGGTTGGGCCTGCTGTATGCGGGGATTGCCCTGGCGCAGGGGTATGTGCAGGCCAACTATGGTTTGTACTTGCCGCTGGCAATGCCGAGCGCCCATGAGTGGACCTTGCTGGCTATCATTCTTGGCGCAGCCTTGCTGATGGGCAGCGTGCCGGCGTGGCGGGCCTATCGGCAGTCGTTGGCCGATGGTTTGTCGATCCACCTCTGAGAGCCAGTAATGATCCAGTACCTCATGCGCTTCTTCGCGGCGGTTCGACGCCTCGGTAAGCCCGCTCCTACATTGGATTGCGTTCCCTTTGTAGGAGCGGGTCCATCGAGGCGTCGAACCGCCGCGAAGAGGCCAGCGCAGACAACACAAATCCTGTTGATCATGCTGCTCTCGCTGGCAATACCTGCCTGGGCCGCCGAACCCAAGGAGCTGGACTGGCCCGCCCTCATCCCCGAAGGCGCCCCGGTCATCCCGCCGCAACTCGCCCCGCTGCACGACCTGTCGCAACTCAGCAATGCCTTGTCTGCCGAGTCCGCCCCGGCAGCACGCCAGCAAGCCCCCGACGCGCCAGTGGTGAAAAGCCTTGACGGCCAGCAGATCAAGCTGCCCGGCTATATCGTGCCGCTGGAAGTCAGCGAAGAAGGCCGCACCACCGAGTTCCTGCTGGTCCCCTATTACGGCGCCTGCATCCACGTACCGCCACCACCGTCGAACCAGATCGTGCACATCTTCAGCGAAATGGGCGTGCGCGTCGAAGACCTCTACCAGCCCTACTGGATCGAGGGAAAGATGCAGGTTAGAGCCTCCAGCAGCGAACTGGCCGATGCCGGCTACCAGATGGAAGCCGAGAAAATATACGCTTATGAACTAAAGTGAGAACTGTTACCAATTCGTGAACACGCTTCTTTGAGCTGGGTCAAACTTTCTGTTTAGACGCATCCGTACCATTGGACTACTCGATTACTCACGTCCTTTGGGAGCTTCCATGAACAAGTCCTTGCTCGGTGCCGCATTCGCGGCCCTGGCGCTCGCCGCCCCTGTTGCCCACGCCCACCAGGCGGGTGATGTCATCGTCCGCGCCGGCGCCATCACCACGGCGCCGAACGAGAGCAGCGGCGACCTGAAATTTGATGGCAACAAGGTTTCGGGCACCAAGGCGACCCTGGACAGCGATACCCAGTTGGGCCTGACGTTCGCCTACATGCTCACCGACCACATCGGCCTGGAACTGCTGGCCGCCACACCGTTCAAGCACACCGTCGGCGTAAAAGGCCTGGGTGGCGGCCTGGACGGCAAGCTGGCCGACATCAAGCAACTGCCACCGACCCTGTCGCTGCAGTACTACCCGATGGAGCCGAATTCCAGGTTCCAGCCGTATGCCGGTGTGGGCATCAACTACACCCTGTTCTTTGATGAAGACCTCAGCAGCACCCGCAAGCAGCAGGGCTTCAGCAACCTGAAGCTGCAGGACTCGATCGGCATTGCCGGCCAGTTGGGCATGGACTACATGATCACTGACAACCTGCTGGTCAACGCCTCGGTCTGGTACGTCGACATCGACACCAAGGCCAGCGTCAACGGCCCAACCGCGCTGGGCTATAGCAAAACCAAGGTCGACGTCGAAGTCGACCCATGGGTGTACATGGTCGGCCTTGGCTACAAGTTCTGACCAGAACACTGCAGGGCGGCTTCGGCCGCCCGGTTTTTTTGCTGCAATAGCCAGTAACCCAGAGCAGCCGCGCTGATGGCCATGCCCAGGCCGCACACCGCAGCCCATCCCCAATGGGCATATACCCAGCTCGCCAGCACCGCCCCCACACCGCTACCCAGCGAATAGCAACACATGTAGGCACCAATCAAGCGGCTGGCCATCTCGCCACGCCCGCCCAGCAAGAGGCTCTGGTTGGTGACATGCACCGCCTGCACGGCAAAGTCCAGCATCAGCACACCTAGCACAAAGGCCGTCAGCGATTGCCCGACAAAGGCTGTGGGCAGCCATGACAGCGTCAGCAACACCAGCGCCAGCCCGGTGGTGCGCTCCCCCATCCCTTGGTCGGCCAGGCGGCCGGTGCGCGACGCGGCCAATGTGCCTGCAACACCCGCCAGGCCGAACAGGCCGATCTCGGTGTGGCTCAGCGACAGCGGTGCAGCGCTGAGGGGCATGACCATCGCACTCCAAAGCACGCTGAACGCGGCGAAGATCAATACACCGAACACACCGCGCTGGCGCAGCAACCTGTCGTGCCGGTACAGGCGGAACTGGGCCACGATCAGCGCCCGGTAGCTGGAGCGGTACTTGGCTGAAGCCACCGTGGGCAAGCTACGCCACATCACCAGTGCCAGCAGTATCAACATACCTGCGGCTACCCAGTAAACGCTGCGCCAGCCCGCCAGATCGGCCAGCCCACCCGAAACCAGGCGTGCGAGCAAAATGCCCAGCACCACGCCGCTGGTGACAGTGCCCACTGCCCGCCCTTGCTGGCCAGGTGAGGCCAGGCTCGCGGCATGCGCCACCATGACCTGCACCATGACGGCCATCAAGCCCGCGACTGCCAGCGCCAGCAGCAGTACCGCCCAGTTCGGCGCCAGGGCGACGCCACCCAGCGCCAGCGCCGAGAACAGCAACTGGCCAAGCAGCAAGCGTTTGCGGTCCAGCAGGTCACCCAGCGGCACGATCAACAACAAGCCCAAGGCGTAGCCCGCCTGAGTCGCGCCCACTACCCAGCCAATCTGCTGCTGCGCCACGCCCAGCTCGGCGGCCATCGATTCGAGCAAAGGCTGGGCAAAATAGACCGTCGCCACGGCCATTGCGCTGGTCGTGGCCAGCAGCAGGGTTATCCAGCGTGTCTGTGTGGGCGTCATCGGGCTGACCTCTCGACTCTGGTTTCGATTTGAAACCACGCGCTGGCTATTTAACAAATGTGGTTTTAATATGCAACCAGATACTCAAGACAGGTCTATCCCATGCTCGATGAAAACAATGCGCAGTGCCCCGTCGCCCGGGCCCTGGAAGTGCTGGGTGACCGCTGGGCGTTGATGATCTTGCGTGATGCCTTCGACGGCCTGCGGCGCTTTAGCGAGTTTCAGAAGAACCTGGGCCTGGCGAAGAACATCCTTGCCTCGCGGCTCAAGCTATTGGTGGAAAGTGGGTTGCTGGTGATGCAACCGGCTTCGGATGGCAGCGCCTTCAAGGAATATGTGCTGACCGAGAAAGGGCGCTCGGTGTTTCCGGTGGTGGTTGGCTTGAGGCAGTGGGGGGAGAGGTTTCTGTTCGAGGCGGGCGAGGCACGATCTGAACTGGTAGAGGGTGCTAGTGGGCAGGGGCTTGAGACGATGCAGGTGCGGGCCCTCGATGGGCGGGTTTTGAATGCTGAAGATTGCCTGCGCAGGGTTGTGCGGCATGGGTGATTTTGGGGCTGCTGTGCAGCCCATCGCCGGCAAGCCAGCTCCCACAGGGACCGCGCTGACTTGACCATTGCAGGCTCCTTGTGGGAGCTGGCTTGCTGGCGATAGGGGCGCAAAGCGCCCCCAGCATTTCAGCCCTTGCCCAAAAGCCGCGCCAGCCCTTCGACCATCGGCGTCACCTGCGCAAACTCGAACCGCGCCAGCAACCGCTGGTTATCCGCCCGCGAATGGCGAATATCCCCCGAGCGCGCCGGCGCATAGCTGACCGCCGGCAAGCTTCCGACCACCTTCTCCAACGCCGCCAGCATCTGGTTGATCGACGTCGCCTGGTTGAGGCCGATGTTCACCGCCCCCTCCTCGACCTGCGGCTGCTCCAGCGCCTGCACCATTACCTGCACCAGGTCGCCCACATAAAGGAAATCGCGGGTCTGCTCGCCATCACCGAACACGGTGATCGGCAAGCCCTGCACTGCTCGCTCACAGAAGATGCTGATTACCCCGGAATACGGCGAGGAAGGGTCCTGGCGCGGCCCGAAGATATTGAAGAAGCGGAACACCACCGGCTCCAGGCCATGCTGGCGACGGTAGAAATCCAGGTATTGCTCACTGGCCAGCTTGTCCACTGCATAAGGGGTCAGCGGCGCCTTGGGCGTGTCTTCGGCAATCGACTCCCCCTCGCCATTATTGCCGTACACCGCCGCACTGGAAGCGAACAGCACCCGGCGCAGGCCATGCACGCGCATGGCTTCACAGACGTTGAGGGTGCCGATGAAGTTGCTCTGGTGGGTACGCACCGGGTCTTCGACCGAAGCCTGCACCGAAGCCACCGCTGCCAGGTGTACCACAGCACTGCAGCCGGCCGCAGCCTGCGTGACCAACCCGGCATCGGCGACATCGCCTTCGATCAGCTCCAAACGAGGGTGATCAACTTGCAGGTTGCCCCGCCGGCCAGTGGAAAAGTCGTCGAGAATGCGTACGGCGTAGCCTTTGTCCAACAACGCATCGCACAGGTGGGAACCAATGAAGCCGGCACCGCCGGTGATCAGGATGGGGGCATCAGCCATGGCGGTAGAACCGGTCCAGTAGGGGCGGCAAGCCGGCGCGCCAGGCACGCGGCTTGATGCCGAAGGTATGAAGGATTTTCTTGCAGGCCAGCACTGCGTGCTGCGGCTCTTCGCTGGCATCCGGGCGCGCGGCATGGGCCTGCGGGGTCGGCGCCTGCACTGCCAGCTGGCGGTACTGGCCCGCCTCGGTGAGGATCGCCTGGCCCAGCGCCAGCGGCGTAGTCGCCTCGTTGCCGGCGTAATGGTAGGTGCCCCACAGCGGCGCGTTGCAGTCGAGCTGCTTGAGCACCGACAGGATCACCCGTGCGGCATCATCGACCGGCGTCGGGTTACCGCGCCGGTCATCGGCCAGCAGCAGCTCCGCCGGTTGTTCGGCGCGGGTCAGGAAGCGGCCCAGCGAGCCATCGATGCTTTCGTCCAGCAGCCAGCCAAAGCGCAGCAGCACATGCTGCGGGCAGGTGGCACGCACACTCTGCTCGATGCGCCAGAGCGCCTGGCCGCGCAGGCCTAGCGGTACAGGTTCGTCCTTTTCGCTGTAGGCCGTGGCCCGCGAGCCATCGAACACCCGGTAGCTGGAAGGCTGCACCAGGGTAATCTGATGGTGTTGGCACAGCTCGGCCAGCCGCTCCACAGCGCGCTCCTGTTGCGCCAGGCGCGGCTCACTGACCGACTCGGCCTGGAACCAGTCGAAGTAATAAGCCAGGTTGACCAGCGCGTCGGGGCGATGGTCGTCGAGCAACTGAGTGAGGCTGGACGGCGTCCAGCCGTTCTCGGGCGGGCGCGGCGCCAGGAATGTGATGTCCTCCTCGGCCCCAAGACGAATCAGCGCTTGCCCGAGGGCATTGCCACCACCCAACAGCATTAGGCGCATACGCATAGAGTCAGCAGATCCGGAGAGGTTGATGAAGGAAAGGGGTCATTTTGCGGTTTCCGGGCGGGGAAGTCCAACATGGGGTCTCGAGCAAACCGTTCATCGCGATCGCTCAACGCTTTCATCATCGAAATTTCAACAAGCAGAAATCTCCTACAGCTCTCAAAGATCAGGCTGACTTCCCTTCTATGGCCCAACGGCATTGAATTATTGACTGCTGCCACTTGCTGGTTGCCGACGCTATTTTGCGAGCGCCTGCATGAAAGGCACTTCACGCTATCCACTACAAGGAACGTTTCATGCAGCATTCGGAAGTTGCCTATCTGGATTTCAACAGGGAGCAAGGCCAGGCGATAGCGCTCGCAAACCAAACCTGGGCAGCGCTGGCCGTGCGGTTTCGATGCTTCGGTACAGTGCCCATGGTGGATTTGCACTGCGCTACAACAGTTATCGTTTTTCACTAAACGCTACTGCCAGTAGCGCGGCTGTGCGCGCATTCAACGCGTTCTTGCAGGCACTGAACAGCGCGCGCCCCTTGACGTTCGACCTACAAGCAGACACCGCATTGCTGATCAACAATGGTCGAGCCTTGCACGGTCGCGACATTGTTCAAGATAACCGGCGCTTACTCGTGCGCCAGTTCGGATACTCCCTCTCCGCAGAGCCAATTGTGCTTGCTGAAGACCCTCTGTTGGTTCGTGGTTGAGTACAGGAAAACACCCGATGTTCGAACTCGATGCAACACTCGTTCTGGTACTCGCTCTGGTGGCCCTGATGGCCGGTTTCTTCGATGCGATTGCCGGCGGGGGTGGTTTGATCACACTGCCGGTATTGTTCATAGCCGGAATCGAACCCTTGGCCGCGATTGCTACCAACAAGTTCCAGGCGGCATCAGCAACAGTTTCGGCTACATTCGCCTTCGCTCGGAAAGGCATGATCGACTGGAAAAAATCCCGCGTCATGGCACTCATGTCTTTCATTGGCGGAGCACTAGGCGCATTGTCGGTCAGTTTTGTACCTAAAACACTCCTGCAGGCTTGTGTGCCGATCCTCCTGATCGTTGTTGCCGCCTACTTCGCTTTTAGTCCAAAACCCGATGAACAGACACGCAGGGCAAGGATATCTACCAGCTTGTTCTGCATTACTGCGGCGCCGATCATCGGGTTTTATGATGGGATTTTCGGCCCAGGCGTCGGCTCATTTTTCATGCTGGCCTGCGTTATCCTGCTTGGCCAGCATCTGCTTCAAGCCGTTTGTAGCAGCAAGCTATTGAACGCTGCCTGTAACCTGGGCGCGCTGTCAGTGTTTTCTTTGAGCGGAGCGATCATCTGGCCACTCGCAATCACCATGGCGCTCGCCGCATTTGCGGGAGCTCAGTTAGGCGCACGTTGTGCAGTGCACTTCGGTCCTCGCCTGATCAAACCATTGCTGGTCTGTGTTTGCTGCATCATGGCAACCAAACTGCTGCTCGATGCCGACAACCCGATTGCTGCGTGGCTGTATCGCCTTGTGCCTTGAGGGTGTAATCACTCGATCTCGAACAGGCTGTTACGCAACGGCCCCACGCTCAGCCGCTCGCGCACGTCATCATCTATTCGCGGATCATCCGGCCGGTACAGTCTCACCTGCCGATAGGCATTGATGCGATTGATCTCTTCGCCCAGGTACTCCCACACCACCCGGGTGCAGGCCGGGTTGCGCCGGTCGCCGCTGGAAACACCGGCCTTCAGGCCGTTCAGGCAGGTGATGCGGCTTTTGAAACTGGGGATGAGGATGGTCTGGCTCATCTCGTTGAAGGTCAGCGACTCGTAGTCGATGAGGAATACCCGGTCCTGCAGCTGGAATGCCGCGCCCAGGTAGCGGCAGCGTACTTCGGCATGCTGGTCGGTGGCGCTGGAGCGCTCCTGACGTTCCTGGCGCTCGAACAGGAAGCGGCCGCGTTCTTCCCATAGATGCACCAGCGACACCAGGATCGTGCCCGGTACCGACATGCAGTTGGAGTACTCGAAGTAGTAACCGCAATAGCGCGACAGGTTGCCGGCATGCTCGTGCAGCGGGCGGAACAGTTCACTGATCGGGTCGCTGGGCTGCTCGGCCAGGGTCGACACGCGGGCACCGATCAGGCGGGCGAACTGATCGGCCGGCAGGCTCAGTTCGTAATCCTCGACGCCGAAGAAATCACCAATGCGCTTGAGGTTGAAAGCCGTCGGACGGCTCTGCCCGCTCAGGTACTTGTTGAACTGCGCGCGGTTGATCGACAGCTGGCGGCAAACTTCGGAAATAGAGCGGTAGTGGCTGCAGGCCAGTTTGAGATTGGTAGCGAAATGATCGCTCATGTGCGGAATCCAGGTGACGCGAATGACGCCATTGTAGCATCAAGTCGCATCAAGTCAGAGCAACCCGCGAAATTGTAACGACTCTTGTCATGGCCAACCATGCGCCCCAACGAATAGCGGTGCGCCTGCCGTCCGCTGGTCTTTCCACACGAAGAATAAGAATCGAGGTCATTTTCCAATGCTCGAAGTACTCAACGATTTCCTTTCGGGGAAACTTCTCATCGTGCTGATCGTAGGGCTGGGTAGCTATTTCACCATCCGCTCCCGTTTCGTCCAGTTCCGCCATTTCGGCCACATGTTCACTGTGTTCAAGGAATCGCTGCGTGGCCAGGCAGGCCAGCTGAGCTCCTTCCAGGCCCTGATGCTGAGCCTGGCCGGCCGCGTAGGCGCCGGTAACATCGCCGGTGTTGGCATTGCCGTGACCCTGGGTGGCCCAGGCGCGGTGTTCTGGATGTGGGTCACTGCCTTGGTCGGCATGGCCAGCAGTTTCTTCGAATGTACCCTGGCCCAGGTGTACAAGCGCGCTGACGGCGACGGCCTGTACCGCGGCGGCCCGGCGTACTACATCCTGCACGGCCTGAAGCTGAAGAGCATGGCCATCGTGTTCTCGATCCTGCTGCTGGTTACCTACGGTTTCGCCTTCATCGGCCTGCAGTCGTACACCGTGACGCACTCACTGCAAAATGCCTTTGCCTTCGACCCAAGCCACACCGGCATCGTCCTGGCCGTGCTGCTGGCAATCACCTTCATCGGTGGCATCAAGCGCATCGCAGCAGTGTCCGACCTGCTGGTACCGGTCAAGACCCTGGCCTACATCGGCGTGACCCTGTACGTGATCGGTACCCAGATCGAACACGTACCCGCCATGCTGGAAACCATCTTCAAGAGCGCCTTCGGCCTCGACCCAGCCTTTGGCGGCCTGCTCGGCAGCGCCATCGTCATGGGCGTGAAGCGTGGTGTGTTCGCCAACGAAGCAGGCCTGGGCAGTGCACCGAACGTTGCCGCCGTAGCTGCAGTAAAGCACCCGGGCGCCCAAGGCGTGGTCCAAGCCTTCAGCGTGTTCCTCGACACCTTCGTGATCTGCACCTGCACCGCACTGCTGATCCTGCTGTCGGGCTTCTACACCCCAGGTTTCGAAGGTGACGGCATTGTCCTGACCCAGAACTCGCTGGCCGCCGTGGTCGGTGACTGGGGCCGTGTGTTTGTCAGCGTTGCACTGTCGCTGTTCGTGTTCACCTGCATCCTTTACAACTACTACCTGGGCGAAAACAGCCTGCAGTTCCTCAGCCGCAACCGCGTGGTGCTGATGGCGTTCCGTGGCCTGGTGCTGGCATTGGTGGTGTGGGGTTCGATGCAAGACCTGTCGACCGTGTTCGCCTTCGCCGACATCACCATGACTTGCCTGGCCTTCGTCAATCTGATCGCCCTGGCCCTGCTGTTCAAGGTCGGCCTGCGGGTGATGCGCGACTACGACAACCAGCGCAAGGCCGGTATCCAGCAACCGGTGTTCGATTCGACCCAGTTCGCCGACCTGGACCTGGACCGCAACGCCTGGCCTGCCAACCCGCAGGTGGAAACAGCCGCTGACAAAGCAGCTGGCCAAGCCCAGCCCCAGCGCTGATATCCTCCCCTGCCCAAGCCGCCCCGTCCGTGGGCGGCTTTTTTCTCCGCTCACCGCTACGGATGCTTTCCATGCGTGCAGTCAAGAATCTTCTCGTTCTCTATACCGGTGGCACCATCGGCATGCTCGAAACCCCGGAGGGCCTGGCGCCGGCCGGTGGTTTTGAAGCGCGGATGCGTGAACACTTCGCTCAACTGCCCGATGCACCCCAGGTGCACTGGACCCTGCAAGAGCTGAACCCGCTGCTGGACAGCGCCAACATGCAACAACACAACTGGCTGGCGATGCGCGATGCCATCGTCGCGGCGGTGGATGTGGCTGGCCATGATGGTGTGCTGGTATTGCACGGCACCGACAGCCTGGCCTACAGCGCTGCGGCATTGTCGTTCCTGCTGCTGGGCCTGCCGGTGCCGGTGCTGTTGACCGGTTCGATGCTGCCGGCCGGCGCTCCCGACAGCGACGCCTGGCCCAACCTGTATGGTGCGCTGCACAAGTTCGAACAGGGTTTGGAGGACGGCGTGCAGCTGTACTTCCATGGGCAACTGCTGCATGGCTGCCGAGCGTCGAAGCTGCGTAGTGAGGCGTTCGATGCGTTTGCCGCACTGCCGCGCCATCGCGACGGTGAGCGTGCCAAGGCAATCCCTGTGGAGCTTGGCTACAAACACCCGCGCCAGCCGGTCAACCTGGCGGTAGTGCCGGTGTTCCCGGGACTGCAGGCCGGCCACTTGCAAGGCCTGCTCGACAGCGGCGTGCAAGGGCTGCTGCTGGAGTGCTATGGCAGTGGTACCGGGCCGTCGGATGACTTGGCGTTGCTAGAGGTGCTGCGTGCGGCGCGCCAGCGCGGTGTGCTACTGGCGGCGATCAGCCAGTGCCCTGAGGGGTCGGTGGTGTTCGATACCTATGCTGCGGGTAACCGACTGCGCGGGGCCGGGTTGGTCAGTGGGGGTGGCATGACCCGTGAGGCGGCGCTGGGCAAGATGGTTGCGCTGCTGGGGGCGGGGTTGGATGTGGATGCGGCAGAGCGGTGGTTTGCGCTGGATCTGTGTGGGGAGCGGGCTTAGGTTTCAGCCTGACAGGGCCTATTCGCGGCGGTTCGACGCCTCGATAAACCCGCTCCGACACAGGGAATGCCATCGTTGTAGGAGCGGGTTTACCCGCGAAATGGCCCTGACAGGCAAAAATAATGGCGGAAGGCAGCGGGAGTCGAACCTGCCCGGGAACGGCTGCCGTCCCCAACCGGGTTTGAAGCCCGGCCGCGCCACCGGGCGCGATTGCCTTCCTTGTACTCAGTGCCTGGCCTGCTGCTGGGCCAGGGCGCTGTCGGCGCGGATATGACGCTGATCGGCTACCCTGCGGGTCAGGCCGATGCGGTCGAAGTATTCCAGAATCTGCACACTGCGCTTGCGACCGATGCCCAACATATCGCGAAACGCGGCAACCTGCACTAACGGCGTCTCTCTTGTCTGCCCCAGCAACAGCTCTGCCATGCGCTGTAGGGTCGCCTCGGGGTAGAACAGGTCGCGCACCACCTGGTGCACCAGGCCCAACCGCGCCAGCTTGCGCAGCAACAGGCGCACATCGGCCTCCGCGCAGTTTTCTTCAGTGGCCAAAGTCCTGACCCAGGGCGGGTCATATAGCCCTGCCAGCAACTTCGGCTGCAGCCTTGCCCACAAGGCATTGTCGGCTTCGCTCAATTGTACCTCGTGATCAGGCAGATGCAGCCATGGCCCGCTGCTGGCGATCACCTCGTCGTTGAGCAGCTCATCGAGCAAGCTGACAAATGCCGGGCGCTCCAGCGGCAAGGCGGCGAAGCGGCGCAGGCGATCGCGGTCCGGGCCAAGCTGGTCGGGCTCCTGCTCATGGAAGCGCGCCAGCTGCTCCAGCACCTGCTGCCTCAGTGCCTGCCACTGGGTTTTGGCAAACAGCAGCGGGCCCTGGCGCGTGGCTATCACCTGCACATCATTGGGCAACAGCCAGGTTTCGCGCTGGCGATTGAACTGGCGCTCTAGGCGCTGCGGATCGAGCCCACCGAGCGCACTGGCGAGCAAGGCAGGCAGTGCCTCCTCCAAGTCATCTGCATCGCGCAACACCTGCAGCTGGCACAGGCGCTCCTCGCTGCGGCGCTGCCGACTCGGCGCGAACGGGTCGAGCACCTTGCCGCCGCCGAGGGTGCGCTGGGCACGCTGGTCCCTCAGCACCAGACGATCACCATGTACCGCCTGCAACGGCGCGTTGAGCAGCAGCTGGGCAAACATGCGCTGGCCGGCGGCCAGGGTTTCGCCCTCGAGCAAGGCCACCCGAGCCGTCACGTCCTGGGTACCGAGGTGCACATGAACAGCACTGAAATGTTCAAAAATGCGGGTTTCCCCGGGTAGCAGACAAAGTTCGATGTCCACCCGCACGCTGGGTGCATGCAGCCATTCGGGCACCAGCCAGTCGCCGCGGTGCACTTGCTCCACCGCCAAGCGTTCGGCGGCGATGTTCAGCGCCACTCGCTGGCCGGCCTCGGCCACCAATGCAACCTGGTTCTGCGCGTGCAGGCCACGCACTCGCACCGGCTTGCCAGCCTTGCCCAGCAGCAATGTGTCGCCAGCGCTGACGCGCCCGGCCAGCGCTGTGCCAGTCACTACCACCCCGGCGCCGGTCACGGCGAAGGCGCGATCGACCGCCAGGCGAAAGCCACCGCGCACGCTGCGCTGACGCACCCGCACCTCGGCTTCCAGCAAGGCCCGGCGCAACACCTCGATACCTTGCCCGTTGATGCTCGACACGGGAAATTGCCGTGCCTTGGCATAAGGCCCACCAGCCAGCAATTCCCTAACCTGCGCCTGCACCTCTGCCAGTCGCGCGGGCTCGACCCTGTCGCATTTGCTGATTACCACCAGCGCCTGGGGAATACCCAGCAATTCGATGATCGCCAGGTGCTCTCGGGTCTGTGGCATGACCCCATCGTCCGCAGCCACCACCAGGAGCACCAGGTCGATGCCGTTGGCGCCGGCCAGCATGTTGTGAATAAACCGCTCATGCCCCGGCACATCGATGAAGCCAGTCAGCGCTGCGCCTTCTGCCAACGCGGCATAGCGGTAGCCCAGGTCGATGGTCATGCCACGCTCGCGCTCTTCCTGGCGATGGTCACCGGCCTGGCCGGTCAGTGCCTTCAGCAGTGCGGTCTTGCCGTGGTCGATGTGGCCGGCGGTACCAACGATCACTGCACCGGCCCCAGCTGCAGGGCGGGCAACTGCGCCAGCCACTGGGCTTCGTCATCCAGCTGACGCAAGTCCAGCCACAAGGCATCGTCGTCGATGCGGCCAAGGACAGGCACCGGCAAGCTACGCAAGGCCCGCTCCAGCACGTGCAGGCTACGCCCGCGCAGCTTCTTCGACACTTGCGGGCGCAGGCACAGCGCGGCACTGGGCAGGCGCGCCACCGGCTGGCTGCCACTGCCGATCATGCCCAACGCCGGCGCTACGCTGACGGCCCATTGCTCGCCGAGCCGTGCCTCGAGTTCGGGCATCAGGCGCTCGGCCTGGGCCTGGATCTCGGCTTGGCTACGGGTTAGCAGGCGCAGGCTGGGCAGGCGCTCGGCCAGGCGATCGGGGTTGCGGTACAGTGCCAGCACCGCTTCGAGTGCAGCGAGGGTTATCTTGTCGACGCGCAATGCGCGCTTCAGCGGGTTTTTCTTGATCCTGGCAATCAGGTCCTTGCGGCCGACGATAATCCCGGCTTGTGGCCCGCCCAGCAGTTTGTCGCCACTGAAGGTGACGATATCGGCACCATCGGCCAGGGCCTGGCGCACCGTCGGCTCGGCGGGCAGGCCCCAGCGGGTAAGGTCGAGCAGGCTACCACTGCCAAGGTCTTCGAGCAGCGGCAAGTCATGCTGGTGGGCGATGCGCGCCAGTTCGGCAGTGGGCACCTGGTGGGTGAAACCCTGGATGCTGTAGTTGCTGCAATGCACACGCATCAGCAGGCCGGTGCGTGGGCCGATGGCGGCTTCGTAGTCTCGGGCATGGGTACGGTTGGTGGTACCGATTTCGTGCAGTTTGACGCCAGCACGGGCCATGATGTCGGGAATGCGGAAGGCCCCGCCGATCTCGATCAGCTCGCCACGCGAGATGATGCCTTCCTTGCGCGCGCCTAGGCTGTTCAGCGCCAGCAGCACGGCGGCGGCATTGTTGTTGACCACGGTGACGGCTTCGGCACCGGTCAGCTCTCGAATCAGGCCTTCGATGAGGTCGTCGCGGTCGCCGCGCTTGCCGGTGGCCAGGTCGAATTCCAGGTTGAGCGGGTAACGGGCGGCGGTGTGCATGGCCTCGATGGCTTCTTCGGGCAACAGGGCGCGGCCGAGGTTGGTGTGCAGCACGGTGCCGGTGAGGTTGAACACACGGCGGACCTGGCTGCGTTGCTGGATGGCAAGGCGTTCGCCGGTACGGCCCAGCAGGACTTCAGCGGCCAGTTCGGCGGCGCTGAGCTGGCCATTGCGTGCGGGGTCGCGCAGGTCGTCGAGCAGTTGGCGCAGGGTCGCCAGGACGGCGTCGCGACCGTGGCGGTCGAGCAGTGGCAGGCAGGCCGGGTGGCGCAGGAGGGTATCGATGGACGGCAGGCGTGGAGTGTCGCTGGCGAGGCTGTTGGACATGCGGTACTACCTTGGACTGATCCGTTGTCTGTGCTGGCCCTTTCGCGGGTGAACCCGCTCCTACAGCGCTCTCGACAAGTCTCGAGACCTGCGCAATTCCTTGTAGGAGCGGGTTTACCCGCGAAGAAGGCAACTCGGTACTTCAGTGTAGACACTCACCCACTAACCGGGCGCAAGCATCAGATTGGGTGCCAGGCGATGAAAGCCCTCCTCGTCCAAACGCATATCCAGCGCCAGGCTCGCCAGATCGTCGGCCAATGGCTCGGCCGCCGCATCGTTCTCCAGGTAATTCTGCTTCAGGTAACTCTCGCACCCCGGGCAACACTCGGCGCGCAGCGGCGCCTTGCCCGGCGCATGGCGATCATCTTCCAGGCTGGTGTAGCGCAAATCCTTGCTCGACTCGCAATACACGCACTTGACCCGCACCACATGCCATTCGCAGGCGCACAGCGAACAGGCCAGGTAACGCAGGCCGTTATGCTTGCCACGGTTACGCACCACCCCCGCCATCGCCGGCGAACCGCAGGCCGGGCACTGGGCCAGGCTGCCGGCGGGCTTGAGCTCAGCGGTTGGCAACGTCAGCAGCCAGCTCGACCACGCAGCCTGCAAGGCCGCGCCAATGAACGGCACCAGCGCCGCCGGCACCGCATCGTATTGCCCGGCGAGCAAGGCGATACCCCAGCCCTTGCGTTGACGATCGTCGCTGTCGCGCAGGGCCTGTAACGCCTCGCCCAGGGCGCCACTGGCCTCGCTGTCGAAGTGCGTGAGCAAGGCCTGCAACCAGTCCAGCCACGGCCCTTCACGCACCAGGCTGTCAGCTGCCAAGGGTGGCAGGCCATGACTTATGCACAGGCGTTGACGTTCCTCGGCCACTGGCAATCCGCCGGGCGGGTTATCCACAAGCTGCTGCTGGGCGCGGCACAGCTGCGCGATAAACCGCAGGTAATCACCCAGCGCGTTGCCCTCGGCCAGGTGCTCCAGGCGCACGGCGCGCAGTGCAAACAGGTCGGCCGGGGGCAGGTGCAAAAACGGCGGCATCACCGCCGACGCTTCGATCTGCCCGGGTTCGAGTATCGTGCTCAAGCGCTTATCCTTCTTTTCGTCCGTGATTGCCCGGCGTCTTGTCGCCGGTTACCTCGCGGTACCACAACGCATGGTGCTTGCGTGCCCAGGCGCGGCTTACCCAGCCATGCAGCATGGCGCCGATCGAGCCCTTGATCCAGATACCGGCATAGATGTGCACGATGATACTGAGGATCAACACGAACGCCGCCAGGGCATGCAGCAGTGTTGACAGGCGTATGACATCGATGCCGAACCAATGGCTGAAATACGCTCGCCAGATGACCACGCCACTCACCAGCAAAACCAGCATGCACGCCAGCAAAGTCCAGAACAGCAGCTTCTGCCCGGCGTTGTACTTGCCGATTGGCGGTACGCCCTCCTCCTCGTTGCGCATTACCCGGTCAATACGGCGTAGCCACAAGCGGTCGTTGGCAGTGATGTAGTTGGCGCGCCAGAAACGAAACACCAGGCCGAGGAAAAACAAGAACATCGCCACCCCGATGAACGGGTGCAGGATGCGTGTCCAGGGCCCACCGCCGAACAGGTTGCTAAGCCAGAACAACGCCGGATGAAACAGCGCCAGCCCCGACAAACCGGCAAGGATGAACAGGATCGCCACCACCCAGTGATTGCTGCGCTCGTTGGCGTTGTAGCGCAGGATGGGCTTGTTGTTGTTCATGGCCGCTGCTCCCCTTGCCCACCGGGCTTGCTCGGATCATAGACATGCACCGCAGGGTCCACCTGATGCACGCTTGGGTCTGGCGTGGCCGGGTGTTCGTCCTCCTCGACCCGCTGCGGGCCAACCCGCACGTAGTGAAAGAACCCGGCCAGCACCGCTGCCCCCATCGCCAACAGCGCCAGCGGCTTGGTGAAGCCTTTCCACAGCCCCACCAACGGGCTGATCACCGGCTGGTCCGGCAAGCCGGCATACAGCTTGGGGGTGTCGGCATGGTGCAGCACGTACATCACGTGGGTGCCGCCGACGCCATCCGGGTCATACAACCCGGCCTTGTCGTAGCCGCGTGACTTCAGGTCGACGATGCGCTCGTCGGCATGCACCTTCATCTCGTCCTTGGTGCCGAACACGATTGCCCCGGTCGGGCAGGTTTTCACGCAGGCCGGTTCCAGGCCCACGGTCACCCGGTCGGAACACAGGGTGCACTTGTACGCCTTGTGGTCCTTTTGCGAGATGCGCGGGATGTTGAACGGGCAGCCGGTGATGCAGTAACCGCAACCGATGCAGTGGTCCTGGTTGAAGTCGACGATGCCATTGGCGTGTTTGATGATTGCCCCCGGGCTGGGGCAGGCCTTCAGGCAACCTGGCTCGGCGCAGTGCATGCAGCCATCCTTGCGGATCAGCCACTCCAGGTTGCCGTCGTCGCGCTCGTGCTCGGTAAAGCGCATCAGCGTCCAGGTCTCGGCCGTGAGGTCCTGGGGGTTGTCGTAGGTGCCGTGGTTGTGGCCGACCTCGTCACGCAGTTCGTTCCACTCCGAGCACGCCACCTGGCACGCCTTGCAACCGATGCACTTGGTGGTGTCGATCAGCTTGGCGACTTCCTGCTGCTGGCGTACCGAGGGCGGTACGGTGGTGGTGGCCGAGCGGGCGATGATGTCTTGGCTGGCCATCAGAGTTTCTCCACTTTAACGAGGAACGACTTGGACTCTGGCGTCTGCGTGTTGCCGTCACCGAGGAATGGCACCAGGGTGTTGGTCAGGTAGCCATGCCGGGTCGCGCCGGTGAAGCCCCAGTGCAGCGGGATGCCGATCTGGTGCACGGTCTGGTTGTTGACCTGCAGCGGGCGAATCCGCTTGGTCACTACCGCTACCGCGTCGATATGCCCGCGCTTGCTCGACACCCGCACCCGGTCACCGGCCTTGATGCCTTTTTCGTTGGCCAGCACCTCGCCGATCTCGACGAACTGCTCGGGCTGGGCAATGGCGTTGAGCCGGCAATGCTTGCTCCAGAAGTGGAAGTGTTCAGTCAGCCGGTAGGTGGTGGCCGCATACGGGAATTCGTCGTGCGTACCGAGGGTGCCCCACACCGAATCGAAGATGCGCCCGGCCGGGTTGCTGATCGCCTTCTTGTTCTGCGGGTGCAGCGGGTTGATGCCAATCGGCGTTTCGAACGGCTCGTAGTGCTCGGGGAATGGCCCTTCGGCCATCTTGTCGATGGCGAAGAAACGCGCCACACCTTCGGGGTTCATGATGAACGGGTTCATCCCCGCCTCAGGTGGCGAATCGACCTTGAAGTCAGGCACGTCGGTACCGGTCCAGGCCTTGCCGTTCCACCACACCAGGCGCTTTTTCTCCGGGTCCCACGGCTTGCCTTGCGGGTCGCTGGAGGCACGGTTGTAAAGGATGCGCCGGTTGGCCGGCCAGGCCCAGGCCCAGTTCTGCACCTGATGCATGCCGTACGGGTCACTGTTGTCGCGGCGGGCCATCTGGTTGCCCTGTTCGGTCCAGCAGCCGGCGAAGATCCAGCAGCCCGAGGCCGTGCTGCCGTCGTCCTTCAGCTGGCCGAAGCCCGACAATTGCTGACCCGCCTTGAGCATGGCGCCAGTGGGGTCGGTAAGGTCAGTCACGGCCCAACCGTTCATCTCTTTGGCCAATTCCTCCGGGGATGGCTCGTCAGGGATCTTGTACGGCCAGTTGATGTTCATGATCGCATCAGGGTAGGCACCACCCTCCGCCTGGTAGCGTTGGCGCAGGCGCAGGAACAGTTCGCTCATGATCTGCACGTCGGTACGGGTCTCGCCCGGGCCATCGGCCCCCTTCCAGTGCCACTGCAGCCAGCGGCTGCTGTTGACCAGCGAGCCGTCTTCCTCAGCGAAGCAGGTAGTGGGCAAGCGGATCACTTCGGTCTGGATGTTGGCCGTATCGACATCGTTGAACGGCCCGGCGTTGCGCCAGAACTCCGAGGTTTCGGTGGCCAGCGGGTCCATGATCACCAACCACTTGAGCTTGGCCAGCGCCGCTGTGACGCGGTTCTTGTCCGGCAGCGCGGCGATCGGGTTGAAGCCCTGGCACATGTAGCCGTTGACCTTGCCCTGGCCCATCATCTCGAACATGCGCAGCACGTCGTAGGCCGGTACATCGAGCTTGGGCAGCCAGTCGTAGCCCCAATTGTTTTCTGCCGTGGCGTTGGCGCCGTACCAGGCTTTCATCAGGCTGACGTGGAACTTGCCGTAGTTCTGCCAGTACGACAGCTGCCCCGGGCGCAGCGGCTTGGACGCGCGCTTGTCGATGTACGCGGCATAGTCCTGCTCGGCATCGCCAGCCAGGGTCAGGTAACCCGGCAGCGAATTGGACAGCAGGCCGAGGTCGGTAAGGCCCTGGATATTGGAGTGCCCGCGCAAGGCGTTGACCCCGCCACCCGGCATGCCGACGTTACCCAGCAGCAGCTGGACCATGGCCGCACTGCGGATGATCTGCGCACCGATCGAGTGCTGCGTCCAGCCCAGCGCATAGAGAATGGTCATGGTCTTGCCCGGTACCGAGCAGGTGGCGATCTCTTCCCACACCTTCATCATCGCGTCCTGTGGCATACCACAGGTCATGCTCGCCAGTTCAGGGGTGTAGCGGCTGTAGTGCTGCTTCATCAGCTGGAACACACAGCGCGGGTGCTGCAGGGTCGGGTCGACCTTGGCATAGCCGTCTTCACCCAGCTCGTAACCCCAGCCGGACTTATCGGCATACACACGCTTGGCCTCGTCGTAGCCGCTGAACAGCCCGTCCTCGAAGCCATAGCTCTCTTTGACGATGAACGACACGTCGGTGTAGTTGCGCACGTACTCGTGCTGGATCTTGTCAGTGGTCAGCAGGTAATTGATCAGCCCGCCCATGAAGGCGATGTCGGTACCGGTCCGGATCGGCGCATAGTAGTCCGCCACCGAAGCGGTACGGGTAAACCTCGGGTCGACCACGATCAGCCGCGCCTTGTTGTGCGCCTTGGCCTCGGTCACCCACTTGAAGCCGCACGGGTGCGCTTCTGCTGCGTTGCCACCCATCACCAGGACCAGATTCGCGTTGGCGATATCGGACCAGTGGTTGGTCATGGCGCCACGGCCGTACGTCGGGGCAAGACTTGCCACCGTCGGGCCGTGTCAGACACGCGCCTGGTTATCGAACCCCAGCATGCCTGTTGCGCGGACGACCTTGTGGGTCAGGTAGCCTGCCTCACTGGAGGCGGCGGAAGCAGCAAGAAAACCGGTGGTGAGCCAGCGGTTTACGGTTTGCCCCTGGGCGTTCTTCTCGATGAAGTTGGCGTCGCGGTCCTGTTTCATCAAGTCGGCGACACGGTCGAGCGCCTCGTCCCAGCTGACCCGCACCCACTCCTTGCTGCCCGGCTTGCGTACCTCTGGGTACTGCAGGCGGCTCGGGCTGTGGATAAAGTCCAGCAGGCCGGCGCCTTTCGGGCAGAGGGTACCGCGGTTGACCGGGTGGTCGGCGTCACCCTCGATATGGATGATGTTCTGTTTGACGTTCTTGCCCGCATCGCCCTGGCTGTACAGGATCAGGCCGCAGCCGACCGAGCAGTAAGGGCAAGTGTTACGGGTCTCGATAGTATGCGCCAGCTTGAAGTGGCGCACCTGCTCGGCGAAGGCCGGCGTCGGGGCCATGCCCAACGCCGCCAGGCTCGAGCCTCCAAGGCCGACAGCGGCGACCTTGAAGAACTGCCGACGGTTCAGGTCCATCGTGCACTCCTGATCAGATGGTGGACGCACGGAACATGGCCGGCGCCTCTTGGTAGTCACGGTGGCGGCTTTTTGAGGGCTGCCAATAGGTAAGACTAGTCAAGAATCGAGAAGGTGCGATGACATGGGTCAGGGACAGGCGCTGTTGCTGGTGCTATCGATCCCAAACACTGTGCGCAGGCCTGAGTCATGCTGGTATTCCTGTGAGAGCAACTGTCTTATATAGCCGTAGAGCGTCGCAGCCAACAAAGCGAAACCAATTGGCAAACGGCTAATCGAGCGTCCCTGCTCATCCGCCCTCTTACCGCTGCTACTGGCCAACAGCACACCAAAAAAACAGGTCAGCAAGCCAAGAAACTGCCAGAGCGACAACTCATCACCGCCCAACCAGGCCAGCAGCGTAGTAATGACGCCATAAGATGTCACCAGCGGGGCCACGACCGCCGTTTTGCCGATAGCGAAGGCCTTGGAAAGTGACAGCGCCCCTAACACCGTGCAAAGCGCCCCAACCCCACCGAGCAGCAATGCGCTAACAGGTGCCGCCAGCATCTTTTCCAGTTGATTGGCCGACACGAAGATAATCAGCCCCATCAGCAGCAGCCCCAGTATCTGTCCAAAAAAGACAGATCGTCGAATGCCCACCGCGCGGGCGTTCACACCCACCAAAAAATCCGTTGCGCCCCACAACACGGCAGCTACCAGACCCATCATGACGTCCATTTGCCCATCCCCTCTGCCTTTGGTGGGGCAGATAGTAAGCAGCGAAGGCGGCGATGGGGGGCTCAATCAATATTTTCAGATGCTTCCTACACAGGATGGCTATCCATAAAAGAACAAAGCAGTTGTCCTGGATTTCTGGTCGTGCTCGAAGCCTTACCTTTGTGATAAGAACATCCAGGAATGACTGGTCAAGCCTCGATTCGGTTCTTTTAACAACTGAATTTAGGGGATGGATATATTGAATGTGTCGCCTTCCAGATGGCGCAGCTGAGCTTCGCCACTGACATCTTTCCCGTCATGAGCGATAAGCGTGTAGCGCATCAACAGAAACACTTCACGGCTAACGGCCTTTTTTGCATAAAGGTGAGTCCCCAAAGCAAATAGGGCTCCACCCACGCTGAATATCGGACCTGGATACATCTCTATATATTGAAACAAGGTCGGCCCCGTGATTCTGTTATAGGTAATCGTCTCAGGGCCAAAAACCATCGTGCCGAACCCCAGCAGGGCAATCAAGCCGCCTACCGCCATCACGAAGCCTCCGGAGTATCCTGCCCCTTCGGTGCAACCTTCGAGATATGCTGCATAGTCCTCACTGAATCCAGGGACCTGATAGGTACCTGCCAAATCCTTCAGCGTTATTTGTTTTTGAACTAATTCCTCATTGCCTGATTGCATGATCCACTCCTTTTAAAAGCGTCGATACTAAGCAATCGCGGCAATAAATAGTTGACGCAAGACCAACTTCAGAAATGCCCTACAGCCAAAAAAGACATTACGCGGAAATCATAAAAGCTCTGGCACCATTACCCTGCGTCAAGCAAAAAAAACCCAAGGCGGTTGCCTTGGGTTTCTGGTTTAGCTAGACGCCTAACCGCTCGAATCAGAACGGAATATCGTCATCAAAGCTGTCAAAGTCAGCTGCCGGCTGCGGTGCTGCCTGCTGTGGCGCCGGGCGCTGCTGTTGCTGTTGCGGGCGCGGGGCCTGCTGACGCGGCGGGGCCTGGTTGTACTGTTGTTGCTGGCCACCGCCCTGGTTGTAGTTGCCGCCACCCTGGTTATACGGATCACCGCCCTGCTGCTGGCCCTGCGGACGACCGCCGAGCAGCTGCATGGTGCCGTTGATGTCGACGATGATCTCGGTGGTGTAGCGCTTGATACCGTCTTTTTCCCACTCACGGGTCTGCAGCTTGCCTTCGATGTAGCACTGCGAACCTTTGCGCAGGTACTCGCCGGCGATTTCGGCAACTTTGCCGAACAGCGACACACGGTGCCACTCGGTACGCTCGACCTTTTGGCCCGACTGCTTGTCGGTCCACTGCTCGCTGGTAGCCAGGCTCAGGTTGGTCACGGCGTTACCGTTGGGCAGGTAGCGGACTTCGGGATCCTGGCCACAGGTGCCGACCAGAATGACTTTGTTAACCCCACGGGCCATAACGTTCTCCTAGGCTTCGCACGCCGAAGAGGCTGGATTCACCAGTCGCTCGAGGGTCGCACGGTCCAAAATTTTCGTATCCAGTTTGATATAGATGGCGGCCTCTTCTGCCACCACCACAGCGTCGGTCACACCCGGCACGGCCATCAGACGCTCGGTCAGGCCGGCTTCCCGGACTGCCTCAGGCGTCAGCGGCATGCGCAGGCTGGTCACATACGGCGGCTCGTTCATGCGCAAGGCGACGATCAGCCAGATGGCACACAGCACCGCACAACCGAGGAACACCGTGTCCAGCCCACCGTGCTGGAACAACCAGCCACCAAGGATCCCGCCCAGCGCTGCACCCAGGAACTGGCTGGTGGAATACACCCCCATTGCCGTCCCCTTGCCACCGGCAGGCGACACCTTGCTCACCAGAGAAGGCAGCGACGCCTCCAGCAGGTTGAATGCGGTAAAGAATACCACGGTGCCAATCACCAGTCCGCGCAAACCGTCAGCCCACTCCCAGAAGTATATCTCTGTCAGCAGCAGGACACTGACTGCGCCGGCCAACACACGTTTCATCTTGCGCTTTTTTTCGCCGTAGATGATGAACGGGACCATTGCAAAAAATGAGATGAACAACGCGGTCAGGTATACCCACCAGTGCTGTTCCTTCGGCAGGCCGCCGCGCTCGACGAAGGCCAGGGGCAGCGCAACGAAGCTGGCCATGAGGATGGCATGCAGGATGAATATGCCCACGTCCAGGCGTAGAAGGTCCGGGTGGCGCAGGGTCGGGCCGATGGCCTTGCGTGCCACACCCGATTCGCGGTGCTGCAGGATGCTGTGGGTGTTGGGCACGACAAAGGCGATCAGCAGGATGCCGACCAGGGCAAGGCCTGCCGTGGCCAGGAACAATCCTGACAAGCCGAAGGCACTTGTCAGCAATGGCCCGACGACCATGGCCACAGCGAACGACAGGCCGATGCTCATGCCGATCATGGCCATGGCCTTGGTCCGGTGTTGTTCGCGGGTAAGGTCGGACAACAGCGCCATGACTGCGGCCGAAATGGCCCCCGCGCCCTGCAGGATTCGCCCGGCAATCACGCCCCAGATGGAGTCGGCCTGGGCCGCCAGCACACTGCCCAGGGCAAAGATCACCAGCCCCAGGTAAATGACCGGTCGGCGACCGATGCGGTCGGAAATCATCCCGAACGGTATCTGCAACACCGCCTGGGTCAGGCCATAGGCACCAATGGCCAGGCCGATCAGCGCAGGCGTGGCACCGGCGAGGTCCATGCCGTAGGTGGCCAGTACCGGCAAGACCATGAACATGCCCAGCATACGAAAGGCAAAGACCAGGGCCAGGCCGCCAGCAGCGCGGGTTTCGCCGCTGCTCATGCGCTCGTTGTGGGTGTCGTGCATGGAGTAACCTCGTGTGAACCGGCGGCGATTCTATCAGTCCGACAGCTTGACGGCATCTACGCGACGCTTTGCCGCGTACTGGCAGGGGGCCGTATAATTCTTTGTTTATGCCCGCCAAGCGAGGCCGCAGTGGACAAGATCCTGATTCGTGGGGCACGTACCCACAACCTGAAGAACATCGACCTGACCCTGCCCCGGGACAAGTTGATCGTGATCACCGGCCTGTCCGGTTCCGGCAAGTCGTCCCTGGCGTTCGATACCTTGTACGCCGAAGGCCAGCGCCGCTACGTGGAGTCGCTGTCGGCCTACGCCCGACAGTTCCTGTCGATGATGGAAAAGCCCGACGTGGACACCATCGAAGGCCTGTCGCCGGCAATCTCCATCGAACAGAAGTCGACGTCGCACAACCCGCGCTCCACGGTCGGCACCATCACCGAAATCTACGACTACCTGCGCCTGCTGTACGCCCGCGTCGGTACGCCTCGCTGCCCGGACCACGATATCCCGCTGGAGGCGCAAACGATCAGCCAGATGGTCGACCTGGTGCTGGAGCGCCCGGAAGGCAGCAAGCTGATGCTGCTGGCACCGGTGGTGCGCGAGCGCAAGGGTGAGCACCTGGCGGTGTTCGACGAACTGCGCGCCCAGGGTTTCGTGCGGGCCCGGGTCAATGGCAAGCTCTACGAGCTTGATGAACTGCCCAAGCTGGACAAGCAGAAAAAGCACAGCATCGATGTGGTGGTAGACCGCTTCAAGGTTCGCGCCGACCTGCAGCAGCGCCTGGCCGAATCGTTCGAGACTGCACTGAAGCTGGCCGATGGCATCGCCCTGGTGGCACCGATGGACGATGAACAAGGCGAAGAGATGATCTTCTCCGCGCGCTTCGCCTGCCCGGTGTGTGGCCATGCCATCAGCGAGCTGGAGCCGAAGCTATTCTCCTTCAACAACCCGGCCGGCGCCTGCCCGACCTGTGATGGCCTGGGGGTGAAGCAGTTCTTCGACACCAAGCGCCTGGTCAATACCGAACTGACCCTGGCTGAAGGGGCGATCCGCGGTTGGGACCGGCGTAACGTGTACTACTTCCAGATGCTCGGCTCGCTGGCCGCGCATTATGGCTTCAGCCTGGAAAAGCCGTTTGGCGAACTTTCAGCCGACCATCAGAAGGTGATCCTGCAAGGCAGTGGCAAGCAGAGTGTCGACTTCAAGTACCTCAATGACCGCGGCGATATCGTCAAGCGCTCGCACCCGTTCGAAGGCATCGTGCCGAACCTGGAGCGCCGCTACCGCGAAACCGAGTCGGCCACCGTACGTGAAGAACTGGCCAAGTTCCTCGGCAACCAGCCCTGCCCCGACTGCCGCGGCACCCGTCTGCGCCGCGAGGCACGCCACGTGTGGGTAGGCGAAAAGACCCTCCCGGCAGTGACCAACATGCCGATTGGCGACGCCAGCAACTACTTCGGCGAACTGACCCTGACCGGCCGCCGTGGCGAGATTGCAGCAAAGATCCTCAAGGAAATCTGCGAACGCCTGCAGTTCCTGGTCAACGTCGGCCTCGACTACCTTACCCTGGACCGCAGCGCCGACACTTTGTCTGGTGGTGAAGCCCAGCGTATCCGCCTGGCCAGCCAGATCGGCGCCGGCCTGGTGGGGGTCATGTACATCCTTGATGAACCGTCCATCGGCCTTCATCAACGGGATAACGACCGCCTGCTGGCCACCCTCAACCACCTGCGTGACCTGGGCAACACGGTAATCGTGGTGGAGCACGACGAGGACGCCATTCGCCTGGCCGACTACGTGGTCGACATCGGCCCGGGTGCTGGTGTGCATGGCGGTCAGATCGTCGCTGAGGGCTCGCCACAGGAGGTCATGGACCACCCTGACTCGCTGACCGGCAAGTACCTGTCGGGGCGCAAGAAGATTGTCGTGCCGGCCAAGCGCACACCGCGCAACAAGAAGCTGCAACTCAAGCTCAAGGGCGCTCGGGGCAACAACCTGCAGAACGTCGACCTGGAGGTGCCGATCGGGCTGCTGACCTGCGTAACCGGGGTTTCCGGCTCGGGCAAGTCGACACTGATCAACAACACCCTGTACCCGCTCGCTGCTACGGCCCTGAATGGCGCGAGCAGCCTTGAAGCGGCGCCCCATGCCAGCATGGACGGCCTGCAGCACCTGGACAAGGTGGTGGACATTGATCAGAGCCCGATCGGACGCACGCCACGCTCGAACCCGGCGACCTACACCGGCATTTTCACCCCGATCCGCGAGCTGTTCTCCGGCGTGCCGGAATCGCGCTCGCGCGGTTATGGCCCGGGGCGTTTCTCGTTCAACGTCAAGGGCGGCCGTTGCGAGGCCTGCCAGGGCGACGGCCTGATCAAGGTGGAAATGCACTTCCTGCCGGACATCTACGTGCCGTGCGACGTGTGCAAGAGCAAGCGTTACAACCGCGAGACCCTTGAAATCAAATACAAGGGCAAGAACATCCACGAGGTGCTGGAAATGACCATCGAGGATGCCCGCGAGTTCTTCGACGCCGTGCCGGCGCTGGCGCGCAAGCTGCAAACCCTGATGGATGTAGGCCTGTCTTACATCAAGCTGGGGCAATCAGCGACCACGCTGTCCGGTGGTGAGGCGCAGCGGGTGAAGCTGTCGCGCGAGCTGTCCAAACGTGACACCGGCAAGACCCTGTACATCCTCGACGAGCCGACCACGGGCTTGCACTTTGCCGATATCCAGCAACTGCTGGATGTGCTGCATCGCCTGCGTGACCATGGCAATACCGTGGTGGTGATCGAGCACAACCTGGATGTGATCAAGACGGCCGACTGGCTGGTGGACCTGGGGCCTGAGGGTGGCTCCAAGGGTGGGCAGATCATTGCCTGCGGTACACCGGAAGAACTGAGCGAGATGAAACAGTCGTATACCGGGCACTACCTGAAACCGCTGCTGAAGCGGGATCGGGCCTGACGCAATTGGGGGCGCTTTGCGCCCCATCGCGACACAAGGCCGCTCCTACAGACGATCGCATAACCCGAAGGTTCATGCGATCGCCTGTAGGAGCGGCCTTGTGTCGCGACGGGCTGCAAAGCAGCCCCGCTTTTTACATCTGCGATTGCAGGTAGTTCTCCAGGCCAATGGCCTTGATCAGGCCCTGCTGCTTCTCCAGCCAGTAGGTGTGATCTTCTTCGGTATCGGCCAACTGCGCACGCAGGATGTCACGGCTGATGTAGTCTTTGTGCAGTTCGCACAACTCGATGCCTTTGCACAGCGCACCACGCACCTTGTACTCCAGCTTGAGGTCGGCCTCGATCATTTCCGGCACAGTGCTACCGACTTCCAGGTCGTCTGCACGCATGTCAGGGGTACCTTCGAGCATGAGGATACGACGCATCAGGGCATCGGCGTGCTGCGTCTCTTCTTCCATCTCGTGGTTGATGCGCTCGTAGAGCTTGGACAGGCCCCAGTCTTCGTACATGCGCGAATGAATGAAGTACTGGTCGCGTGCCGCCAGTTCGCCCTTCAGCAGCGTGACGAGGTAGTTGATTACGTCCGGGTGGCCTTGCATCGCCCTGTTTCTCCGTGTGAAAACGTGTATGCCACATAGTGTGAACCAGCTTTTGCCCACGGTCACTGAAAAACGCGCAATTAGAAGCAAAAAATCGGTTAAACAGTAGTGATATTCATTGAAAAACCGCCCAAATGAGGGCGGTTCTTCTTATCACTTCGACTTAGGCGAGATTGATGCCCAAGGCCCTGGCAATACCTTCGCCGTAGGCCGGGTCGGCCTTGAAGAAGTACTGCAACTGGCGCTGGATCACATCTTCGCTGACGCCCGCCATGGTGCCGGCGATGTTGCCGATCAGCAGGGCCTTCTGTTCATCTGTCATCAGGCGGAACAGCGCGCCGGCATGGCTGAAGTAGTCGGTATCTTCGCGGTGGTCGTAGCGATCAGCCGAGCCATTCAGGGCCAGCGCGGGCTCGGCATGGCGAGGTGACTGCTTCGGCGCATCGCTGAAGCTGTTGGGTTCATAGTTCGGTGCGCTGGCGTAGCTGCCGGCGGCCATGGAGCCGTCGCGCTGATAGCTGTTGACCGGGCTGCGTGGTGCGTTCACCGGCAGTTGCTGGTGATTGGTACCCACGCGGTAGCGATGCGCGTCAGCGTAGGCGAATACACGCCCTTGCAGCATGCGGTCTGGCGACAGGCCAACACCAGGCACCATGTTGCTTGGCCCAAATGCGGCCTGCTCGACTTCGGCGAAGTAGTTGAGCGGGTTACGGTTGAGTTCCAGCACGCCCACTTCGATCAGTGGGTAATCCTTCTGCGACCAGGTCTTGGTGACGTCGAACGGGTTCTCGTCGCGGCTGGCCGCCTCGGCTTCGCTCATTACCTGAATGCAGACAGTCCACCGCGGATAGTCACCACGCTCGATGGCCTCGAACAGGTCGCGCTGGGCGTAGTCCGGGTCAGTACCTGCCAGGCGCGCGGCATCCGCCGGAGCGAGGTTCTTGATGCCCTGCTGGGTCTTGAAATGCCACTTGACCCAGGTGCGCTCACCCACGGCATTGATCAGGCTGTAGGTATGGCTGCCAAAGCCGTGCATGTGGCGATAGCCATCCGGAATGCCACGGTCGGAGAACAGGATGGTGACCTGGTGCAACGCCTCTGGCGAGTGCGACCAGAAGTCCCACATCATTTGGGCGTTCTTCAGGTTGGACTGCGGGTGGCGCTTCTGGGTGTGGATAAAGTCCGGGAACTTCAAAGGATCGCGAATGAAGAACACCGGCGTGTTGTTGCCGACGATGTCCCAGTTGCCTTCCTCGGTGTAGAACTTGACCGCGAAACCACGTGGATCACGTTCGGTGTCCGCAGAGCCACGCTCGCCACCGACGGTAGAGAACCGCAAGAAAGTCTCAGTCTGCTTACCAACCTGTTCAAACAGCCTGGCACTGGTATAGCCAGTAATATCGCGGGTGACGGTGAAGGTGCCATAGGCGCCCGAACCTTTGGCGTGAACGCGACGCTCAGGAATGTTCTCGCGGTTGAAGTGAGCGAGCTTCTCGATCAGGTGGAAGTCGTCGAGCAGCAACGGGCCGCGTGGGCCGGCGGAACGGGAGTTCTGGTTGTCGGCTACGGGTGCACCGCTGGCGGTGGTAAGAATCTTGCTCATGGGCTCTCCTTATCGGTCTTCAAGCGCCGGCTAATCGGCTATGGAGAGAGTATCGACGAGCGAGGTTACAGGAACAAATTCATTACATGACTTACATCAATAGAAATAAACAATACTTACAGGCACAAAAAACCGGGCACTAGGCCCGGTTCTTTGTAGCAGACAGAACGTCTTACTCAGCGGCTTCTACAGCACCGCCGACCGGACGATCAACCAGCTCGACGTACGCCATAGGCGCGTTGTCGCCAGCGCGGAAACCGCACTTCAGGATGCGCAGGTAGCCGCCCTGACGGGTGGCGTAACGCTTGCCCAGGTCGTTGAACAGTTTGCCAACAGCGGACTTCGAACGGGTACGGTCGAAGGCCAGACGACGGTTAGCAACGCTGTCTTCCTTGGCCAGGGTGATCAGCGGCTCGGCAACGCGGCGCAGTTCCTTGGCTTTCGGCAGGGTGGTTTTGATCAGCTCGTGCTCGATCAACGACACTGCCATGTTCTGGAACATAGCCTTGCGGTGAGAGCTGGTACGGCTCAGGTGACGTCCACTTTTACGATGACGCATGATTCATTCCTTACCAAACACTACGTTCGGTGATTACGACGATCAGGCGGTCGCCTTGTCGTCTTTCTTAAGACTTGCAGGCGGCCAGTTGTCGAGGCGCATGCCGAGAGACAGACCACGAGAGGCCAGGACGTCCTTGATTTCAGTCAGGGACTTCTTGCCCAGGTTAGGAGTCTTCAACAGCTCTACTTCGGTACGCTGAATCAGGTCGCCGATGTAGTAGATGTTCTCCGCCTTGAGGCAGTTGGCCGAACGTACAGTCAGTTCCAGGTCGTCAACCGGACGCAGCAGGATCGGATCGATCTCGTCTTCCTGCTCGACTACGACAGGCTCGCTGTCACCTTTGAGGTCGACGAACGCGGCCAGCTGCTGTTGCAGGATGGTCGCAGCGCGGCGGATAGCCTCTTCAGGGTCCAGGGTGCCGTTGGTTTCCAGATCAATGACCAGCTTGTCCAGGTTGGTACGCTGTTCAACACGGGCGTTTTCGACCACATAGGCGATACGACGCACCGGGCTGAACGAAGCGTCCAACTGCAGACGGCCAATGCTACGGCTTTCGTCTTCGTCGGTTTGACGGGAGTCGGCCGGCTCGTAACCACGACCACGAGCTACAGTGAGCTTCATGTTCAGGGCGCCATTCGACGCCAGGTTCGCGATTACGTGATCGGGGTTGACGATCTCGACATCGTGATCCAGCTGAATATCGGCAGCGGTAACCACCCCCGAACCCTTTTTCGACAAGGTCAGCGTAACTTCGTCACGACCGTGCAGTTTGATAGCCAGGCCTTTCAGGTTCAACAGGATTTCAATTACGTCTTCCTGAACACCTTCGATCGCGGAGTACTCGTGGAGTACGCCATCGATCTCGGCCTCGACTACTGCACAGCCAGGCATAGAGGACAACAGGATGCGGCGCAGCGCGTTGCCCAGGGTGTGGCCAAAGCCACGCTCGAGAGGCTCGAGCGTGATCTTGGCGCGGGTCGGACTGACTACCTGCACATCAATATGGCGGGGAGTCAGGAACTCATTTACCGAAATCTGCATGGATGCACCTATTTTCTAGCCCTTACTTGGAGTAGAGCTCGACAATCAGGTTTTCGTTGATGTCGGCAGACAGGTCGCTGCGAGCAGGAACGTTCTTGAAAACGCCCGACTTTTTAGCAGCATCCACGTCAACCCACTCAACGCGGCCACGCTGGGCGCACAGTTCAAGGGCTTGAACAATGCGCAGCTGGGCCAGCGACTTCTCGCGGACCGCGACCACGTCACCCGGACGAACTTGGTAGGATGGAATGTTTACAGTCTTACCGTTGACGCTGATCGCTTTGTGCGAAACCAGCTGACGCGACTCGGAACGAGTCGAGCCGAAGCCCATACGGTAAACGACGTTATCCAGACGGCACTCGAGCAGTTGCAGCAGGTTCTCACCGGTTGCGCCTTTTTTCGAGGCAGCAGCTTGGTAGTAACCGCGGAACTGACGCTCCAGAACACCGTAGATACGACGGACTTTTTGTTTCTCACGCAGCTGGGTGCCGTAGTCAGACTGACGGCCACGGCGCTGGCCGTGGATACCTGGGGCTGCTTCGATGTTGCACTTCGATTCCAGAGCGCGAACGCCGCTCTTCAGGAACAGATCGGTGCCTTCACGACGAGACAGTTTGCATTTTGGACCAATGTAACGTGCCATTCTTCTGTCTCCTGATTACACGCGACGCTTCTTCGGCGGACGGCACCCGTTATGCGGGATAGGCGTCACGTCGGTGATGCTGGCGATCTTGTAGCCGCAGCTGTTCAATGCACGAACGGCGGACTCACGACCTGGACCTGGACCCTTGACGTTAACGTCGAGGTTCTTCAGACCGTATTCCAGCGCAGCTTGACCAGCACGCTCAGCAGCGATCTGAGCTGCGAACGGGGTGGATTTGCGCGAACCACGGAAACCCGAACCACCGGAGGTCGCCCAGGACAAAGCATTGCCCTGACGGTCGGTGATGGTCACGATGGTGTTGTTGAAAGACGCATGGATGTGGGCGATGCCATCAACCACTGTCTTTTTGATTTTTTTACGAGGACGAGCAGCAGGTTTTGCCATGTCTATATTCCTGGGCGATTACTTGCGGATCGGCTTACGCGGGCCCTTACGGGTGCGTGCGTTGGTCTTGGTGCGCTGACCGCGAACCGGCAGACCTTTACGATGACGCAGGCCGCGGTAGCAACCCAGGTCCATCAAGCGCTTGATCTTCATGTTGATGTCACGGCGCAGGTCACCTTCGGTGGTGAACTTCGCGACTTCGCCACGCAGGGTTTCGATTTGCTCGTCGCTCAGATCCTTGATCTTTGCGGCTGGGTTTACGCCAGCGTCTGCACAGATCTTCTGCGCAGTTGTGCGACCGACACCATAGATGTAGGTCAGCGAGATAACAGTATGCTTGTTATCTGGAATGTTGACGCCTGCAATACGGGCCATTCAGTGGGACTCCAATTGACAGCTACCTACGCCCCGGAAGCCAAGAAATAGGGCGCGAGATAATATCGCTGTAGAAACAAATAATCAACCCAGCAGCACACTAGCTGCTGGGTTTGAAGCGCAGATCACACTCAGCCTTGGCGCTGTTTGTGACGCGGTTCCGCGCTGCAGATCACTCGTACGACGCCTTCGCGACGGATGATCTTGCAGTTACGGCACAGCTTTTTCACCGATGCACGAACTTTCATTACCGACTCCTCGAACCTTAGGGGCGTATCAGCGCAGCAAACCGCTGCCACCGTAGCCTTTCAGGTTGGCTTTCTTCATCAGGGATTCGTACTGGTGCGAAACGAGGTGCGATTGTACTTGGGACATGAAGTCCATCACAACCACTACCACAATCAGCAACGAGGTCCCGCCAAGGTAGAACGGCACATTTGCTGCCACCACCAGGAACTGGGGCAGAAGGCAGACGGCCATCATGTAAAGAGCACCGAACATGGTCAAACGGGTCAGAACGCCATCAATGTAGCGCGCCGACTGTTCACCAGGACGGATGCCCGGAATAAAGGCACCGGACTTCTTCAGGTTTTCCGCTACGTCTTTCGGGTTAAACATCAACGCTGTGTAGAAGAAGCAGAAGAAAATGATCCCTGCACTAAACAGCAGAATGTTCAACGGCTGACCAGGAGCGATCGACTGCGAGATGTCCTGCAGCCAGCCCATACCTTCGGACTGACCGAACCAGGCACCCAGCGAAGCCGGGAACAGCAGAATGCTGCTGGCGAAAATGGCCGGGATAACCCCCGCCATGTTCACCTTCAACGGCAAGTGGCTGGTCTGCGCAGCAAAGACCTTGCGGCCTTGCTGACGCTTAGCGTAGTGAACGGCGATACGACGCTGACCACGCTCAATGAACACCACGAAACCGATAATCGCTACTGCCAGCAAACCGATTGCGACCAGGGCGAAAATGTTGATATCGCCTGTGCGTGCAGACTCGAAAGACTGCCCGATTGCTCTCGGAAGACCGGCAACGATACCTGCGAAGATCAACATCGAGATACCGTTGCCCACACCGCGCTCGGTGATCTGCTCGCCCAGCCACATCATGAACATCGCGCCAGCCACGAAGGTGGAGACGGCGACGACATGGAAGCCCAGGCCTACAGAAAACGCCACGCCCTGGTTGGCCAGGCCAATGGACATGCCAATGGCTTGAACCAGTGCCAGGATAACGGTGCCGTAGCGGGTGTACTGGCTGATCTTGCGACGGCCAGCTTCACCTTCCTTCTTCAACTGCTCCAGTTGCGGGCTGACCGCCGTCATCAGCTGCATGATGATCGATGCCGAGATATACGGCATGATCCCCAGTGCAAAGATGCTCATGCGCTCAAGCGCGCCACCGGAAAACATGTTGAACAAGCTAAGAATGGTCCCCTCATTCTGCCGAAACAGATCCGCCAGACGGTCTGGATTGATGCCAGGAACCGGGATATGCGCACCTATCCGATAGACGATGATCGCCATGAACAGAAAGCGCAGACGAGCCCAGAGTTCCGACATCCCGCCCTTACCGAGCGAAGAGAGAGCACCTTGCTTAGCCATTTATTCCTCGAATTTGCCGCCAGCTGCTTCGATAGCCGCACGCGCACCCTTGGTGGCTGCGATGCCCTTGATGGTGACTGCGCGAGTAACTTCGCCAGACAGCATGATTTTCACACGCTGAATGTGCTGGTTGATCACGTTGGCATCCTTCAGGGACTGCACGGAGATCACGTCGCCTTCCACTTTGGCCAGCTCGGACAGACGCACTTCTGCGCGGTCCATGGCTTTCAGGGAAACGAAGCCGAACTTCGGCAGACGACGGTGCAGCGGCTGTTGACCGCCTTCGAAGCCAGGAGCGATCGAACCACCCGAACGGGAAGTCTGACCTTTGTGGCCACGGCCGCCGGTCTTACCCAGACCGCTACCGATACCACGACCTGGACGATGCTTCTCGCGACGGGAACCCGGCGCTGGACTCAGATCATTGAGTTTCATCGATTAACCCTCGACCTTCAGCATGTAGTAAGCCTTGTTGATCATCCCGCGGTTCTCGGGAGTATCCTGGACTTCTACAGTGTGACCGATACGACGCAGACCCAGGCCTTTAACACACAGCTTGTGGTTAGGCAGACGGCCCGAGACGCTCTTGATCAGCGTTACTTTTACGGTTGCCATGATCAGAAGATCTCCTCGACGCTCTTGCCGCGCTTGGCAGCAATGGATTCAGGAGATTGCATGGCTTTCAGACCCTTGAAGGTGGCGTAAACCACGTTCACTGGGTTGGTCGAACCGTAGCACTTGGCCAGAACGTTCTGAACGCCAGCAACTTCCAGGACAGCACGCATTGCGCCACCGGCGATGATACCGGTACCTTCCGAGGCAGGCTGCATGTAAACCTTCGAGGCGCCGTGGGCAGCCTTGGTGGCGTACTGCAGGGTGGTGCCCTTCAGGTCAACCTGGATCATGTTGCGGCGAGCAGCTTCCATGGCTTTCTGGATCGCAGCTGGTACTTCGCGCGATTTGCCACGGCCGAAGCCGACACGACCTTTACCATCACCAACCACGGTCAACGCGGTGAAGGTGAAGATACGGCCGCCTTTTACGGTTTTGGCAACGCGGTTAACTTGAACCAGCTTCTCGATGTAGCCTTCGTCGCGCTTTTGATCGTTATTTGCCATAACTTAGAACTCCAGCCCGCCTTCACGAGCAGCATCAGCCAGCGCTTTGACGCGGCCATGGTACTTGAAGCCGGAACGGTCAAAGGCAACTTGAGATACACCGGCGGCTTTCGCACGCTCAGCTACCAGCTTGCCAACCTTAGTGGCCGCGTCGATGTTGCCAGTGGCGCCATCACGCAGGTCTTTGTCCAAGGTCGAGGCGCTTGCCAGAACCTTGCTGCCGTCGGCCGAAATGACCTGGGCGTAGATGTGCTGCGAGGAGCGGAACACGCACAGGCGCACGACTTCGAGTTCGTGCATCTTGAGACGTGCTTTGCGAGCGCGACGCAGTCGAATAACTTTTTTGTCGGTCATTTACTAGGCCCTACTTCTTCTTGGCTTCTTTACGACGGACTACTTCGTCCGCGTAACGCACACCTTTACCTTTGTAAGGCTCTGGTGGACGGAAGTCGCGGATTTCAGCGGCCACCTGACCTACCAGCTGCTTGTCGATACCCTTGATCAGGATGTCGGTCTGGCTAGGCGTTTCAGCGGTGATACCGGCTGGCAGTTCGTAGTCCACTGGGTGAGAGAAGCCCAGGGCCAGGTTCAGGACGGTGCCCTTGGCCTGTGCCTTGTAACCAACACCGACCAGCTGGAGCTTGCGCTCGAAGCCTTGGCTTACGCCTTGGACCATGTTGTTGACCAGAGCACGGGTAGTACCGGCCATGGCACGAGCTTGCTGGTCACCATTGCGAGCGACGAAACGCAGCTCACCAGACTCTTCGGTAACTTCAACAGACGAGTGAACGTTCAGTTCGAGAGTGCCTTTGGCACCCTTCACCGAAAGCTGTTGGCCGGCGAATTTGACTTCGACGCCGGATGGCAGCTTAACGGGGTTCTTAGCGACGCGAGACATGTCTATCCCCCCTTAGAACACTGTGCACAGAACTTCGCCGCCGACACCGGCAGCGCGCGCAGCGCGATCAGTCATCACACCTTTGTTGGTGGAGACGATAGACACGCCCAGACCGCCACGTACTTTCGGCAGATCGGTGACGGCCTTGTACTGGCGCAGGCCTGGACGGCTGGAGCGCTTCAGTTCCTCGATGACCGGACGGCCTTCGAAGTACTTCAGTTCGATCGACAGGGAAGGCTTGGCCTCACCAGTTACCTGGTAGCCAGCGATGTAACCTTCGTCCTTCAGAACTTTGGCAACCGCGACCTTCAGGGTAGACGAAGGCATGCTTACGACGGACTTTTCAGCCATCTGGGCATTACGGATGCGAGTTAGCATGTCCGCTAACGGGTCCTGCATACTCATGGGCTAGATGCTCCTGATACAAGAATTATTAGCCTTGCGGCTATGACAACCACCCGAGCGGATTGGGCACGAAACCCAGGCTCAGGTGAGCCGGTCATTCTAGACACAAGGCAGAAACGAAACAAGCCCCATATAGGGGCTTGTTTGTTGGCGAGGTCACCGACGGTCGGAAGATTGCTCCCCTTCCGTCGGGTTCCTGCCTGCAGCGATTACCAGGAGGCCTTGACCAGACCTGGTACGTCGCCGCGCATTGCCGCTTGACGCAGCATGTTACGGCCCAGGCCGAACTTACGGTATACACCGTGAGGACGACCGGTCAGGCGGCAACGGTTGCGCAGACGCGCAGCGCTGGCATCACGTGGCTGCTTCTGCAGAGCGACAACGGCAGCGAAACGCTCTTCTGGAGAGGCATTCACGTTGACGATGGTCGCTTTCAGCTCAGCACGCTTCTTAGCGAACTTGGCTACCGTGAGCTGACGCTTCAGCTCGCGGTTTTTCATGCTCTTCTTGGCCATTTTCCTACTCCAATCAGTTGCGGAACGGGAACTTGAAAGCACGCAGCAGAGCGCGGCCTTCGTCGTCCGAACGAGCAGTGGTGGTCAGGGTGATGTCCAAACCGCGCAGAGCATCGATCTTGTCGTAATCGATTTCCGGGAAGATGATCTGCTCTTTCACGCCCATGCTGTAGTTGCCACGGCCATCGAAGGACTTGGCATTCAGGCCGCGGAAGTCGCGTACCCGAGGCAGGGAGATCGCCAGCAGGCGGTCCAGGAATTCGTACATCTTGTCGCTACGCAGGGTCACCTTGACGCCGATCGGCCAGCCTTCGCGGACTTTGAAGCCAGCGATGGATTTGCGAGCGAAAGTCACGACCGGCTTTTGACCGGTGATCTTTTCCAGGTCGGCAACAGCGTGCTCGATGACTTTCTTGTCGCCGATCGCTTCGCCCAGACCCATGTTCAGGGTGATCTTGGTAACGCGCGGAACTTCCATCACGTTCGACAGCTTAAGTTCTTCCTTAAGCTTAGGAGCGATTTCGTTCCGGTAAATCTCTTTCAGTCGTGCCATGGTCTTCTACCTAGCAGTGTTCAAGCATCAACCGCTTTTTGGGTCACTTGAAGACACGAATTTTCTTACCGTCTTCTACTTTGAAACCAACGCGGTCAGCCTTGTTGGTTTCGCCATTGAAGATGGCAACGTTGGAAGCGTGCAGAGGCGCTTCTTTCTCGACGATACCGCCCTGAACGCCCGCCATCGGGTTAGGCTTGGTATGACGCTTGACCAGGTTCACGCCACCGATAACCAGACGGTCATCAGCCAGAACCTTCAGCACCTTACCGCGCTTACCTTTGTCTTTGCCGGCGATCACGATGATCTCGTCGTCACGACGAATCTTTTGCATGTCGGATCTCCTTACAGCACTTCAGGGGCGAGCGAGACGATCTTCATGAACTTCTCAGTGCGAAGTTCACGGGTCACTGGCCCGAAGATGCGAGTGCCGATCGGCTCTTGCTTGTTGTTCAGCAGAACAGCAGCGTTGCCGTCGAAACGAATGATGGAACCGTCAGCGCGACGTACACCGTGACGGGTACGGACGACAACAGCAGTCATCACCTGGCCTTTTTTGACCTTACCGCGCGGAATTGCTTCCTTGACGGTTACTTTGATGATGTCACCGATGCCGGCGTAACGGCGGTGCGAACCGCCGAGTACCTTGATGCACATGACGCGACGCGCGCCGCTGTTATCGGCCACATCGAGCATGGATTGAGTCTGAATCATAAAATTTCTCCGACCCCTAGCCCTTAGACTTCAACAGCGCGTTCGAGGACTTCAACCAGTGCCCAGGACTTGGTCTTGGCCAGCGGACGGGTTTCGGTAATCGAAACCTTGTCGCCGATCTTGCACTGGTTGGTTTCGTCGTGCGCGTGCAGCTTAGTCGAACGCTTAACGTATTTACCGTAGATCGGGTGCTTTACGCGACGCTCGATCAGAACGGTGATGGTCTTGTCCATTTTGTCGCTGACGACACGGCCAGTCAGCGTACGGACGGTTTTTTCAGCTTCAGCCATGATCACTTACCTGCCTGCTGGTTGAGCACAGTTTTCACGCGAGCGATGTCACGCTTAACTTGCGAGAGCAGGTGCGACT
>NZ_JBJDNB010000039.1:0-64260 GCF_044900445.1 Pseudomonas sp. NPDC089407
CCGAAACAGATGTGGGAGCGGCCTTGTGCCGCGAAGCGCCGCGCGGGCGGCGCTCGATCTCACAGGCCCTCAACATCTCAAGGCAAGCACCTGTCAGCCTTACTCCTTAACTGACCGGCATCAAGGCTTGTCCCGCGAACCAGCCAACGCGGGTAAACCCGCTTGGCCTCAGGCTTCGCGGCCGGCGCGATGGCCTGCAGCAATGGCGCCTTCGATGTAACCCAGGCTTTCGCAATCGCCAATGCTGACCACCTTGAACCCTTCGTTGCCGAGGGCTTGCGCAAGCGTGGTGTCTGGCATTGCGCCGCTGGCCAGTACCACCGAATCGGCACGTACCTCGCAGGCTTCACCCTCGGCGGTGCGGTAACGCACGTACTTACCTTCGATGGCCGTGACAGTAACGCCTGTCAGCAACTGCCCGCCGTGCACGCGGATACCGTGCAATACACGCCAGCGGCGAACAATCGCCAGCTCCCGGCCCAGGTGCGAGGCACTTTCCAGTACACACACCTGGCGCCCGCGGGCGATCAGGAATTCCGCCAGTTCCAGGCCCACCAGCCCGCCACCGATGATGGTCACGCGCTTACCCAAGGGCATCCATACATGCGAAAGCTTCTGCATGGCTTCGCTGCTGTCGGTAACCCCGATCAGGCTGCCGGCCTTCATCATCGCGCGCTGCGTCAGCGACAGCTTGCTTCGGGCGATCTCTTCGGCGCGGTCACCGGTCAGCAACCGGCGCAGTTCGTCGCCGCTCCACACATGATCCTGCGTTGCCCCCGGGATATCAGGGGCTGCACGCTGCGCGCCGGTGGCGACGATTACCTGATCAACACCCAGGTCACGCAACAGGGCAGCACTCACCCCCACGCCAAGGCGTACATCGATGGGCAGTTGTTTAACCTGATACTGCAGGTTGTCGAGCAAACGGCCGTTTTCGGGGTAGGCGAGGGCAGCAAAGAACAACGTACCGCCCAGGCGCTCGCTGCGTTCCAGTAACGTCACGCGGTGCCCGCGCAAGGCAGCAACCCGCGCAGCTTCAAGCCCCGCCGGCCCGCCACCGACTACTGCGATGTGCCGGGCATGGTCGGCTGGGGTGATGACCCGCTCGGCTTCGTGCCCGGTTTGCGGGTTGACTGCACACTTGACGCGTTCATTGATAAAGATCTGGCTCACGCACACGTAGCAATAGATGCAGGGGCGAATCGCCTGCGCCTGGCCTGTAGCGAGCTTTTCCGGCAGCTGCGGGTCGGCCAACAGTTTGCGCCCCATGGCGATGAAGTCGCAGTGGCCGGCGGCAATGGCGTTGTCGCCCACCTCTGGCTCGATGCGACCTACCGCGATCACCGGTATGTCCACCGCCTGCTTGATGGCCGCTGTCCACTCCAGAAAACCACCTGGCTGCTGAACCAGCGGCGCCTGGGTAAACGCCACGCCGCTGGTGGTGGCCGCGTACGCCGAAACACTGACGGCATCCACCCCGGCCGCCTCGGCCAGCTTCGCTACCGCTTGCGCGTCGGCCAGGGTAATGCCGCCGGGGGTGTGCATTTCTTCCGCATCCAGGCGTAGCCACACGCCAAAACCTGCGCCAACCCGGGCACGCACGGCCGCCAGCACTTCCAGCAGCAGGCGCGCACGGTTTTCCAGCGTGCCGCCGTATTGGTCGTCGCGTCGGTTGTAGTAAGGCGACAGGAAACCCGCCAGGATGTAGTTGTGCGCGGCGTGAATCTCGACGCCATCGAAGCCCGCCTGTTGCGCCCGGTACGCCGCGGCGGCGAACCACTCGACCATCTGGGCGATGTCCGGTGTGTCCATCACGCGTATGTCGATGCCGCCCTTGCGCCCGCGTACGGCACTCACAAACGAGGCGGTTTCTTCAGGCGTCAGGGCCAGCATCATGTCGGAGCTACTGGGCGGTGGCAGCGAAGGCACCCACAATGGTCGGCCGGCCGCCATGTCGCGAATGGCATTCTTGCCGGCGTGCTGCAGTTGCATGGCAATTTTTGCACCGTGCTTGTGTACACGCGCTGCCAGGCGCGCAAGGCCCGGGATGAACGCGTCGTGGCTGACACCCACCTGGTACGGTTCAGCCGTGCCGGCGGGGAAGGCGATGGCACATACGCCCATGATCAGCAACCCGGCGCCGCCGGCGGCCCGGGCTTCGTAGTAAGCCTGAATGCGTTCGCCGCAATGGCCGTCAGCTTCGGCAAAGTTGGAGCCCATGGGCGCCATGACAATGCGGTTGCGCAACTGCAACGGGCCAATGCGCCCCGGTGCAAGCAAATGGGACAAGTTTGTCATTGTTATCTCAGCCCTTGGTGGTGACATGCCCGTGCGACAGCGACAAGGCTGCCGCTGTCGCAAGGGGGTTATGCCTGGCGAAGAAAGTCCAGGCAGGAGCGGTTGAACAGCTCGCGGTGTTCGACCTGAACCCAATGGCCGCAGCGGTTGAGCACAATAAAGCGGGCGTTGGGGGCATTGTCGAGCACTTTCATGGCCCCGCCCACCGGGTTGAAGTTGTCGTTGGTTCCCCAGAAGCCAAGGATCGGCACCTTCAGTTCACCAAGGCGCTCTGTCATGTTCGGCACCATCATGGTCGAGAACAGGCAGTGCGGTTGATGCACCGCCACCGCAACGCGTTCGGCCAGCAGGCTGTCGGGCAGTTGCGAGGCATCGAACAGCTGCAGGCTCATGATCTGGCGCATCGTGTCGATGTCCAGCGGGCCGGCATTGAACAGCTCGACCATGGTCCGAATGCCGATCTTCTGGAAGTAGGTTTCGCGCTCTTCGACGCCACCCGGCGCCATCAGGATCAATTTGTCGAGGATCTGCGGTTCGGCCAGGCCCAGGCCGATGGCGATGGCGCCGCCCAGCGAGTTGCCGAGCAGGGTGCAGCGCTTGATCCCCAGGGCTTTGAGCAAACCACTCACGGCACCTACGAAAAAGTCCAGGTCGTAGTGAATGTTGTCGGGTTTGTCCGACCGGCCAAACCCGGGCAGGTCGATGACCAGGTTGCGAAAGCCTGCCGCGACGAAGGCCGGGTAGTTGCCTTTGAAATTGCTGTAGCCGCTGGCCCCCGGGCCACTGCCATGCAGCCACAGCACCACGGGGCCAGTGCCTTCATCCAGGTAATGCAGGCGCAGGCCGTTGTCCAGGGTGACGAAATGGCCAAGGGGCAACGGTAGGTCTTGTTCTGACATCTTCGGATCTCCATTCATCAGGCGGTTACAGCAGTTTCAGGGTCGGCAACTGCGGTTGCCGATCGCCCCAGGTGTGCGCGATAGCGGGGCAGGGCCATGCCCAGGAACACGCTCGACAGCACAAGCATTGAAATCGAGCTGGCCAGCGCGTAACGCAAGGCTTCGGTGCCCAGGGCAGGGGCGAACCAGTCGCTGAGCACGCCGATCAGCAACGGGCCGACACCCACGCCCAGCAAGGTCATGGCCATGACAAAGATGGCGGTGGCCTGGGCCAGGCGTGCGGCCGGGAACAGGTGGGTGACGGCGCCCAGGCACGGTGTCGCCCACCAGGTGCCGAAGAAGGCAAAGCCTGCATAGAACAGGAACGCGGTCGGTACCGGGGTGCTGCCCAGGTGGAACAGGGTGCCGGTTGGCCACAGGAAGTAGGCCAGCGCAAACGGGATGCTGACCAAGGTGGCCAGCAGCGGTACACCTATTTGCCAGCCGGCGTCGCGCCGGGCCATGCGGTCCGAGATGATGCCGCAGGCCAGGGTGCCGAACGTGGCGCCGGTGCCGCCGACCACGCCTACCAGAAAACCGGCGTCCTGCAGGTTCAGGCCGTGGGAGCGGATCAGGAAACTGGGGCTCCAGGTACCAATGGCATAGCCGGCAATGGCACTGGACGCACCGGTCAGCAACAGCCAGACATACGAAGGGGTTTCGAGCATGCTGGCCACGCTTCTGGCCCAGCCTTCCTCGGCGACCTGGGCCTTGAGCCGCGCCTGGCTCGCGACCTTTGGCGAACGTACGGTCAACAACAACAGCAAACCCAGCAGGATGCCGGGCACGCCGATGATCAGGAACGCTGACCGCCAACCGTAGTGCTGGGCAATCCAGCCGCCAAAACCCAGCCCGAAGATTGCCCCGAAACTCGACCCTAGCATCAGGATCGACAGTGCAGTGGAGCGGTTTTTGGCTGGATACAGCTGCGAGATCATCGCCACCGAAGGTGCCGTACCGCCGGCTTCGCCGACCGCCACGCCAATGCGCGCCAGAACCAGCAGCCAGAAGCTGGTGGCCAGGCCACAGGCCATGGTCATCACGCTCCAGGCAATGCAACAGGCGGCGATGACCGGCTTTGGCCCGATACGGTCAGACAGGCGCCCCAGCGGGAAGCCGAACACGGTGTAAAACACCGCGAAGGTCACCCCCGAGAGCAGGCCGATGCCAGTGTCGGAGATGCCGAATTCGGCCTTGACCGGCTCGATCAGGATCGCCATCAACTGCCGGTCGATGTAGTTGAAGATGTAGATCACGGCCAGCACGAACAGTGCGTAGTGGCTACGCCAGGTAACGGGGGTCGATGAGTTCACAGCAGGTGCTCCCGGTCTTGTTCCAGTGGGCAGGAGCGTCGCACGAATCCTGGCAGGCGACATCGTCCGTTCAGACCAGCCGTTTGCCCTGCGCCGGCAAATGGCACTGGCTAGTCCCATCGGACGATGTAGCGGGTGTGCCAAGCGTCAATGATCAATCCCGTGCTCGACCGTCAGGCCAAACGTGCCGGTGATCGAGGTAGCCAAGGCTTGCGGGAGACCGATGATGAAGTTAGCGAACAAAGTGGCCCTGATCACCGGGGCCGGGCAGGGCATGGGCCAGGCGATTGCCCGGCAGTTTGCCCAGGCCGGGGCTTGGGTGGTGGCAGCCGACATCAACCTGCAGGCCGCTCGGCAAACGGTTGAAAGCATGGGTGACAACGCGCTGGCGGTTGCCTGCGATGTGGCCGACAGCGCGTCGGTGGCGGCGGCGATGGCCGCCGTGGAAGCGCGCTTTGGCCGGCTCGATATCCTGGTCAACAACGCCGGCGTCGGCGCGGTCGACGCCTTGGTCGACACCCCCGACGAAAACTGGCAGCGGGTGATCGGCGTCAACCTTACCGGCACCTTCTTGTGCAGCCGCGCAGCGGTGCGGCTGATGCACCGGCACGCCACCGCAGGCGTGCTGATCAATGTGTCGAGCACGGCGGCCGTGAGCGGCGAAGGCCCAAGCCATTACTGCGCGGCCAAGGCCGGGGTGATGGGCTTGACGCGCAGCATGGCACGGGAGCTTGCAGCCAGCGGCATTCGCGTCAACACCCTGGTACCCGGCCCTACCAACACGCCAATGATGGCGGGCATTGCTGACGAGTGGCTGCAAGGCATGCTCAAGGCGATCCCGCTCGGGCGTATGGGCGAAGCCGATGAAATTGCCCGCGTGGCGGTGTTTCTGGCCAGCGATGACGCCAGTTTCATTACCGGCCAGAACCTCGCTGTGAATGGCGGCATGGCCTTTATCTGAAACGGGAGCTGGGCATGAGTATTCGCTTGCAAGGCAAGGTAGCGTTGGTCACGGGCGCAGGGTCGGGGATCGGTGCCGCTACCGCCCGGCGCTTTGCGCAGGAAGGTGCAACAGTGCTGCTGTGCGGGCGCAACCTGGCGCCCCTGGAAGCCGTTGCTGCGGCCATTCGCGAGGCCGGTGGCCTGGCCGAGCCGGTGGTGGCCGACGTCAGCGACGAGCAGGCCCTGGGTAGCGCCATCGAGGCCGCAGCCCAGCGCCATGGCCGCCTGGATATCCTGGTCAACAACGCCATGGCGTATACCTGGGGCGCTATCGACAGCACCTCGACCGAACAATGGCACGCCAACTTCAGCACCACCGTCGACGGCACCTTCTGGGGCACGCGCAGCGCAATGGCGCTGATGAAAGCCCAGGGCGGTGGTGGTGCGATCGTCAACATCGCCTCGATTTGCGGCCTGTTCGGCACCCCCTGGATGGCCGGTTACTCGGCGGCCAAGGCGGCGGTGATCAACTTCAGCCGCGCTGCCGCCAGCGAGGGCGCCCAGTACGGCATTCGCTGCAATGTGGTCAGCCCTGGGGTGATCGACACGCCGGCAACGGCGGGGATGCTTGCCGATGAAAACGCGCGCGGCAACACCGAAAGGCTGATCCCGCTGCGCCGCGTTGGCCTGCCGCAGGAGGTGGCCAACGCCATCCTCTTCCTGGTCAGTGACGAAGCGTCCTACATCACCGGTGCCTGCTTGCCGGTGGACGGCGGGCGCAGTGCTGAACTGTATACGGTGCTGGAGTGACGCGCATGGAACCGAACAATGTGTTGGCGCGTATCGAGCGCCTGGAATCGATCGAGGAAATTCGCCAGCTGGCCGCCAAGTATTCGCTGTCGCTGGACATGCGCGACCTGGATGCGCACGTCAACCTGTTTGCCGAGGACATCCGGGTGGGCCGTGAAAAAACCGGGCGTGCACACCTCAAGGCCTGGGTTGATGCCACCCTGCGCGACCAGTTCAGCGGCACTTCCCACCACCTGGGCCAGCACATCATCGAATTGCTGGATGCGGACCATGCCGTGGGCGTTGTGTATTCCAAGAACGAGCATGAGACAGGCCCGGAGTGGGTCACCATGCAAATGCTCTACTGGGATGACTACGAGCGCATTGGCGGGCGCTGGTACTTTCGCCGTCGGCTGCCGTGCTACTGGTATGCCAGCGACCTCAACAAGCCGCCCATTGGCGAGCGCAAGATGCGCTGGCCGGGGCGTGAGCCCTATGCCGGCAGCTTTCACGACCTGTTCCCGTCCTGGGCCGAATTCTGGGCGCAGCGCCCAGACAAGGCACAACTGCCCGAGGTGGCCCCGGCTGCGCCTCTGGAGCACTTTCTGACCACCCTGCGACGTGGCGCTTCGGCGCCGAAGATTCGCGTGCGCTGAGGAACCCCGATGAGCCTTTTATTCGAACCCCTGCGCCTGGGCGAGCTGGAGCTGGGCAACCGTATCGTCATGGCACCGATGACCCGTAGCCGGGCCACCGCGCAGGCCATACCGACAGCGGAGATGGTCGACTATTACCGCCAGCGGGCCAGTGCCGGGCTGATCATTGCCGAGGGCACGGCACCGTCTGCCGATGGCCTGGGCTATTGCCGCACACCGGCAATCTACAACGCGGCGCAGATCGAGGGCTGGCGCCAGGTCACCCGTGCGGTACGCAACGCAGGGGGGCGGATGGTGCTGCAACTGATGCACGTCGGCCGTGCGGCCAGCCGGCTGAACAAGCCGGTGGGCGCCCGCACCGTGGCACCGTCGGCCGTGCGTGCCCGTACCCAGCTGTACAGCGATGGTGCCGGGCTGGTCGACACCGATGAACCGCAGGCCTTGGGCGTTGAAGACATCGCCAGGGTCGTCGAGCAGTACCGCCAGGCCGCGCTGAACGCGCGTGAGGCGGGCTTCGAAGGGGTGGAGCTGCACTGTACCAGTGGTTACCTGCCCATGCAGTTCATGGCTGACGGTAGCAACCACCGCACTGATGGTTACGGCGGTTCGGTCGACAACCGCGTGCGCTTTCCTGCCGAAGTGCTGGGGGCCATGAGCGCTGCCATAGGTGCCGGGCGGGTGGGTTTTCGCCTGTGCCCAGGCAACCCGTACAACGACATCAGCGACGCCGAGCCGGCCGCGACCGCCGCCGCACTGTGCCGGGCTGTCGAACCGCTAGGGCTGGCCTACCTGCACATCATGCGTTCGCCTGCGGCCGGGCTGGATGCGTTTGCCCTGGCTCGCCGCCACAGCAGCAGCGGGCTGATTCTCAATGATGGTTTCGACGGGCCCTCGGCCGCTGCGGCGCTGCAGGCGGGCGAGGGGGTGGCGGTGTCATTCGCCCGCCATTTTATCGGCAACCCGGACCTGGTCGAGCGCCTGCGCGCCGGCCTGCCGTTGGCCGGCTTCGACCGCAAGACGCTTTATACAAAAGGATCGCAAGGCTATTCGGACTACCCGAGCCACCCCTGAGCGGTCCATGAACAGCCGGTTATTCGGAGAACGGGATGAACAATTTCAGTAACCTCAACCTGCGGCCCGCCGACGCGCTCGGCCCGGTACCGCGCGAGCACACGCAGGCCATTCTGGATCGCCGGGCCGAGGCCAGTGCGCGCATCAAGCCGGCAGACCGCTACACCTTGGCTGACCGTGTGGAAGAGCAGGCACGCCGGCATGGCGAGCGGCCTTTCATCATTTATGGCGACCAGCGCCTGAGTTACGCCCAGGTCAATGCCCAGGCCGACCGCTTGGCCCATGTGTTCCACGCACGCGGCCTGCGCCCGGGCGATGTGTGCGCCCTGGCCATGGAAAATCGCCCTGCATTCTTCTGCTGCTGGTTTGCCCTGGCCAAGTTGGGCGTGGTGGCAGGCTTCGTCAACACCCAGGTCAGTGGCCGGCCGCTGGTGCACGCGTTGCAGTCCATCGCCGCCAACGCGGTGATCGTGGGCGAAGAGGTGCTCGGTAACTTCATTGCCACGCCAGGCTTGCCGAACGTGCCATTGTGGCTGGCGGCGGACAGCGAGCGGCCCTGGACAGCCGCCATGCCCGATGAGCTCGATACCGGCCTGGACGCTGCCATGGCCCAGGCACCGGGTACGCCGTTTCCCCGCGACTTGCGTGCCGACCTGCCGGCAGAAACGCCAAGCCTGCTGATCTTCACCTCTGGCACCACCGGTTTGCCAAAGGCGGCCCGCTACAGCCACATGCGCTGGATGTCCACCGGCGACATCATGGAAGTGACCCTGCAAACCACGCCGCAAGACGTGTTCTATTGCTGCTTGCCGTTGTATCACGGCGCTGCCGCCACATCGGTCACCTCCACCGCACTGAAAACCGGTGCGGCCATCGTGGTGCGCCGCAAGTTCAGTGTGCGGGAGTTCTGGGGCGACGTGCGCCAGCACCGTATCAGCGTGTTCCAATACATCGGCGAAATCTGCCGTTACCTGCTTAACCAGCCTGAAGTGCCCGGTGAGCAGGATCACGGGCTGCGCTGCATGCTGGGCGCCGGGTTGTCGCGCGAAACCTGGCAGCACTGGGTGCAGCGTTTTGGACCGATTCAGGTGTTCGAGGGCTGGGGCTCTACCGAATCCAATGCCAATCTGGTCAACGTCGACAATTATGTGGGTGCTTGCGGTCGTGTTCCGTACTGGGACAAAAGCAATTTGCGGCTGGTGCGCTATGACGTGGAAAGCGACAGCCACCCACGGGACGAACAGGGGTTCTACCAGCTGTGTGAAGCGGGTGAGGTGGGCGAAGCCCTGGGCTACATCATCAACCACCCTGACATTGGCGGCGGGCGTTTCGAGGGGTACACCTCGGCCGAGGCCACTGCCAGCAAGATACGCCGCAACGTGCTGGTTGAAGGTGACGCCTATTGGAGTTCGGGCGACCTGCTGCGCTATGACGAAGACGGCTACTTCTACTTCGTTGACCGCGTGGGCGACACCTTCCGCTGGAAGAGCGAGAACGTTTCGACCCAGGAAGTGGCCGCCGCGCTGGGTGATTTCCCGGGCCTTGAGCTGATCAATATCTACGGCGTGCAGGTGCCCGGCCAAGAGGGGCGCGCGGGCATGGCGGCGGTGCTGATGCAGCCGGGGCAGCATTTCGATCCGGCGGCATTCTACGCCCTGACCGAGCAGCGCTTGCCGCGTTACGCCGCACCGGTGTTTGTCCGCGTGTCGGCCGCTGCCGACCTGACCAGCACCTTCAAGCTGCGCAAGGTTGACCTGCAACGCCAAGGCTACGCGCCCAGCGCATTCAGCGACCCGTTGTTCATTCGTGACGAAAGCAGCCGCAGCTACATGCCCTACAGCGCCGACGTGCTGGCCCGCGCCGGCCTGGCGGCCTTTGCCGGTGATGCCAGTGAGTAGCCTGGACGCGCAGGGCCATGAATGGCGGGCGGGCCTGCGCTTCCCGTGGCCCGTGCCGCCGGCCAATGGCGAGGTGCAGGCGGTCGCCGAAGGGGTGTTGTGGTTGCGCATGCCGCTGCCATTCGGCCTCGATCACATCAACCTCTACCTGCTGCGCCACGGGCAGGGCTGGGTTGCCGTGGATACCGGCCTGAACAACCGGCAAACCCGTGAAATCTGGGAGCGGCTGTTCGAGCAGGCGCTGGGCGGCTTGCCGTTGCTGGCGGTGATCTGCACGCACTTTCACTCCGACCACGTGGGCGTGCTTGGTTGGTTGACCGAGCGCTTCCGCTGCCCGGTGTTCATGACGGCCAGCGAGTACCAGGCGATGCACCAGCTGGGTGGGCAGGGCGATGCCGGCAGCAGTTGGGCGTTCCGTGCGCATTACCAGAAAGCCGGGTTCAGCGCCGAACAGACCGAAGCGCTGTTCCCGTTGTTGAACTCGGCACACTTTCGCCCCGAAGTGCCCACCAGTTTTCACCGCTTGCGCGAAGGCAGCGAGCTGCGCATCGGTGGCCGCCTTTGGCAGGTGCGAATTGGCCGTGGGCATTCGCCAGAGCATGCCTGCCTGTACTGCGTTGAAGACCAGTTGCTGATCGCAGGCGACCAGGTGCTGCCACGGATCACCTCAAGCGTGTGCGTGCAGGTCACCGAACCGGATGCGAACCCCTTGCGTGAGTGGCTTGAGTCCCTGGAGCACTTGCGCAGCGTTGCGGATGACGTGCTGGTGCTGCCGGCCCATGAACGGCCGTTCTTCAATCTGCACCTGCGCCTTGACCAGTTGCGCGACCACCACCACGCGCACCTGCAGCAAGTGCTGGGCGCGTGCACCTTGCCGCGTAGCGCCGCAGAGCTGATGGCGGTGCTGTTCCCCAAGGTCAGCGGGCGGTTCGATGAGCTGATGGCCTTGGGCGAGACCCTGGCGCACATCAACTACCTGATTGCCCTGGGGCAATTGGGGCGTGAAGAAGTTGCCGGGGTATTGCGCTATGGCCGTACACCTGCCGGTGTAGAGGCTAAGCCGATACTCGGGCAGCTATGAGCGAACGGTGAAACAGAAGTGCTGTTTTGCACTCAAGCGCGGCCGTCGGGTCGTATAACGGGAGAGGCATGGTGACGTATAAAAACAACAACAAGTGTACTGGCCCAGCTGTTCAGGGCTTTGCGTTATCGGGGCTGATGGTGGCGATCGGGATGGTGTCGACGCCGGTCTGGGCAGGTGAAACCATCGAGTTCGATAACGGCGCGACGCTCGACTGGACCGTGACCACCAGCTATGGCCTTGGCGTGCGCCTGGAAAGCCCGGACAAAAACCTGCTGACGCTCAACGGCGACGATGGCGATCGCAACTTCGACAAAGGCAGCCTGGTAACCAACCGCATCGGCGCGCTGGCCGAGATGATTCTGCGCAAGGACAACTACGGTGCGGTGCTGCGTGCCAGCACCTTCTATGACGATGTGTACCACCGCAGCAACGATAACGACTCACCGGGCACGGTCAACAAAGACGGTGACTTCAACGAATTTACCAGCGACATCAAATACTACAGTGGTGGGCGCAGCAAGTTCCTCGATGCCTATGTATTCGGCGGCTGGCGTTTCGACAATGACTCGATGCTGGATGTCAAAGCCGGTCGGCACGTGGAGTCCTGGGGTGAAAGCCTGTTCTACCCGGGCGTCAGCGGTGTGCAGAGCCCGTCCGATGCGGTCAAGGCGGCGCAACCCGGGGTTGAGGTAAAGGAAGTGCTGTTGCCCGTCGGGCAGGTGTCGGCGTCTTATCGCCTTAACCCGCAGCTCAGTTTTGGCGCCTATGTGCAATATGAGTGGATGGGCACGGAGCTGCCACCGGTGGGCAGTTACCTGTCGACCACTGACGTGGTGGGGCCGGGGCGTGAGTTCATCCTGGGGGCCGACGGCTCGCGCATCAACTACCGCGGTACCGATGAGCCGCGTGACAGCGGCCAGTGGGGGGTGCAGGTGCGCGTGCGCCCGGTGCAGGCACTGGAGCTTTCGCTGTTCCATGTCAATTACCACGACAAGAACCCGGCAACCGCGTTGGTCGGCTATCGCGCCGTTCCGGCTGGCCCCGGCGCATTTTTTGGCGCCCCTGATGGCTATCGCATCACCTACTTCGAAGACATCAAGCTGACCGGTATGAGTGTGTCGACCAAGATCGGAGAAACCCAGGTGGGCGGCGAGTGGTCCTACCGCGATGGGGCGCCCGTCATGGTCAATACCGGCCTGGGCCCCACGCCGGCGCGCGGCAAAGGGCAGCAGATGCAGCTGTCGGCCATCCGTATCCTCGGTGACCGGCCGTGGGCCAGCCAGACCACGCTCACCGCCGAAATTGTCCACGTACGGGTCGACAGCGTGGATGAGGCGTCCGCCGCACCCAACCTGTTGGGCCTGGGCAACGCCTTGATCCCGGCCATGCGCCCGTTGGTCCAGCCCTCGAATGACTACACCTACAAGACCGCTTCGGCCTGGCGCAGCAAGACCGCCAGCGCGTATACCGTGGGCGCATCGTTCAGCTACCCCAACGTATTCGAAGGCTGGGACCTGGAGGTGCCGGTGAACTTCTCCAACGTGTTCAGCGGTGCTACGCCGATGGCGGGGACCATTTCCGGGCTGCAGGGCGATCGGCGGTTGAGTGTGGGCACAACCTTCAAGTACCTGGGTAACCTCGAAGTGGCCCTGCGGGTAACCAGCTACCTGGGCGATGCCGACCCGGTCAAACGCTTGCTGGCCGACCGTGACTACGGTTCGATTTCGGTGAAGTACAGCTTCTGACGCGCCAGCGCCAAACTGCCGCTAGTCAAAACGGACGATTACGCCACCCGCTCAGGTGTGGCATCGTCAGCGCACAACAAAAACCTGATTCACAAGCCTTCAAGTGAGGGACACATGGGTCTGAAAGGTCATGCGGCGATTGTAGGCGCCGCCCAGTACAAACCGGAAAAATACGCTACCGCGCCACGCATGTTCCACCTTGAGCAAGTCGCCGACCTTGCCGCGCAAGCCCTGCACGACGCAGGCCTGCGCGCCGAAGACCTGGACGGGCTGGTGATCAACGGGCCGCATTTTCATGAAGCTTCGGTATTCGTGCCGGCCATGGCCGCTGAATACCTGGGCTTGAGCCTGAACTTCGCCGAAGTGGTCGACCTGGGCGGGTGCACGTCCGTGGGCATGGTATGGCGGGCCGCCGCCGCCATCGAGCTGGGCCTGTGCCAGGCGGTACTCTGCGTGCTGCCTGCGCGTCTGGCGCCCATGGGGCCGGATGAAGACCCGGGCGCCATGGCCCGGGCTATGCGTTACGGTGGCCACAGCACCGCCTTCGGCGCCCCCGAGGCCGAATTCGACCTGCCCTACGGGCACATGGGCCAGAACACCGGCTATGCCATGATTGCCCAGCGTTATGCCGCGCAGTATGGCTACGACCCGGTGGCCCTGGCCAAGATCGCCGTGGACCAGCGGACCAACGCCCTGGCCAACCCCCAGGCTATGTTCCATGGCCAGCCACTGAGCATCGAGCAGGTACTGGCCAGCAAGTGCGTTGCCGACCCGCTGCACATACTCGAAATCGTCATGCCGGTGGCCGGTGGTGCGGCCATGATCATCGCCTCCAAAGAAGTGGCCGCGCGTGCGCGCAAGCGGCCGGCATTCATTACCGGCTTTGGAGAGCACCTGGCGTTCAAGTCGCCTTCCTATGCGCAGGACATGCTCAATACTCCGATAGGGCCTGCCTCGCAACGTGCCTTTGCCATGGCCGGGCTCAAGCCTGCCGACGTGCATGCGGCACAGATCTATGACTGCTACACCATCACGGCCCTGCTGACGCTGGAAGATGCCGGGTTCTGCGCCAAGGGCGAGGGTATGCGTTTTGTTCGTGAGCATGACCTGACCTGGCGCGGCGACTTCCCGATGAACACCCACGGTGGCCAGCTCAGTTTCGGTCAGGCCGGCGCGGCGGGGGGGATGTCACAGGTGATCGAGGCCGTGACGCAAATCAGTGGTGAGGCCGGCGAGCGGCAGCTAAAACGCTGCGACAGTGTCTATGTCTCTGGCACCGGTGGCGTGATGAGCGAGCAGGCCGCATTGATACTTCAGGGAGCGTGACCAGCATGTCGAACAACAAGCCAATGCCGGTGCCCACGGAAATTTCGGCACCGTTCTGGGAGGGTCTGAAGGCCGAGCGGCTGTTGATCCAGCAGTGCGACGCCTGTCACCGCTGGGTGTTCTACCCGCGGCGTCATTGCCCTGGCTGCCTTGCCCATGCGCTGAGCTGGCGTGAAGCCAGCGGTGGCGCCAGCCTGTACAGCTTTACCGTGGCGCGCATCGCCACGTTGCCCGACTTCGCCGATGAGATGCCGCAGCTGCTGGCGGTGGTCGAACTCGACGAGGGCGTGCGTATCAACACAACGTTGGTGGGCCTCGACGAAGCGCAGATTCACATCGGCATGCGCCTGAAACCCGTGTTCGCCGAAGTCGACGCCAAGGGCACGCGCTTGCTGCGTTTTACCGGCCCGGACATCGACGTGGCAAGCCTGCAGCGTGGGGCCGGGCTGGCTACGGCACACGCTGCCCCCCCTGCGCAGGTTACGGCCGTGCGCAAGGTGGCCATGGACGACGAAGCGGCGCTGCAAAGCCTGGTCAGCGAAGCCTTTACCGACTGGAGCAATGAAATTGTCATCGATCAGGCCCTGATCGATGCCTTTGCCACCCTGTCGGGCGATGACTACTGGATCCACACGGACCCGGAGCGTGCGCGCAAGCAAAGCCCGTTTGGCGGCACTATCGCCCACGGTGCGCTGGTGCAGGTGCTGCAATCACGGTTGAAGTTGCCCTTGGGTTTCGAGATCACCGGGTTCAGCACCATGGTCAACTATGGTTCTGACCGCCTGCGTTTCCCCGCACCTGTGCCAGCCGGGTCGCGGGTGCATGCGCGGGCAAGGGTCAAGCAGGTGGTGCAGGGCAAACGTGGCACGCAGTTGACGCTGGAAGTGAATACCCATGTGGTTGGCAGCGACCGCCCTTCGGTCATCAATGACCTGGTGATTCTGTACCTGTAGCCGTCTGGCTCATTTAACCGTTGGCCCGGCATTGCCGGAGACCGGGGCGCATTGCGCCCCTTTTTTTGCCACCTGGGTCTGCCGGGTGCGCCTCGCTTATCCCGGGTATCAGCTGTTTTGCCGCCAGATCAGAGGCTTAGTCTCAACGGACGATGAGGCGCTCGTCCGCGCTCCGCACAATGAACACCATCAAAGGTGCAGTCATTGGGGAGCAGGGCATGATGGATATACGGGGTCTGAGCTACTTCGTTGCTCAAATCGAAAACCTCAGTCAATGGCAACGCTATGCCGAAGACGTGCTGGGCATGATGGTGACAGCCGCGCCCGGCGGCGGCCTGTATGTGAAGATGGATGAGCGCCCGTTTCGCATGTTGATCGTTGAGGGCGCTGCTGCGGGTTATGTCGCTTCCGGCTGGGAACTGGCCAGCGAACGCGCCTTCAATGCCGCCATCCAGGCCCTGGACAAAGCCGGGGTGCACTGGGCCACCGGCACGGCAGCCGAGATCGAACAGCGCGGCGTACAGGCATTGGTCAGCGTCATCGACCCGTCCGGTAACCGCCACGAGCTGAGCTGGGGGCACCGCTCCGATTGCCTGCCGTTTGTCTCGCCGCAGGGCGTGCCGCGCTTTCTGACCGGCGACATGGGGCTGGGCCACACCGTGCTGCCGGCCCCCGACTTCGAGGCCACCTTGGCGTTCGCCAAGGACGTGCTGGGTTTTGAACTGTCGGACATCTTCAATTTCTGCCCGGACCCTGCCGCGCCGCCCATTCGCATCCATTTTCTGCACTGCCAGAACAGCCGTCACCACTCCCTGGCATTGGCCGAGTTCGCGGTGAGCTCGGGGTGCGTGCACGTCATGGTCGAAGTCGACTCGATGACCGAAGTCGGCCGTGCCCACGACCGGCGCCAGGCGCAACAGGTGCCACTGTCGGCCACCCTCGGCCAGCACCTGAACGACTTGATGACCTCGTTTTACATGAAGACCCCGTCCGGCTTCGACCTGGAGTACGGCTACGGCGGCCTGCAAGTGGACTGGGCCGGGCACTCGGCCTTCGAATTCACCCGCGTGAGCCTGTGGGGGCATGACTTTTCGGTCGGCCAGCAGCAAGGAGATGTGCAATGAACAAGCAAATGACGGCGGCCGATGCGGTGGCCCAGCTGCGCGATGGCATGACCATCGGCTTTGGCGGATGGGGCCCGCGGCGCAAGCCGATGACCATCGTTCGGGAAATCCTGCGATCTACGGTCAAGGACCTGACCGTGGTGGCCTATGGCGGCCCCGAGGTGGGCATGCTGTGCGCGGCCGGCAAGGTCAGCAAGCTGGTATTCGGCTTTGCAACGCTGGATGCCATCCCGTTGGAACCCTATTACCGCAAGGCGCGCGAAGCAGGTGAGCTGGAACTGCTGGAGGTCGATGAAGGCATGTTCCAGTGGGGGTTGCGGGCAGCCGCCATGCGCTTGCCGTTTCTGCCGACCCGTTGTGGCCTGGCGACGGATGTTACGGCGCTCAACCCTGGGTTGAAAACCATTGAGTCGCCCTACGACGACCGCGAAGTGCTGCTGGCCATGCCGGCACTGAACCTGGATGTGGCATTTGTTCACGTCAACGTCGCCGACCGCCTGGGCAATACCCTGGTGACCGGGCCTGACCCGTATTTCGATCACCTGTTTGCCCGCGCCGCCCAGCAGTGCTTCGTGTCCTGCGAGACGCTGCATGAACGCCTGGAACTGAGTGCCGAGCAAGCGCGCAGTAACACCTTTGAGCGCTACCTGGTAAGCGGCGTGATTCACGCCCCGTTTGGTGCGCACCCGACGTCGTGCCCGCCTGCATACGGCTGGGACTTCAAACACTTGAAAGAATATGCCGCCAGCGCCGCCGAAGCAGGCGGCTGGCAGGCCTACATCGATGCGTTCGTGGCGCCGGGCGAGCTGGCGTATCACGACAAGAATGGCGGTGCCGCACGCATGGGCACATTGCCCCTGCCGGTGTTCTGAGGAGGATGGACATGTCGAGCAACTGTGAATTTACCCTCGCCGAACTGCTGATCGTGGCCGCCAGCGAGGCCTGGCGGGGCAATGGCGAATGGCTAGCGTCGGGCCTGGGTGTGATTCCACGGCTTGGCGCAAGCCTGGCCAAACTCAGCCACAGCCCGCAACTGCTGATGACCGACAGTGAGGCGTTTCTGGTTGAAGAGCCTATCCCGCTGGGGCCGCGCGGTGACTACGTGCCCAGGTACTCGGGTTACCTGAGCTTCGAGCGGGTGTTCGAATGTGTCTGGGGGGGGCGTCGGCACGCCATGATCGGCCCAACCCAGATTGACCGCTGGGGCCAGAGCAACCTGTCTTGCGTAGGCGACTACCGGCAACCCAAGGCAGCCATGCTCGGCGTGCGGGGCTTGCCCGGTAACAGCATCAACCACATCAACTCGTTCTTCGTGCCCAACCACAGTACCCGCGTGTTCGTCGGTGGCGAAGTGGACATGGTGTCGGGCGTGGGGTTCAAGGCCGAGCGCTGGCCGCAAGGGGTTCGCCGTGACCTGATGGATATCCGTCGGGTTGTCACCGACCTGTGTGTCATGGACTTCGAGGGCCCGCAGCGAGCCGTGCAGGTGCGCACGTTGCACCCTGGTGTGAGCTTTGAGGAAGTTCAGGAAAAAACCGGCTTCCCGCTGCTCAGGTCGCCGTCGCTGGCAGAAACCGCGCACCCGACGGCAGAGCAACTGGCGCTGATCCGTCGGCTTGATCCCCACGATTACCGCAGCACGGCAATCAAGGGCAACCCTGCTGGCGTGCGCCCGGCGTAAGGGGAGGGACAGAGCATGAACAGCACAGACAGCGAATTTGTCCAGCGTGAAGACCATTCGGTCTACGAAACACAGGAACCCGTGCTGTACAGCGTGGCCGAGGGGATCGCGACGCTGACCATGAACCGGCCAGGCTTCAATAACGCGCAGAATTCGCAAATGACCTACGCACTGGATGCGGCGCTGCGCCAAGCCGTGAATGATGACGCGGTCAAGGTCATCGTGCTGCGCGGCGCGGGCAAGCACTTTTCTGCCGGCCATGACATCGGCACGCCAGGGCGCGACATCAACAAGCCATTCGAGCGCGCGCACTTGTGGTGGGACCACACCAACAAACCGGGCGGCGAGCAACTGTACGCCCGTGAGCAGGAAGTGTACCTGGGCATGTGCCGGCGCTGGCGCGAACTGCCCAAGCCAACCATTGCGATGGTGCAGGGCGCTTGTGTGGCCGGCGGGTTGATGCTGGCCTGGGTCTGCGACCTGATCGTGGCCAGCGATGACGCGTTCTTCCAGGACCCGGTGGTGCGCATGGGCATACCCGGGGTGGAATATTTTGCCCATCCCTACGAGCTGAACCCGCGCATTGCCAAGGAGTTCCTGTTCACCGGCGAACGCATGGGCGCCGACCGTGCGTACCACATGGGCATGGTCAACCGCGTGCTGCCACGTGCCGAGCTGGAGCAAGGCACCTACGCACTGGCTGCGAACATCGCACGCCAGCCGCGCATGGGCCTGGCCTTGACCAAGCAGGCCATCAACCACGTAGAAGACCTGCAGGGCAAGCGCACGGCAATGGAGGCTGCGTTTGCCTGGCACCACTTTGCCCATGCCCACAACGAGCTGCTCAGCGGGGACAAGCTTGGCGGCTTTGATGCCAAGGCCATGGCCCAGGCCAACAAGCTGGCCGCCGGCGGAGAGCAAGCATGAGCCGCTGGCTGGCAACGCCACTGACAGAGGCGTTGGGGTGCCGCTACCCCATCGTGCAGACGGCCATGGGCTGGGTGGCAGACGCCAACCTGGTGATCGCCACTACCCGGGCCGGTGGCTTCGGTTTTCTGGCTGGGGCAACCATTGCAGCCCAGGCCCTGGAGGGTGAAATCAACAAGGTGATTGCCGCCACTGGTGGCAGCAATTTCGGCCTCAACTTCCACATGTTCCAGGACAACGCCGCGCAGTGCGTCGACCTGGCCATCCGCTACCGCTTGCGTGCGGTCAGCTATGGCCGTGGGCCGGACAAACAGACCATTGCCCGCTTCAAGGCTGCCGGGGTGCTGTGCGTCCCCACCGTGGGCGCGCTCAAGCATGCGCTCAAGGCGGTAGAACTGGGTGCAGACATGATCACCATCCAGGGGGGCGAGGGCGGCGGCCACACCGGCGGTGTACCCAGTTCAATCCTGTTGCCGCAGGTGCTGGATGCCGTGTCGGTGCCGGTCATCGCTGCCGGGGGCTACTCCACTGGCCGGGGCCTGGCCGGCGCGCTGGCCGCGGGCGCGGCAGGCATTGCCATGGGCACGCGGTTCTTGATGAGCAAGGACTCGCCGACGCCGCCGGCCACCCTGGTGCACTACCTGAAGGTCAACGACCCGCAGAGGGTGCGAGTGACCACGGCGGTCGACGGTATGCGCCACCGCATGATCGACAACCCGTTCATCCAGCGCCTGGAGCAGGCCGGGCCACTAGGGCGCCTGCGCGTTGCCTTGCGCAGTGCCTGGAAATGGAAGCAGCACACCGGCATGAGCCTGCTGCAGGTGGCGTCAATCCTGCGCCAGGCACTGAAAGACGACCCCGCTGCGTTGTCGCAAACGGTCATGGCTGCCAACCAGCCGGTGCTGTTGCAGCGCTCGATGATCGATGGTGTTCCGGACGAAGGCATCTTGCCCAGTGGCCAAGTTGCAGCAGCCATCGGCGAACTGAAAAGTTGCCAGCAATTGATCGAAGAAATTGCCGAGCAGGCTGAGCAATGCCTGGAAGCCTTGCTGGCACGCCAACCCGCTGAACTTTGGAGAGAGCCATCGTGACTCACGCATTCATTACACAGATCGAAGCGGGCATCGCCGAACTGGTGCTCGCCAAACCGCCGGTCAACGCCTTGAACAGCCAGGAGTGGATGGACCTTGCCAACCACGTTGAGGCCCTGGGCGACGACCCGCGAGTGCGGGTGATTGTGATCCGTGCCGAGGGGCGCGGTTTTTGCGCCGGCGTCGACATCAAGGAACTGGACGCCCACCCCGAGCGGATCGTGGCGGTCAACGCCGGTAATTATGCCGCGTTCAAGGCCGTACATCGCACCCCGGTGCCGGTCATTGTTGCCGTGCATGGCTTTGTGCTGGGTGGGGGGATCGGCCTGACAGGGGCGGCCGATATCGTGGTCGCTGCCGACTGTGCCACGTTTGCCTTGCCGGAAGTCGACCGCGGCGCGATGGGCGGGGGCGCACACCTGCAACGGCTGTTCCCGGTGCAGAAGGTACGCTACCTGTTCTTGACCGGCGACAAGATTGGCGCCGCCGAGGCCGCTCGGTATGGCTTCATCGAGCGTGTGGTGCCCAAGGAGCAGTTGCGCGAAACCGCCCTGGAAATCGCCGCCAAAATCGCCGCCAAGAGCCCGGCGATGATCCGCATTGCCAAGGAAGCCCTCAACGGCATCGAAGACGGCAACCTTGAAGACAAATACCGCTGGGAGCAGGGCTTTACCCTTCAGGCCTACACCAGCCCGGATTCCGCCGAAACCCGCCGCGCCTTCGTCGAAAAACGCGACGCGAAGTTCTGAGAGAGCGCCATGGAACTAGCCTATACCGCAAAGCAGAAGGCCTTCCGCCAGGAAGTCCGTGAATGGCTGGCCGCCAACCTGCCGACCAGCCCCCTGGGCAGCTACGACACCCGCGAAGGCTTCGAGCAGCATCGCGCCTGGGAAGCCAAGCTGTTCGAGCATCGCCTGTCGATGGTGATGTGGCCCAAGCACCTCGGTGGGCGCGGGTGCGACCTGATCGAATGGCTGATTTTCGAAGAAGAGTATTACGGCGCTGACGCCCCCATGCGCATCAACCAGAACGGCCAGCTGATGCTTGGCCCCACCTTGATGGAGTTTGGTACCGAGGCGCAGAAGCAACGGTTCTTGCCGCGAATGGCGTCGAGCGTCGACATGTGGGCGCAAGGCTGGTCCGAACCCAACGCGGGCTCGGACATGGCCGCAATCACCAGCAAGGCCATCCGGGAGGGTGACCACTACGTGCTCAACGGGCAAAAGACCTGGTCGAGCCGGGCGCTGTTCGCCGACTGGCTGTTTGGCTTGTTCCGCAGTGACCCGCATTCAAGCCGGCACCATGGCCTGTCGTTCATCATGGTGCCACTGGATGCGCCCGGCGTGACCATTCGGCCGATCAAGGCGCTGAATGGCAAAAATACCTTTGCCGAAGTGTTTTTCGACGATGTCCGCGTGCCGGTCGAAAACTGCATCGGTGCAGAAGGCCAGGGTTGGCAGGTGGCAATGGCTACCGCTGGCTTCGAGCGTGGCTTGCTGCTGCGCTCGCCAGCGCGCTTCCAGGCCACGGCGCGCAAGCTGGTACAGCTGTACCACGCCCACCGCGCCAGCGCAGACCGCGACCCGAGCATCCGCGAAGCAGTGGTCGACGCCTGGCTGGGTGCAGAAGGTTATGCCCTGTCCTCCTACCACACCGTTGGCCGCTTGAGCCGCGGTGCGCAGATTGGCGCCGAGTCGAGCATCAACAAGATCATCTGGTCCGAGCTGGACCTGCGCATGCATGCCACCGCCATGCGCATCCTTGGGGCTCACGGCGAACTGCTCAGCAGTGCGCCGCAGGCGGTTGCCGGGGCCTGGCTCGAGGGGTTCCTGTTCGCACAGGCCGGGCCGATCTATGCCGGTACCAACGAAATCCAGCGCAACATCATTGCCGAGCGCATGCTCGGCCTGCCGAAGTAGGAGCCGGCCATGGACTTTACCTTTACCGATGATCAGCTCACCTTCCGTGAAGCCATCAGCCGCTTTCTGATGACCGAGGCGGCGCCGGAAATGCTGCGCCAGATCTGGGAAACAGACGCCGGCCGGTCTGCCGATTTACGCGGCAAGATCGCCGAGCAAGGGCTTACCGCGTTGTCGGTGCCCGAGCAGTTTGGCGGTTTGGGCATGGACGATGTCGCCTGGTCGCTGATGACCCAGGAGCTGGGGTACTACGCCATCCCCGATTCACTGGCCGATACCGCCTATGTGGTAACGGGCTTGTTGAACGGCCTGCCTGCCGACTGCCCGGTGAAAGCCAGCTTGTTGCCGCGCATTGCCGATGGCAGCGTGCGCATCGCCATCGGCCACCCGATCAACCCGCTGGTGCCCGATGCACCGTTGGCCGAGTGGTTGATCCTGGCCCATGGCGATGAGGTACACGCAGTGCCGCGTGCGCAGGTGGATGTGCAGCCCAATGCCAGTATCGATGCCTCGCGGCGGCTGGGTAAGGTCAGCTGGAACCCCAGCCCCGACACGCGCCTGGTCGGCGGCGAGCAGGGCCGCGCGCTGTGGGCCGAAACGCTGAACCGCGGTGCCTTGTCAGTAGCCGGCCAACTGCTGGGCCTGGCTCAGCGGATACTCGACTTGTCGGTGGACTACGTGGCCCAGCGCAAGCAGTTCGGCAAGCCGATCGGCAGTTTTCAGGCGGTAAAGCACCACTTGGCCGATATAGCCAGCAAGATCGAGTTTGCCAAGCCTGTGCTGTACCGGGCCGCTTACGCGCTGAGCAAGGGCGAGCAGGGCGCAGATGTGTATGTTTCGCAGGCCAGGCTGGCCTGCTGCGAGGCCAGTTGGCTGGCCGCCCGTCACGGTATCCAGGTGCACGGGGCGATGGGTTACACCTGGGAGGTCGACCTGCAGATGTTCATGAAACGGGTGTGGTCGCTCGACCCGTCCTGGGGTGACCGTGCCACGCACAAGTCCCGTGTCGCCGCCTACGTGCTCAGTGATCAGGTCCGGCTTGGGCCTGGCGCAACATTCGAGGATTGAGCCATGCCCGAAGCCTATATTGTCGACGCCCTGCGCAGCCCTACCGGCAAGCGCAAGGGCAGCCTTGCCCACGTACATGCGATTGACCTGGGCGCACACGTTCTGAAGGCGCTGGTCGAGCGCAATAGCGTACCGGCCGAAGACTATGACGATGTCATTTTTGGCTGTGTCGACGCCATCGGCTCGCAGGCCGGCGACATCGCCCGGACCAGTTGGCTGGCCGCCGGCTTGCCGCTGAACGTGCCGGGTACCACGGTGGACCGCCAGTGCGGTTCTTCGCAGCAGGCGCTGCACTTTGCCGCCCAGGCGGTGATGAGTGGTACCCAGGATGTGGTGGCGGTGGGCGGGGTGCAGACCATGACGCAAATCCCCATTTCATCGGCCATGCTGGCCGGCCAGCCGCTGGGTTTCAGCGACCCGTTTTCCGGCAGCCTGGGTTGGCAGGCGCGCTTCGGCAACCAGCCGGTCAACCAGTTCTATGCGGCGCAGCGCATTGCCGATCACTGGCAGCTTAGCCGCCAGGCCATGGAAGCGTTCGCGTTACAAAGCCACGCGCGGGCATTGGCCGCAGCCGATGCGGGTTACTTCGCGCGGGAAATCGTGGCGTGCCAGGGGCTGGCACACGATGAAACGCCGCGTGTCAGCAGCCTGGAAAAAATGGCCAGCCTGGAGCCGGTAAGCCCGGAGTACCCGTCGATTACGGCGGCGGTATCGAGCCAGACCTGCGACGCCTCAGCGGCCTTGCTGGTGGTTTCGGCGGCAGCGCTGAAACGCTACAACCTGACCCCCAGGGCGCGTATTCACCATTTGTCGGTGCTGGGTGATGACCCGATCTGGCACCTCACCGCGCCGATTGCCGCAACCCGCGCGGCGCTGAAGAAGGCCGGCATGCGCATGGCCGACATCGACCTGGTGGAGATCAACGAAGCCTTCGCCTCGGTGGTAATGGCCTGGGCCAAGGAACTGGATTACGACCCTGCGCGCACCAACGTCCACGGTGGCGCCATCGCCCTCGGCCACCCGCTTGGGGCCACCGGGGCGCGCCTGATGACCACCTTGCTGCATGCGCTGGAGCGCACGGGCGGGCGATACGGGCTGCAAACCATGTGCGAGGGCGGTGGCCAGGCCAACGTCAGCATCATCGAACGGCTCTGAAGCCGCCTACATCCAACAACAGGAGCACCTCCATGGGTATTTGTGACGCCCGTACCGTGATCATCACCGGCGCTGGTGGCGGCCTGGGCCGTGCCTATGCACTGGCATTTGCCGCCGAAGGCGCCAATGTGGTGGTCAACGACATCCGTGCTGACGCCGCACAGGCGGTTGTCGCCGAGATCCGTGCCAAGGGCGGCCACGCCATTGCCAACGATGGCGACATCACCACCCTGAACACGGCGCAGCAGATTGTGGATGCCGCGTTGGCAGCGTTTGGTGAAGTCCATGTGCTGGTCAATAACGCCGGGGTCTTGCGCGATCGCATGTTCATCAGCTTGTCCGAAGAAGACTGGGACCAAGTGATGCGCGTGCACCTCAAAGGCCATTATTGCCTGGCCAACATCCTTGGCCGGCGTTGGCGGGACCTTGCCAAGGCCGGTTCGCCGGTGGCTGCGCGCATCATCAATACCAGCTCCGGTGCGGGCCTGCAGGGCTCGATCGGGCAGTCCAACTATTCGGCCGCCAAAGGCGGTATTGCTTCACTGACGCTGGTACAGGCGGCAGAGCTGGGCCGCTACGGGGTCACTGCCAATGCCCTGGCGCCGGCGGCGCGTACCGCGATGACCGAGAGCGCGATGCCGGACATGGTCAAGAAACCCGAAGACGACAGCTTCGACGCCTGGGCGGCAGACAACGTTGCGCCCTTGGTGGTGTGGCTGGGCAGTGTCGAGTCCGGGCACGTCAGCGGCCAGCTGTTTGAAAGCCAGGGCGGGCGGATTTCCCTTGGCGACGGTTGGCGCACCGGTGTGACGCGTGACAAAGGCGCGCGCTGGGAGGTAGGCGAGGTGGGTGATGTGGTAGCAGCCATTCTCGACGAAGCGCCCAAGGCACAGAAAGTCTGGGGCAGCTGAGCGTATGCCTTGGGTATTGCAGCGCCTGTGAGACCGAGCGCCGCCCGCGCGGAAAGCCTCTATGCCAGTCAGTTAAGCAATTTGGGGCCGCTTTGCGGCCCATCGCCGGCAAGCCAGCTCCCACACCGATAGCACTAATCTCAAGCCATGCGCCATACCTGTGGGAGCTGGCTTGCCGGCGATGGGCTGCGCAGCAGCCCCGGCAGTATTAACTGACCGGCATTAGGGCTTGTGCCGCGAAGCGCCGCGCGGGCGGCGCTCGATTGCATTGGCGACGCTTAAGGCACGGCGTACACCCCGTCCGTTTTGACGATGTGCCCGATGATCACGGGCTTTATACCTGTCGGAAAGCTTATCCGTCAGAGGTATTCATCGTGAAGCAAGCCCCTCCTTATGTGCCCGGCCACCAGTTGCTGGCGGGCAAGTCCGTACTCATTACAGCCGCTGCTGGCGCCGGCATCGGCTATGCCGCAGCCAAGCGCTGCGCCGAAGAAGGTTGCCGGGCATTGATGGTGTCCGATGTCCACCCGCGTCGCCTGGAACAGGCGGTTGAGCAGTTGAAGGCCGACACCGGCCTGCATGCCGTGTACGGCCAGTTATGCGACGTCACCGTCGAAGCCGAGGTGCAGGCGCTGGTCAGTGCCGCTGAACAGGCACTGGGTGGCGTCGATGTGCTGATCAACAACGCGGGCCTCGGTGGCCAGAAGCGTGTGGTCGATATGAGCGACGAAGAATGGCTGCGGGTCATCGACGTCACCCTCACCGGCACCTTCCGCATGACCCGGGCAATGTTGCCCCACATGCAGCGTCGTGGTAGCGGGGCAATCGTCAATAACGCCTCGGTGCTGGGCTGGCGCGCGCAGAAGGAGCAGGCGCATTACGCCGCGGCCAAGGCCGGGGTCATGGCGTTGACCCGCTGCAGTGCCCTGGAGGCCGCCGAGCATGGGGTGCGCATCAATGCGGTGTCGCCGTCGATCGCCTTGCACGACTTCCTGAAAAAGGCTGCCAGTGAGCAATTGCTGGGCCAGTTGGCCGGCCGTGAGGCCTTTGGCCGCGCAGCCGAGGTGTGGGAAGTCGCCAATGTGATGGTGTTCCTGGCCAGCGATTACGCCTCGTACATGGTCGGCGAAGTGCTGTCGGTCAGTTCCCAACAGGCGTGAGGGTAGGCAATGAGCACACGATTCAGCAGTGCAGCGCAGCTTTTGGCCGCCCAGGGCCAGGACCTGGGCGTGACCGAGTGGCTGGAAATGACCCAGGCGCGGGTCAACCTGTTCGCCGAGGCAACCGGCGACCGGCAATGGATTCACGTCGACCCGGCGCGTGCGGCCAGCGGCCCGTTCGGCGCGTGCATCGCCCACGGTTACCTGACCCTGGCCCTGGCCAACCTGTTCATGCCGCAACTGATGACCCTGGAGAACATGGCCATGGGCGTGAACTACGGCACTGACCGCGTGCGCTTTCCGGCGGCAGTGCGTGTAGGCAGCCGTGTGCGCGGCCACGGCCAGCTTGTCAGCGCCCAGGTGATCGATACCGCGGTGCAGGTGGTGGTGCGCATCACCGTGCAGATCGAAGGCGCCGAGCGCCCCGGCTGCGTGGTCGACACCATCAGCCGCTACACCTTCAACCCCGTAACCGAGTGAGCCTGAACATGAGCATGAATGACGTTGTTATCGTTGCCACGGCGCGTACTGCGCTGACCAAATCCTTCCGCGGCTCGTTCAATGACACAGAGGCGCCGGTGCTGGGGGGGCATGTGGTGCGTGCCGTGGTGGCGCGTGCCGGCATCGAGCCGGCCTCGGTGGAGGATGTGATCATGGGCGCCGCCGTGCAGCAAGGTACCCAGGGCTACAACATCGGCAGGCTGTGTGCCTACACCGGCGGCTTGCCCGAGAGCGTGCCAGGCATGGCCCTGGACAGGATGTGCGCCTCTGGCCTGATGAGCATCGGTGTGGCGGCAAAGAACATTCTGGCCGGTGAAATGAACATTGTTGTCGCCGGTGGCGTCGAGTCGTTGTCGCTGACCCAGAACAAGCACAAGAACACCTACCGCAACCAGTCGCAGGCCGTGCTGGCGTGCACGCCTGCCGCCTATATCCCGATGATAGAAACCGCCGAGATCGTCGCGCGCCGCTACGGCATCAGCCGCGCGGCGCAGGATGACTACGCACTGCAAAGCCAGCAGCGTACGGCCGCAGCGCAACGCGATGGTTTGTTCGCTGATGAAATCGTGCCCCTGACTGCGCAGCAGCAACTGTTTGACAAAGAGGGCCAGCCGGCCGGGCACCAGCAGGTGCTGGCTGATCGCGACGAGTGCAACCGCCCCTCGACCCGGGCCGAAGACCTGGCGGCGTTGAACCCGGTGTGGAAGAACGGCCATTGGGTTACTCAGGGTGAGTTCATTACCGCCGGCAATGCCTCGCAATTTTCTGATGGTGCCTCGGCCAGCCTGCTGATGAGCCGTGCCCAGGCTGTTCAGCACGGCCTGCAGCCGTTAGGCGTCTACCGCGGTATCGCGGTGGCCGGTTGTGCGCCCGAGGAAATGGGCATTGGGCCCGTGCTGGCGGTACCCAAGCTGCTCAAGCGTTTCGGGCTGACGGTCGCCGACATCGGCCTGTGGGAAATCAACGAGGCTTTCGCATGCCAGGTACTGCACTGTCGCGATGCCCTGGGCATTGCCCCGGAGCGCCTGAACGTCAATGGCGGGGCCATTGCCATCGGCCACCCGTTTGGCATGTCGGGGGCACGCATGGTCGGCCATGCGCTGCTTGAAGGGCGCCGCCGGGGCGTGCGCTACGTGGTAGTGGCCATGTGCATTGGCGGCGGCATGGGGGCCGCGGGGCTGTTTGAAATCAGCTGATCGGGAATCGGCATGCCAGTTGCCGGGTTAGGCCATTTGGACGATGCCCCGGCAGCCAGGCAGGCCGACTATCTACACACCTCAGTCAACACCGGTTGTAAGCGCTGCCCCGTGGGGGCAGCGATTCACTACTACAAGAACAAGAGGGTGGCCGTATGGAGATTGTCGAGCGCCTGGATGTTGCTGCAAGGAGTCGCCCATGCGCCAACTGATTGCTTATCTGGTGTGCATCACGGTCGCCGGGGTGGTTGCACTGGCATTTACGCCTCGTGAGCCAAAGCCTGTTGCCGATACCGAGCTGAACACCGCTCGCATGCAGGTCAACGGCCTGCTCAACCTCGGCAAGCGCCAGGTTGCTGTCGGCGAGCGGGGCACCATCCTCATCAGCGAAAACCGCGGGCAAACCTGGCAGCAAGCCACGGTTCAACCGCAACGTCATATCTCCCTCACCGGCCTGGCCGCACTTGATGGCGAACACCTGGTTGCGGTGGGCCAGGACGGCTGGATCCTGCGCTCACAGGATGCCGGCGCCAGCTGGCAGGAAGTTCATCTGGAAGCCGACACCGGCGAGCCGCTGCTCGGTGCCTGGGCCGCGAGCGGGCAACAGGTGTTTGCGTTCGGCAGCTACGGCAAGTTCTACCAGTCTGACGACGCCGGGGCGAGCTGGCAGGCACTGCCGTTGCCGGTTGACCGCGCGCACCTCAACGCAATGGACGGCGACCGTACCGGGCGGCGCATGCTGGTAGGTGAGCAGGGGCTGGTCATGCGCAGCGCCGACAGTGGCCAGCACTGGCAGCAGTTGCCTGCGTTCTACAACGGTTCACTGTTTGGCGTGGTGCGCCTCAGCGCTGAGCGCTGGGTCACCTATGGCATGCGCGGCAATGTGTTCGTTACCGACAACTTTGGCGAGACATGGCAAGCCATCAAGGTTGACAGCGGCCAACCGCTATATGGGCATGTGCTGTTACCCGGTGACGCCGGGGTACTGATTGTGGGTGCCGGCAGTGCGATGGTGCGCCTGGATGGCAAGGGGCGCCTGCTGGCAAGCCAGCGTCAAGCGGGGTTGGGCACGCTGACCTCAGCCATTGTCGTCGGCACCGGCCAGGTGCTGGTGGCTGGCGAGCGTGGTGTGTTCCAGGGGAACGGCAATCCTGTTGCCGCCCTGAATCAAGGGGAGTCGCTTCATGAAGCACGCTGATACCTGGGTGACACGCACGGTCGAGCGCTGCGCCGACCTGTTGCTGGCCCACCGCAAGCCGCTGTTGACCCTGTTCGTGCTGCTGACCCTGGGCTTGGGCTACAGCGCCACGCATACCCGGCTCGACCCCGGGTTCAACAAGCAGATCCCGGTGCGTCATGAGTACATGCTCAACTTCCTGGAGTTCAGCCAATACTTCACGGGTGCCAATCGCTTCCTGGTCAGTGTGCGCTGGAAAGGCGAGGGCGATATCTACAACCCGCAGTTTCTCGACACCCTGCGCAAGGTCACTGACGATGTGTTCTTCATCAACGGCGTCAGCCGCGCCAGTGTGACCTCCTTGTTCACGGCCAATGTGCGCTACATCGAGATCACCGAAGACGGCTTTTTTGGCGATGTGGTGGTGCCGCCGCGCTTTACCGGCACCCAACAGGACTTGGCCCAGGTGCGCAACAATGCCGCGCGTTCCGGGCAAGTCGGCCGCCTGGTGGCCAACGACCTGAAGTCGGCGATGGTGCGTGCCGACCTTCAGGACACCGACCCGCAAACGGGCACCGCTGTCGATTACGTTGATGTGGCCCAGCGCCTGGAGGCTATTCGCGCCAAATACAGCAGCGACCAGGTTGAAATCAACATCGTCGGTTTCGCCAAGCTGGTGGGCGACGTGGTTGATGGCTTGATGACGGTGATGGGGTTCTTTGCCGTCGCGTTCCTGATCACCGGCGTGTTGCTGTGGCTGTATTCACGCTCGCTGCGCCTGACCGTGGTGGCCTTGCTGGTGGCGTTGTTACCCGTGGTGTGGCTGCTGGGCCTGCTGCCACTGATGGGACTGGGCATCGACCCGATGTCGATATTGGTGCCGTTCCTGATTTTCTCCATCGGGGTATCGCATGCGGTGCAGATGACCAACGCCTGGAAACAGGAAGTGCTGGCCGGCGAGGATGCGTTGCAGGCCGCACGGCTGGCCTTCTGCAAGATCTTTGTTCCGGGCTCGCTGGCGCTGTTGATGAATGCCTTGGGTTTTGCCGTGATCATGCTGATCGATATCCCGATCGTGCATGAACTGGGCGTAACCGCCTGTATCGGGGTGATGCTGATGATCATCACCAACAAGCTGATGTTGCCGATCATCATTTCTCACTTGCGCCTGGGACGTGGGGCGCTGAACCAGGTGCGGCAGGCGCCGCGGCATCCGCTGTGGTGGCGACTGTCGGCGCTGGCCGAGCCGCGTCCGGCGCTGGCGGTGCTGGTGGTCAGCCTGATGTTGCTGGGTGTTGCCGTGGTCAAGGCGCGGCAGCTGGAGGTGGGCGATGTCGGTGCAGGTGCCCCGGAACTGCGTGCCGACTCGCGCTACAACCTGGACAACGCCAGCATCATTGGCAGTTACTCCATTGGCCTGGATGTGCTGGCTGTGTTCGTCCAGGCGCAGGGAGTGGAAGAGGCCTGCCTGTCGCCAGCGGTGATGCGTGCGGTAGAGGCGTTCGATTTCCAGATGCGCAGTGTCGCCGGGGTGCAGTCGGTGCAGAGCGTGGCCGGGTTCGGCAAGACCGTGATCGCCGGCAACAACGAAGGCAACCCGCGCTGGGCCGCGATTCCGGGCTCGTCCCGCGGCTTGAGCCAGGGCGCCCGGGCCTATGTACCGGATGACGGCCTGGTGACCGATGGCTGCCAGCGCATGCAGATCCTGGTGTTCCTGACCGATCACGATGGCGCCACCGTGGCCCATGTGGTGAGTGAGGCCAAACGCATCATCGCCCAGGTCCAGGTGCCGGAAATCGAATTTGTTCTGGGCGGGGGCAACGTCGGGGTGATGGCAGCTGCCAACGATGCCGTCAAGCGTGCCGAAGTGGTGATGCTGGTGGCGTTGTTCGGGTCGGTGTGGTTGTTCTGCTGGCTGACGTTCGGTTCACTGCGCGCAGTACTGTGCATCCTGGTGCCGCTGGCGATCGTGGCGGTGCTGTGCAATGCGCTGATGGCGATGCTGGGTATCGGCCTGAAGGTCGCGACGCTACCGGTGATGGCACTGGGCGTGGGGGTAGGGGTGGACTACGGCATCTACCTGTATGAGCGCATTCAGCACGAGATGGCTGAAGGAGCCGACTTGCGCCAGGCGTTCTACCAGGCCATGTGCCAGCGCGGCACGGCGGCGGTTTTCACCGCCCTGACTATGTCGATCGGCGTGTGCACCTGGGCCTTTGCGCCGCTCAAGTTCCAGGCTGACATGGGGGTATTGCTTTCATTCATGTTTCTGGTAAATGTGCTGGGTGCGATCTTCCTGCTGCCGGCGCTGGCGGCCTGGTTCAACCAGGGCAAACCTCTTGTGGTGGCCAAGGCGCGCCGTACACTGCATGCGCAACTGGTCAAATCATAACAATAAGAACGGGCACGGCCTTGGCCGCGCCCGCGAGGAGACGGGCGATGGGTAATTCCAGCTTGAGCATGCAAGCGTTGGCCGACATGGGCCTGGAGCTTGACGAATATGACCGGCTTGTTGGCGAATTTTACGACGGTGCGCTGGACCACAAGCTGATGGCCAAGTCGTTGCGCCACATTCGCAGCTTGTTCCAGGCCAACTATGTGACCTTGATCCTGCGGGTACCCGAGCAACCGGACATGGGCTTGATGATCGTCGTTGGCGACATCGAAGGTGAAGGCGAGGTCAGTTACTGGGCCTACCCGCAAGGCATGACGCCATTCAGCAACCAGCCGCTGGACAGCGTGTTCACCGTCGAAGACCTGATGAGCGAAGCTGAGTGGACCGGCTCGGCCTACTTCAAGACATTTTGCGTTCCTCAGGACATCTACCATGTCATGGGCGCTGATATCTCGACGCCTGATGGCGGCAAGCTGCGGTTTCGCATTACCCGGTCGAAAACCGCGCCGAAATTTTCCGCTGCGGAGCGCGCCCTGTGCGAAATGTTCCTGCCGCACCTGCGCCGGGCCATGCATGTGCACAACCTGCTCGACCGAAGTGAGTCGATCAGTGAGCTGTACTCCCAGGCGATCAGCCGGCTGTCGGTGGCCACCATCGTGCTTGACCAGAACGGCAGCGTGCTGCGCCTGAACCCGGTGGCCAGAGAGCTGCTTGACCGCGCAGACGGCCTGAAGATGGTCGGTGGTCGCCTGGAGGCGACCTATCCCAGCGACAACCGTGAGCTGCAGCGGTTGGTGCGCAGTGCATTTGCCCGTGAAATGGACAACGAAAAAGTCAGCGCCGCCGCTGAAGCGATGTCGGTGGCGCGGCCTTCGGGCAACGTTAACCTGGGGGTAGTGGTCGAGTCCATTCGCACCCAGGACTGGGCCGAAGGGAAGAGCAAACCGGTGGTGGTGGTGTACATACGCGACGCCGTTGGCCGCTCCATGGCCAACGAGACCGTGACCAAGCAGCTGTTCAACCTGACCCGTGCCGAAACCGCCCTGGCCATGGAGCTGGCCAACGGCCTGTCGCTTGAAGAAGCCGCTGAGGTGTTGAACGTTCGTCGCAATACCGCCCGCGCCCACCTACGTTCGATCTTTTCGAAGACCGGCGTACGCCGCCAGACGGAGTTGGTGCGCATCATCCTCAACAGCGTGGTCGCCTTGGGAAAGCCCAGGTTGTCCCCGTCGGCGGCCGATAGGCTCGAAGCGCCTGTCTTGAAGCTGGCCCCGCCGGTGCGCCACAGCGCCTGAGCGCCTTTTGCCACAACCCCAGCGCCCCGCGTCTGCTTGCAGCCCGGGGCGTTTTAGTCCGTGCGGACGATGTTGCCGGGCCGGCCCGCCACCAATACTCGACCCACCGTCACTTATCAAGGAAGCACGTTATGCCAGTTACAGCCGTCAGTGGTTCTGCGTCAGGAATCGGCGCAGCCGTGTGCCAGGCGCTACGCGCCGCGGGCCATCGCGTTATCGGCATCGACCGTGCAGAGGCGCAGGTCGTTGCCGACCTGTCCACTGCACAAGGGCGCCAGGCTGCCATCACGGCGGTGCTGGAGCAGAGCGGGGGTGTGCTCGACGGCCTGGTGTGCTGTGCCGGGGTGGGCTCCAGCGCGCTGTCCAATACCATCATTGCGGTCAACTACTTTGGCGTCAGTGAACTGCTCGACGGCCTGGCCGATGCCTTGGCCAAAGGCCAAGCCCCAGCAGCGGTGGTGATCGGCTCGATCGCCGCTACCCACGCCAACCCAGAGCAACAGCCGATGATTGCCGCCATGCTTGCAGGCAATGAGGCGTTGGCACTGGAGCAGGCCAATGCGCTGGAGTTGTCACACGTGGCCTACGCCTGCTCCAAGTATGCCGTCACGGCCAATGCCCGCAGCAAGGCTGTGCAATGGGCCAAACAAGGGATTCGTCTGAATGTGGTTGCCCCCGGTGCAGTCGAGACACCGTTGCACCAGGCCTCGTTGAACGACCCGCGGTTTGCCAAGGCAGTGCGTGAGTTTGTCGCGCCCATGGGGCGCTCCGGCCACCCTGAGGAAATTGCCCAGGTGGTGGCGTTCCTGCAGTCGGCACAGGCCAGCTTCGTGCATGGCACTGTGGTCTTCGTTGATGGCGGCATGGATGCCATGGTGCGTCCGGCCCGGTTCTGACCATTGCCTGCAGGAGGCTAGCCATGACCCAAGTGGCATTCATTACCGGTGCCAGCCGCGGCATCGGGCGCGAAACTGCACTGGCGTTCGCCCGGGCGGGGTTCGATGTGGCCATCAGCGCGCGCACCGTAGCAGAGGGCGCGCAGGCTGAGCATCGCCTGCTCGATGCCCGGGGCGTACCGTTGCCGGGCAGCCTCGACAGCACCGCCTCAGCCATTCGTGCGCTGGGGCGTCAGGCCCTGATAGTGCCGATGGACCTGCTGGACAGCGATTCGGTGCTCGCCGCAAGCCAGGCGGTGCTGGCAGCCTATGGGCGGATCGACGTGCTGGTCAACAACGCGATCTATCAGGGCAATGACCTGAACGCAGCCTACATGTCATTGCAACCACAGACCCTGGAACGCGTGTTCAAGGGTTATGTGCTGGCGCCACTGCTGCTGACCCAGGCGGTACTGGCGGCGATGCTTGCGCAGGGCGTGGGTGTGGTGATCAACGTCACCTCCGGCGCAGGCGAAAGCGACCCGCCGGTGGCCGCGGCGCAAGGTGGCTGGGGCTACGCATATGGTGCCGGCAAGGCCGCGGTGTCGAGGGCATCCGGGGTGATCGCGACAGAACTGGGCGGGCAGGGGATAAGGGCATACACGGTCAACCCCGGTGTCGTAACCACCGACGCGCTCAAGGCCACGCTGGGCGAAAGCGGCCTGCTGGCCTTGCGCGTCGGCACTGCACCGCCGCATGTGCCAGCGCAGGTGATGGTGTGGTTGGCCACCTGCGAGCAGGCAGCACGCTTTCAGCGGCGTACCATCGCTGCACAGCCGTTTGCCCTGGAACACGGTATCGTCGACGACTGGCGATAGCCGCAAGCACAGCTCGTGACCTGCTCATCTAGTCCATGCGGAGGATGAGCAGCCGGTGCTGCTCGGTGAAGATTGACCGGGCAAGTTACCGGGGATTTTCACACGAGGAACAATAACAATGACCAAGCTCGCAGCAATCAACGTCGACAGTGTTCTGGCACCTCGCTTCGGTCGAGGCTGGCATTGCCTGGGTGAGGCTGCCGACTACCGTGACGGCCAGTTGCATACCCTGGACATCTTTGGCACTCGCTTGTTGGCCTTTGCCACGTCCAGCGGCCAGATCAGCGTGATCGATGCACACTGCCCGCACATGGGCGCAGACCTTTCCCGCGGGACACTGGAGAATGACAGGGTGGTCTGCCCGTTCCACCATTGGCAATACGATGCCAGCGGCAAATGCGTGGAAATCCCTTACTGCAAGCGCATCCCGCCCAAGGCCAAAACCCGCAGCTGGCTGACGTGCGAGGAAAACAACCTGTTGTTCGTGTGGAACAACCCGGAAGGCAAGGCCCCGGCAAGCGACGTGGTGATACCACACCTGCCCGAGCAGGACAGCGATGAGTGGTTGCATGACTGGCACATGGACAAGCTGATCATCGAGACCAACCCCCGTGAACTGGTCGACAACCTGGCAGATGCGCAGCACTTCGGCCCGGTGCATGGCACGCCGACCAAGTACTTTGCCAACGTGTTCGAGGGCCACATCGCGCAGCAGATCTTTCATGGTGATTCCGAGCGCCTGGGCGGCGACCTGGTAGCGGAGTCGGCCTACTACGGGCCTGCCACCCACTTCACCCGCATGCGCGCGGTTTTCGAGGGCATGGAAATCCATTCGATCCTGCTCAACTGCCATGTACCGATCACGGCCAACAGCTTCGAGCTGCGTTTCGGCTGCATGGTGAAGAAGATCGAAGGCTGGAGTGAGGAGCAAAACCGAGCCCTGGCCCAGGATTACGTGCTGCGCAACCGTGAGTCGTTCTATCAGGATGTGGATATCTGGGCGCACAAGGTCCGGGTCAACAACCCGGTGCTGGCAGAGGGCGATGGCCCGGTCTACCAGCTACGCGAATGGTACGAGCAATTCTTCATGGACGAAGCCAGCGTGCCCGCCGCAATGGCCGAGCGCCGTGAAATCGTCACCGTCGACAAGCACTGATCACCCGCCAGGCAGGAACACGCAATGAACATGAGTGGCCGTAGGACGCTGGCGATCATGCTGGCTGCAAGCTTTGCCTCGACGATTGGCGGGTTGCCGTTCAATACCTTGCCGATCCTGCTTGGCGCGATGGTCGACAGCCTTGGCTTCAGCATCGAGCAGGTTGGCCTGCTGGGCTCGGTATGCTTTGCCGGGTATCTGCTCGGCACGTTGGTGGCGGTGATGTTGATCGACCACCTGAACTGGCGCTGGTTGACCTTGGCCTGTGCCCTGGGCGCGGCAACGGCGTACGGCATGTCGTCATGGCTACCGGCGGCGGTGCAGCTGCCGATGTGGGCGCTGATCGGTTTCTTCGCCGCTTTGATGACGTGCCTTGGCATGCGCATCATGGGGCAGATGGCCAACAAGGAGCGGGCCTTGGGCATGCGCCTGGGCATCGAGCTTGGCGTTGTCGCAGCGGTGTTGTTTGCCTTGCCGTCGCTGGTGATTACGCACTTTCAGTACGCCGGTGCAGCCGTGATGCTCGCGGTGGTTATCGTGCTGCTGAGTGTCAGTGCGCTGGCGTTGCCCAGGCGCCAGGACTTCATGGTTGAAAGCAGCGCGAATCACACGGGCTCGCTGCTGTCGCGTTTCGCCTTTCCGCCGGCAGCCTACGTGGCCCTGGTGTGTTTCTTCCTGTTTGGCAGCGGGCAAATCGGCCTTTGGGCGTTTCTGGAGCGCTTGGGCCATGGCCTTGCCTTGCAGCCAACAGAAATGGGCACTGTATTTGCGGTGCTGAAATTACTGGGCGGGGCGGCGGCGCTGGCCTTGGCATTGGTGGGTGACCGCTTGGGTGTGCGCATTCCCCATCTGCTGGTTTTGGCGGTGTTGGGCGTTGGTCTGTTGTTGCTGGGCAATGCCGAAGGCTTTCTGAGCTATGCCCTGGGGGCCTGGATCTGGGAGGTAGGCTTCACCTGGGGCTGCGTTTATCAGACGGCAGCCATTGCCCGCCTGGACAGCAGCGGCCGGTCGATCATGCTGATTCCGGGCGCCTTCGCCTTGAGCTCCATGGCCGGGCCGGCGCTGGCCGGCAAGTTGCTCAGCCAGGGCTATAGCGAACTGCTGTGGCTTGCGGCCCTGTGCGCATTGATCCCGGTGCTGGTGTTTTCCGGGTTGCTGGCGCGACGCTTGCAACGTTTGCAGGAAGATACCGTTACCCGCACGATACTGCCCCAGGCACAGCGCGTCGCCTAGCCGTCGCGCTCTGGCGGGCGGTGTTAGCGCTGTGCCAAAGGCTGTGGTTACGGTTGCTGATCAATGGCCGACCACTGGTCGAAGGCTGCCTGCATCCTTTGCCGGGTCTGGGTGTCAGCGGGTATCAAGTGCTCGATGCGCAGCGATTGCACCGTGATGTCCTGCGGCATGCCGAAGGTGGTAAACGTGGACAAAAAGCCCAGTTCGCCATAGGCGGTGGTCAAGCGGGTCAGCAGCACGGGTGTGGCCGCTGCCGCATCCAGTGCGCTGCCCGGGGCCGGCAAGCTACGCAAGCGCGCTGCCAGCACCGGGTTGCCGGCGGCCTCCCTGGACGCGCGTTGCCAGGCCGCAGAGCGGATTTCTGGCGCATTGACCAGGTGGGATGCGGCCGTGTTTGGGCGCGCCGCCCAGGCTGTCGAGCGCCCGCAAGTGTTGCGCGCCGCCAGGGTATGGGCCAATGACCTGGAGAACATACCGGCGTTCTTCGCCCTTGGCGGGCTGGCTGTGGCGCTGAACGCACCCGCGCAACCGATACTCTGGCTGAGCATTACGTTCACCTTTGCCAGGGTATTGCATACGCTGGCCTACCTGTTCGGCCTGCAGCCATGGCGCACGCTGTTCTACGGCGTCGGGGTTATTTGCCTGCTGGTTTTTTGTGCACTCATCGCAGCGAAGATTTGTAGCTGATCCAAAATATTGCATGAGTCATCTTGATGCTTTCACATAGCAGTACTAATACTTAAGCACTGCCGAAGAGGGATGATCATGCAGACGCGTTTCGTTGTGGTTCCCGCAGTGCCAATGCAGAAAGAGGTCTACCCTCGGCGGCTCGGTTTTCCCGCCGCATTGGGGGAGGGCTATGACCTTTACGACACTCATGACAAGGTGCGTCTGAGCCTGAACTTTTCCACCCGTGCCCAAGCGGAATTCGAATGCGTGTGCCGCAACCGCTGCCGCGATGCCGATGATGCCGATATTGTCGGCATTGGTTGAGTGCATGCCGCGGCCAAGGCATCAGGCGACGTAGCGGCGGTAATAGTCCAGCGTGGCCAGGTTTTTGTCCTTGGCCTCGAACATGATGTCGAACCGCTCGAGAAACTGCAGTGCGTAGCGGTTGGTCCAGTCGTTCCACATCTGTGCACTGTGCGCGTACAGGTCGCGCTTGTTGACCTTGTCCAGCAGTGCCGGAAGGGTCAGCTTGGTGCCGGCGTCAAAACCAAGCGCCTGCAGGTGCTCGGGCGGCTGTGAATAATGCATGACTGGCCGCACGCCCCGCCAACTGGCAATGATGCGCTCGATGCGCGGGTCGTTCGGGGCCATATAGTCGCCCTCATGGATCCAGCAATGGTGGATATCCAGCACCACGGGCGCCAGATCGGCCACCGCCAGGCAGTCATCGACACCGTAGGTCTTTTCATCGTTCTCGAAGGTGATCACGTTACGCGCCACCTGCGACAGCCGTGGCCACACCTGCCGTATGCCCGCCACTCCGAGCCGTCCGGCAATGTGTATGTTGCATTTGAAATCCTGGAATGCCTGCCCAAAACCCATCATACGGATCATGTCGGCGTGGTATTCGAACTCGGCCAGGCTGTTCTCTACGACTTCGGCACGGTCCGAACCGAGCACGCAATACTGGCCCGGGTGGAAGGACAAGCGAATGTTCTGCTCGCGGGCCAGCTGGCCGATGGCGGCGAAACGTTCGGCCATCAATGCCTGGAAGGCTGGCTCACGGTATAGCGGGGCAACGGCTGGGTGGCTGTACAGCGGCAGCAGGTCGCTGCTCAGGCGCAACATGCGCAGCATGGGCGGCAGCTCGCTGACATAGGCCAGCAGGCGCAACTGGGCATCGAGGTTGTGCTGTACCAGCTCCAGTAGCTTGGCCCGAGCAGCCGCTTCGCCCGCGCCGGTCATCCAGCGCAGGGTGGTGGTGCGTGGGTTGAAGGTACGCTCGATGGTTTCCAGCGCCTTGATCGTCAGGCTGCGGTGCGGGTGGCGGTACATGCAGGCGAAACCAAGGCGTGGCATGAGTACTCCAGGTGGGGTCAAAGCAGCGTGTCCAGCGTGATCGGGAATGTTCGCACACGCTTGCCGGTGGCATGGTAAATGGCATTGGCCACGGCCGCCGCCACGCCAACGATACCGATCTCTCCCACCCCTTTGGAACCCAGCTCATTCACCACCTCGTCATGCTCCTCCACGAATATCACGTCGATATCCGCTATGTCGGCGTTGACGGGTATGTGGTACTCGGCAAGGTTGTGGTTGAGGATTCGCCCCAGCTGATGGTCGGTTTGTGCCTGCTCCTGCAGCGCCATGCCCAGCCCCCAGACCACGCCTCCAAGAATCTGGCTGCGAGCGGTTTTCGGGTTGATGACGCGCCCTGCGGCGACGGCACTGACTACCCGGCTGACACTGATCGTGCCCAATTCTTCATCGACCAGCACTTCTACGAATACCGCTGAATGTGTTGCGCTGGAATACCGCTTGCGCTTGTCACTCGGCTGCGCCTCGACGTGCACCTCGAAAAACGCATGCTGGCTGCCGGCAAGCAGATCGGCGAGCCCGATCGATCGATTACCGGCCAGCAGACACCCGTGGGCGAAGCTGAACGCCGAGTCTGCCAGCGATGCCAGGTCGGCGTGTTGCCGGCGCGCCTGATCGATTACGCAATCGCGCAGCGCCAGGCAGGCCTGGCGTACTGCCGAACCGACCGAAGACACGGTGAAGGAGCCGCCCTGCAGTAATGCGGTCGGCAATGAGGAGTCGCCAAGCAGGAACGTGACATTGCCCACGTCAGTGCCGGCAGCATCCGCTGCGATCTGTGTCATCACCGTGTAGGTGCCCGTGCCGATGTCGGTGGTTGCGCTGCTGACGGTCAGGTGGCCTTGGGCGTCAAGGCGCGCCTTGGCACTGGCCTTCATCTGCATCGCTTCCCACACACCACCGGCCATGCCCCAGCCCACCAACTGCCTGCCTCGACGCATCGACCCGGGAGCGAGGGGGCGCTTTGCCCAGCCAAAACGCTGCGCGCCCTGTTGGTAACACGCCAGCAATGCCTTGCTCGAATAGGGTTTGCCTTCGTTGCCGTTGTGGCTGGCGAAGTTGCGCCGACGCAGTTCCAACGGGTCGAGCTGCGCTGCCCAGGCCAGTTCATCCATCGCGCATTCCAGGGCAAGCACACCAGAGCCCGCGCCCGGTGCGCGCATGTCCAGCGGGGTGTAGACATCCAGCGGTATCAATCGATAGGTCAAAGCGACGTTGTCGCATTGGTAAAGCATGCCGCTCCATTCCACCAGGTGCTCGGTGAAGTCCTCGAAACGCGAAGTCTGGCCGATGGCATCGTGGGCGATCGCCTGCAACCGGCCATTACTGTCGGCGCCCAGGCGCAGCCGCTGCTGGGTGCGCGGGCGATAGCCGAAGGTAAACATCTGCTGGCGACTGAGGGTGACACGCACAGAACATTTCAGGTGCAGGGCGGCCATTACCGCCAGGGTCAACTGATATTGCGGGCGTAACCCCGAGCCGAAGGCACCCCCGACGAATGCTGCCTTTACCCTGAGCTGGTCTTTGGGCAAACCGAACACATTATGCAGGTAGTCTTGGCAGTTTTGCGTACCCTGGGTCTTGTCATGGATCTCCAGCTTGCCGTCGACTTGGTAGAACACCGTCGACGCGTGGGGCTCCATCGGGTTGTGATGTTCGTTGGCGGTGAGGTAGGTGGCGTCAATGGCCACCGCTGCGCTGGCAAATTGCCCGGCAAAATCGCCTCGGGGCCCTGGCGTTTGCGCAGGCGCCTCATGAGCGCAGCCCATCACGCTCAGCAAATCGGACTGGTGAGTGTCCGGCGTGTATTCGATCACTACCAGCGAACCGGCATAGCGCGCTATTTCAAGCGATTGTGCCACCACCAGCGCCAGGGGCTGGCCGCTATACAAGACACGGTCATTGAACAAGGGGCGAAATGGCGCCCCTTCGGCAGCGTCGGCGTCGCTGTAATCGTCATCGTAACTGGAAATACGAGGCCGGTTGCCATGGTCCAGCACGGCAACCACACCCGGCACCTGCAGTGCCCGCGTGCTGTCTATGCGCAACACTCGCCCGCGGGCGATGGTGCTGGACACCACGCTGCCATGCAGCAGCCCGGCTTCAGGGAAGTCCGCTGCGTAACGCGCTTGCCCGGTGACTTTCGCCACGCCATCCACACGGTCCAGAGGGGTTCCGATAACCTTGTTCATGCCGTCGCTCCCTGATCCGTTGCGCCAAAAGCCGCGTCACTCAACGCCCGGACGATGGCCCGTTGCGCGAGCTTGATCTTGAAGCCGTTATGGCTGAGAGGGCTGGCACCCTGCAACAGGCGTTCGGCCGCACGCGTGAAAAGTGCAACGGATGCCGGCTGACCACGCAGGCCAGCTTCCACCGCCGAGTCCCGCCAAGGCTTGTGGGCTACCCCACCCAATGCCACGCGGGCGTCCCGGATCAGCCCTGCATCGAAGGTCAAGGCAGCCGCCACCGATACCAGCGCGAAGGCAAAAGAGGCGCGATCGCGAACCTTGAGGTAGCGATAGTGCTGTGCAAACGCCGGTGGCGGCAGCTCGATGGCGGTGATGAGCTCTGCCGGCCGCAGGTGGTTATCCCGCGCCGGCTCAACGCCTGGCAGACGATGGAAATCGCTGAATGCGATCTGGCGATTCCCGGCAGGGCCTTGCACATGCACCACCGCCTCGAGTGCAGCCAGGGCGACGCACATGTCCGAAGGGTGGGTTGCGACGCAGGCATCGCTGGCGCCGAGGATGGCATGAATACGGTTCAGACCGGTGCGTGCCGGGCAGCCGCTGCCGGGATCGCGCTTGTTGCAAGGTGTGCCGGTGTCGTAAAAGTAGTAACAGCGCGTGCGTTGCAGCAGATTGCCGGCCGTGCTGGCCATGTTCCGCAATTGCGCGGAGGCGCCGGCCAGGATGGCATCGGCCAGCAAGGGATAGTGCTGCTGGATGGCTGGGTGCCAGGCCAGGTCGGCATTGCTGACCAGCGCGCCGATCCGCAGGCCACCACTGGCTGTTGTTTCGATGTTGGCAAGGGCCAGCCCGGTGATGTCGATCAGACGCTGAGGGCGCACCACGTTTTCTTTCATGAGGTCGACAAGGTTGGTTCCACCGGCAATGTACTGCGATGAAGCATCGGCGAGGCTTAACGCCTCGCTGATCGAGGTCGGTTTGTGGTAGCTGAACGGACTCATGAATTCTGCTCCTTCATCAGCGGCAACGCCTCTTCGACGGCTGCAACGATGTTGCTGTAGGCGCCGCAGCGGCACAGGTTGCCGCTCATCTGTTCACGGATGTCGGCACGCGTTTCGGCGCGCCCTTCGTAAGCCATGCCGATAGCCGAGCAGATCTGCCCAGGCGTGCAGTAGCCGCATTGGAAGGCATCATGGGTGATGAAGGCGCGCTGCATGGGATGGAGTTTTTCGCCATCGGCCAGCCCCTCGACAGTCACCACCTCGGCCCCGTCGCACATGACTGCCAACGTCAGGCAGGCGTTGATCCGCCGCCCGTCTCGTATGACCGTACAGGCGCCGCATTGGCCGTGGTCGCAGCCTTTTTTACTGCCGACCAGGTCGAGTTGTTCGCGCAGCAGGTCGAGCAAGGTCGTCCACGGCAGTACATCCAGCGCCTGCTGTGTGCCATTTACGGTCATCTGTATGGGGCGCAGGTGGGCGCCCTCAGGGAGGGTTTCTCGCATGACAGGTCCTCACGGTTCGGGTTCGCACAGTGCGCTGTGTCTATGGGCTGGGACTGAACTGGCCAGGCAATTGTTCAGCCCGGGTGCGGTTGCTCAACCGTGTTTGCGCAACGCTTCTACCAATTCGGCCTTGGTCATGGTGGAGCGGCCCTTGATATCTTTGCTGCGCGCTTCTTTCATCAGGCTTTGTTTGCTCTGGGTTTCCAGTGAATTGCCCGAGGCACGCGAATGGCCCTGGCGTGACTTGGCTGCCCGCTTGGCCGAATCGGCGCGGGCGGCCTTCTTCTCGTTCGGCGGCGTGGTTTTCCCCGAGCCGCCTTTCTTCTCGCCGCCCCCGGATTGCTTGTTGACAGTGGCCCAGGCACGGGCTTCAGCTTCATCTTTCGACAAGCCCTTGTGCTCGTAGCCTTCCTCGATATGCTCGGCTTTGCGCTTTTGCTTGTCGGTGTATTTGTCTTTATCGCCGCGTGGCATGGTCTTTACTCCCGCTGTTTGCCTGAGCGGTTGAAACCCTGCGCGGCAGAAGAGTGCCGGACAATGGACGAGCGGTGCCTTGATTTCAGATGGCCGTCATTCACATCGCTTCGCATCGCATCAGGTTGCCGTCATGGACAGGCAAAAAGCTCTATCACGCGGCCTGCCTTCCAACAGTCACAAAGCTGTAACACAGCTGATGCAAAGTGTGCCGGCCATCACACGGAGCGCTTTTAGATGATACGCCTGATGAAGTCTGCTGCACTCGCTGTTGCCGTCTCCCTTTGCGCCACTGGTGCAGCCGTTGCCGCAGAAAACATTCGCCTGACCGGTTCCGGCGCGAGCTTCCCTGCACCTATCTACCTGACCTGGTTCAAGGACTTCAGCAAGAAGACTGATGGCGTCACCGTTGACTACCAGTCCAAGGGTAGCGGCGCAGGCGTTCAGGACTTCCTGAACAAGACTGTCGACTTCGCCGCCAGCGACTCGGGCATGAGCGATGCAGACATTGCCAAGGTAGGCGAGGGCGTGCAGTTGCTGCCAATGACCGCCGGCGAAATCGTCCTGGCCTACAACCTGCCAGGCAACCCGAAAGGCCTGAAACTGCCTCGCGATGTGTATTCCAACATCTTCCTGGGCAAAATCACCAAGTGGAACGATCCGAAGATCGTCGCTGCCAACCCTGAGCTGAAGCTGCCTGACCTGCCTATCACTGTGGTCGTGCGTGCCGACTCCAGCGGTACCAACGCCGTTTACACCAAGCACCTGTCGGCCATCAACGCCGACTTCAAGAAAGAGCTGGGTGAAGGCAACACCGTCAACTGGCCGGCCACCGACAAGTTCATCAAGTCGCCGAAGAACGACGGCGTAACCGCCACCGTTCGTCAGACCCCAGGTGCTATCGGCTACATCGAATACGGCTTCGCCAAGCTGGCCAAGGTCGACTTCGCCCAGCTGGAAAACAAGGCCGGTCAATACGTTGTGCCAAACGCCGAGAGCGGTGCCGAGGCACTGGCTGCGGTGAAAATGCCTGAAAACCTGATCGCGACCCTGCCGGACCCGGAAGGCGCCAAGTCCTACCCGATCACTTCCTACACCTGGATGATCTTCCGCAAGGACAACGGCAACCCGGAAAAGGCCAAGGCCATGCGTGAAATGGTCGAGTACGGCCTGACCGAAGGCCAGAAGATCGCCGACTCGATGGGTTACATCCCGCTGCCACCGTCGGTTGTCGACCAGGTGCGTAAAGCGTCTGCCAACATCCAGTAAAACCCAGGCGCTCCCGGCATCGACATGAAGCCATGCCGGGGGTGTTTGTCCCCAGTCCCGGAACTTGCCCATGAACACACCTTTTGCCATACCGGATAACCCCGACTCCGCGTGCCAGCCACCGTCTACGAAAGACTTCCTGGTCGATCGCACCTTCCGTGCGCTTGCACGTATTGGTGTGGTGCTGGTGCTGGCGCTGGTCTTCGCGCTGGTTTACGAAGTGGGCCGCAAGGCACTGCCCGGCATTGAAAAGCACGGTTTCGACGTGCTGTTCGGCACCGTCTGGGATGTCAACCAAGGCAAGTACGGTATTCTGCCAGCGATCTGGGGCACACTTTACAGTGCCTTCATCGCACTGTTGATCGCCGGTTTCTTCGGCGTCAGCATGGCCATTTTCCTCACCCAGGATTTCCTTCCGGCCAGGCTTGCCGCGGTGTTTCGCACCATCGTCGAGCTGCTCGCCGCCATCCCCAGCGTGGTCTACGGCCTGTGGGGCATCTATGTGGTCATCCCGGCGATTCGCCCGCTGACCACCTGGCTGAACAGCGAGCTGGGCTGGATCCCGTTTTTCGGCACCTCCCTCAGCGGGCCTGGCCTGCTGCCAGCGGCACTGGTCCTGGCGATCATGATCCTGCCGACCATTGCAGCGGTGTCCCAGGACGCGCTGACCAGCGTGCCGATGAAAACCAAGCAGGCTGCCTACGGCATGGGCACCACCCATTGGGAAGCCATCCTCAAGGTAATGGTGCCATCCGCCGCTACCGGCATCTTCGGTTCGCTGGTGCTGGGCCTGGGGCGCGCACTCGGCGAGACCATGGCGCTGGCCATGCTGGTCGGCAACGCCAACACGCTGTCGCTTTCCCTGTTCGCCCCGGCCAACACCCTGGCGGCGCTGCTGGCGCTGAACTTCCCGGAAGCCGGCCCGAACGAGATTGAAGTGCTGATGTATGCAGCCCTGGTGCTGATGTTCATCACCCTGCTGGTGAACGTGCTTGGCTCGATGATCATGCTCTACGCCCAGCGGGGTAACAAATAATGACTGACCTGACGACCCCTGTGGCCGCGTTGCCCAGCCTGCAGCGCAAGCTGGAAGGCCGTGCCCTGCGCAGCCTGATCCTGACCAGCCTGGCCTGGTTCGCAGCCCTGGTGGCCAGCGTGCCGCTGATTTCCGTGTTGTACATGCTGATTACCCGCGGTGGTGCACGGCTCAACCTGGAAGTGTTCACCGAGCTGCCACCCACCGGCTTCGAGATGGGCGGTGGTTTTGGTAACGCCATGGCCGGTACCTTCGTCATGGTCGGCATCGCCGCCGCCATCGCAGTACCGGTTGGCATCCTTGCCGCCGTGTTCCTTGCCGAGTTGGGCCCCGAGAGCAAGCTGGCCAACGCTGCGCGCTTTGCCGCCAAGATGCTCACCGGCCTGCCGTCGATTCTGGCAGGTGTATTTGCCTACGCCCTGGTGGTAATGACCACCGGTACCTACTCGGCCCCGGCCGGTGGTGTGGCCCTGGCCGTGCTGATGCTGCCGATCGTGGTGCTGACCGCCGAAGAGTCGATGAAGATGGTGCCCAAGATCATGAAGGACGCCGCTTATGGCATGGGCTGCACCCGTGCGCAGGTGATCTGGAAGATCGTCCTGCCCACCGGCCTGCCGGCCATCCTCACTGGCGTAATGCTGGCCGTGGCCCGTGCTGCCGGCGAAACCGCGCCGCTGCTGTTCACCGCGCTGTTCAGCAACTACTGGATCTACCACAGCGGCGAGTTGGCGGTAATGAACCCTACTGCCTCGCTTGCCGTACTGATCTACAACTTCTCCGGCATGCCGTTCGACAACCAGCTGGAGCTCGCCTGGGCGGCCTCGCTGGTACTGGTCATGATCGTGCTGGTCATCAACATCCTTAGCCGTGTATTCGGCAAACCCAAGTATTGAGAAAGGGAGCATCCAACTTGAACGTATCCACTGCGCAAAGAGCCGCTCCCATGGTCAGTGAAGCAACCCCGATCGTCATGGACTGCAAGCTGGACAAGATCTTCTACGGCAACTTCATGGCGGTGCGTGACAGCCACGTGCCAATCCGCAAGAACGAGATCACCGGCTTCATTGGCCCGTCCGGCTGCGGCAAGAGTACCGTGCTGCGAAGCCTCAACCGCATGAACGACCTGGTGAAGGGCTTCCGTTTCGAAGGCCACGTGCATTTCCTTGGCCAGGACGTCTACGGCAAGGGTGTCGACCCGGTTGTGGTGCGCCGCTACATCGGCATGGTGTTCCAGCAGCCCAACCCGTTCTCGATGAGCATCTTCGACAACGTAGCCTTCGGCCTGCGCCTGAACCGCTACAAGGGCGACCTGGGCGACCGCGTGAAGCACGCCCTGCAAGGCGCTGCGCTGTGGGACGAAGTGAAGGACAAGCTCAAAGTCAGTGGCCTGTCGTTGTCCGGCGGCCAGCAGCAGCGCCTGTGCATTGCCCGTGCCATCGCCACCGAGCCAGAAGTGCTGCTGCTGGACGAGCCGTGCTCGGCACTCGACCCGATTGCCACCCGTCGGGTGGAAGAGTTGATGGTCGAGCTGAAGAAGGACTACACCATCGCCCTGGTGACTCACAACATGCAGCAGGCGATTCGTGTGGCCGACACCACGGCGTTTTTCTCGGTGGATATTTCCCAGGGTAGCCGCACCGGCTACCTGGTCGAGATGGGCCCGACCGCGCAGATCTTCCAGAACCCGCGCGAACAACTGACCAGTGACTACATCAGCGGCAAGTTCAGCTGAGCCACGCCGAGCCAAGGTGGCCGGGTGTTGCAACCAGGGAGGTTGCAACACCCGGCCGCGTTACCTTCCGTTAAAGTGTTACCCGGGATTTCCAATGCGAGCGACGCGTCGTCTAGATCTTTCAGCGGTAGAGCGCGCACTGCGCGAGGTGCAGAGCCGCTTTGCCGAACTGAGCCAGCACTTCACCGAACCGCGCGACCCGTTTACCGACGAGGTGCTGCTGAATGTGGTTGAAGGCTATGCCCTGATTGACGATTATGTCGCTCGCGGTATCGACCTGTTCGACCTGCAACAGCTGAACCTGATGCTGGAAATCAACGCCACCGTACTGTGCGGCAGCGACCCGGCCCGGCGCCTGGAGTTCGCCCCGCACCTTGCCGCAACCGAGGCGCACTTTTTCAACAACGTGGAAGGTGGCATCAAGGATTTGTACAACTGGTACTGCTCGTATGGCAGTGACTCGATCTGGAAGCGGGCGGCCGGTGTTTATGTACGTATCCTCAGCAAGCCGCAGCTGTTCATCGAAGGCAACAACCGCACGGGTTCGCTCATTGTCAGCTACTTGCTGATGCGTGCCGGGCTGCCGCCATTCGTGCTGTCGCTGGACAACGCCGAGGGGTACTTCAACCCGTCCTCGGTCATACGCAACTCCGCTAAACACGGTGTCAAGGCATTGTACGAACTACCCAAGATCAAGAAAAAGTACGCCGCTTTCCTTGAAGCGAAGGCGCCTGAGCCCGGCAAGTTCTTCCTGCGCGGCACGCACGTGCCTGCCTGTGAGGGGGGCCGCTGATGCAACAGGTATCCCTGCTGGCGCGCGGGCGGCAGGCCATCGAGCGCAAGTTCAAGCGCGGCCAGGTACGCATTTCGTTCGATATCGACGACACGCTGGCCTGCCAGCCCGAACACGCTGCGGCCGAAGACAGCAAGTTGCCGGGCTTTGTCCATCGCTGGCTGGGCGAGCCCCTGCGCAGCGGCACGCGTGAACTGATCCGCGACCTGCGCCGCCAGGGTTGCAGCATCTGGATCTACACCTCGTCGGGGCGCACCCCGGCCTACATCCGCCGCTGGCTGATGCTGTATGGCATTCATGTCGACGGTGTGGTCAACAGTGACCGGCACCAGCACATCCTGGCCCAGAACGGGCTGGAGAATTCGCCGTCCAAGCTGCCATCGGCGTTCGATATCGACTTGCACGTGGACGATTCCGAAGGCGTACGCCTCGAAGGCGTCGACCATGGTTTCCGCGTGGTGGTGGTGTGCCCGAAGGATGAGCACTGGGCCCAGAAGGTGAAGGCAGCGGCGGTCGACGTACAGTCACGCCTGGCCTGGCAGCAACCGCACCGCTATGAAATGCCCGCTTGCCAGCGTTCGCAGGCGCTGGCTTCCTGAAGCCAAGCTATTCCGTTCAGATAGTGTAATTGGGGCTGCTTTGCAGCCCATCGCCGGCAAGCCAGCTCCCACATGGTCCCCATTGGTCCTTGATACCTGTGCAGTACCTGTGGGAGCTGGCTTGCCGGCGATGGGCCGCGAGGCGGTCCCAATTAGTTCAGGCGTATTGATACCCGCCTGCTCCTCCCGTCTACACCCTAAGTTCTGAACCCAGGTCCAAACAGGTCCTGAGACTAAATCACCGCGCCCCACCCTCCGCCCCAAAGCACCCACCACCCCACGCCAAAGCAGCGTTCCTGGGCATCAGGCCACTTCTGATAATCGCCTCCGACATCCCGTCCCCCGTTTGGAGCGCGCCATGCACAACAACAATAAGCACCTGCCGCCTCGTTTCCTCGCCGCCGCCATCGCCAGCCTTTCTGCCCTGGGCCTGACCAGCGTTGCCGAAGCCGAGATCATGCTGTACGACAAGGAGCAGACGACGTTTTCCACTGACGGCTACATCAACGCCTTCTACGTCAACAGCAAGGTCGACCGCGAAGGCGAGCAATTCGACCGTCGCCAGTCGCGGGTGAAGATGGGCTTCCTGCCCAACTACATCGGCTTCAACATGGGCAAGCAGGTGGACGACCTGAAGCTCGGCGCGCGTGCCTCGTTCTGGGTCACCATCAACGACAGCGAAACCAACGGCACCGACACCGCCATCGACGTGCGCCAGTTCTATGGCACGGTGGCCAACCCTGAGTGGGGCGAAGTACTGATCGGTAAAGACTTCGGCCTGTTCGCCCGCTCCAACATCCTGCTCGACGAGTTGCTGGCCGGTTACGGCCAGGTCAGTGACACCCTGGGCCTGGTGGATGGCGGCGGGGTGTCGTTCGGCAATATCGGCAGCGGCTACCCGTACCCGTTTCCTACTTCGCAGATCACCTACCGCACGCCAGTAATGGACGGCTTGCGGGTGGCGGTAGGCATCATGGACCCGGTGGACACCAACGACAGCAGCCCGACCGGCAAGGCCTACCAGGAAAACCCGCGCACCGAGAGCGAGATCACCTACCAGTTCGACCTCGGCGGGGCGCAGATCTACAGCTGGGTCAACGGCAGCTACCAGAGCTCCGACAACACCGACTCGTCGGTGGAGACCGTCACGTCCAAGGGCGTGGGCTATGGGGTGCAAGCGAAGATGGGCGGCTGGTCGCTGACCGGCTCGGGGTTCCAGGCCAAGGGTATCAACCCGTTCTTCACCAACAACGCCGGTGAGCCAGTGCTGCGCAATGTGGACAGTGACGGCTACCTGCTGCAAGGCTCGTACAAGTTTGGCAAGAACCGCGTGGCGCTGTCGTACGGCAAGACCAAGGACGATGGCAACGGCGCGGTAGGCAGCGGTGCCGACTACGAGACCCGTGGCGTGGCGTTGTTCCATGACGTCAACGACAACCTCAAGCTGGTGGCCGAGTACAACCAGTTTTCCATCGACGGGCATGAAGGCAGTGCGCAGAACGAAGATACTGATACCTTGGCGCTTGGAGCGGTACTTACCTGGTAAGCCCCACCAGATGGTGCAACGCGGTCAACTGTAGGAGCGGCCTTGCCGGGGCGCCGGACCGGTCGGAAAGGGCTGCAAAGCAGCCCCACAATTTCTGCATGGATGCTGATATTGCTGGGGCTGCTACGCAGCCCGATCGCGACACAAGGCCGCTCCTACAAAGTTGTGCGCATGCTGGCAAATTTAGGCCCATGGAACAGCCCACCCACTACCCAAGTAGCATTCGTCCCCCGTGCCCACCTTCGTACACTGACCCCTCAGCCACCCCGCGCCGGAGACCACGATGCAACAGGCTCATTACGACGGTGTGGTCAGCGCCATGTCCCAGGCCACCGATGCCACGCTGGCTGCCCAGGAGCTGGCGCGGCAGCTGTTGCACCCGCACTTGGGCCTGGTGCTGTTCTTCTGTTCTGCCGAATACAACCTGCAACAGCTGGCCGAAGCCCTGGAGCAGTGTTTTGGCGGTATCCGGCTGGTCGGTTGCACCAGCGCCGGCGAAATCACCCCGCAGGGCTACGGCCGCAACTGCGTGACAGCGGTGGGCTTCGATCACCGGCAATTTTCCATCGCCACCGGGCTGATCGATGAAATGGAGCACTTCAGCCTGATCGATGCTCAACAAATGGTCGAGCGCCTGGTCGGCACCTGCCGCAGCAATTCCCTGGCGCCGATCAAGGGCCACAGCTTTGCCCTGACCTTGCTGGATGGCCTTTCCAGCCGCGAGGAAATGGTCCTTGCCGCGCTCAGCGCTGCCTTGGGCGACATCCCTCATTTTGGCGGTTCGGCCGGTGACGACAACTACCTCAACCGCACCCACGTGTATTACGGCGGCGCGTTTCACAACGGTGCCGCCGTGGTGGTGCTGGTCAACACCTGGCTCGACTTCGAGGTGTTCACCACCCATCACATCCAGCCGCGCCAGGAAAAGCTGGTGGTGACCGGTGCCGACAGTGCCCAGCGCCGGGTTTTCGAGCTGAATGCCGAACCCGCAGCCGAAGAGTACGCCCGCCATATCGGTGTGCCGGTGGCGGCCCTCGACCACAGGGTGTTTGCCGCCCACCCGCTGGCCGTGCGCATTCACGACCAGTACTACGTGCGGGCGATCCAGCAAATGCACGCCGACCTGAGCCTGAGCTTCTACTGCGCCGTGGAGAACGGCATCGTGCTCACGGCGATGACCCCCGGCCCGCTGCTGCCGAACCTGCACCAGCTGTTCGACGGCCTGCATCAGCGCCTCGGGCCGCTGCTGCTGACCATCGGCTGTGACTGCTTCCTACGGCGCCTGGAGCTGGAGGGCCGGCACGACCTGGAACCAGTCGGCGCGTTCTTGCGTGAGCAACGGGTGATCGGCTTCAACACCTACGGAGAACAGTTCAATGGCATGCACATCAACCAGACCTTCACCGGCGTCGCCATTGCCCGCAACCGGCCTCCTGTCGGTCGCTGAACTGCAGGCCGAGGTGACCCGGCTGCAGCTGCAGAACCACAAGCTGCAGCGCATCAATGGGGCGTTGATCGAACGCATCGAGTCAGGGGTAACCCGTGGCAACGACCCTTATGCCGCCTTCCAGCATTCGGTGGTGCTGGCCGAACAGGTGCGCGAACGCACCGATGCCCTGAGCCAGGCGATGGCCGAACTCAAGGCGGTCAACCACCTGCTCAGTGAAGCCCGGCAGCGGGCCGAGACCGCCCACCAGCACCAGATTCGCCTGATCACCGACAACGTCCCGGCACTGATCGCCTACCTGAACGCCGACCTGGTCTACGAGTTCACCAACAAGGTCTATGAGGAATGGTACTGCTGGCCACGCGGCGTCATGCTGGGCCAGAGCCTGCGCGAGGCGCACAGCGAGCAGCATTACCAGCGCCTGGAGGCCTATGTGGCGCGGGCGCTGGCGGGTGAGAGCGTCACCTTCGAGTTCGCCGAAACCAACATCAATGGCCAAGAGCGTTACATGTTGCGCTCCTATGTGCCCAACCGCCTGGTCAGCGGCGAGGTGGTGGGCATCTTCGTGCTGATCCGCGACATTACCGAACGGCGCAATACCGCGCAGGCGCTGCACCAGGCCTATCAGCACCTGGAGCAACGCGTGCGTGAGCGCACCGCCGAACTGACCAGCCTCAACGACCAGTTGTTGCGCGAAATCGAAGAGCGCAGCCGGGCTGAATCGCGCTTGCGCGAGGCCAAGCGCGAAGCCGAACAGGCCAACCTCTCCAAAACCAAGTTTCTCGCGGCGGTCAGCCACGACCTGCTGCAACCGTTGAACGCGGCGCGGCTGTTTACCAGTGCCTTGCTTGAAAACCGCGAGCCGCACGCCAGTGCCCACCTGGTGCGCAATGTCAGCAACTCGCTGGAAGATGTGGAAAACCTGCTGGGTACATTGGTGGACATTTCCAAACTCGATGCCGGGGTGATCAAGGCCGATATCGCCCCGTTCGCCCTCAGCGAGCTGATGGACAACCTGGCCGCCGAATATGCCCAGGTGGCGCGCAGCGAGGGCTTGGCACTGCACTTCGTGGGGTGCTCTGCCGTGGTGCGCAGTGATATCCAGTTGCTGGCGCGGATCCTGCGCAACCTGCTCAGCAATGCTATCCGCTACACCCGCAGCGGGCGTGTGGTGCTGGGTTGCCGGCGCCTGCGGGGCGGCCTGCGGATTGAAGTGTGGGACAGCGGCATCGGCATTGCCGAAGAGCACCTGGACGAGATGTTCCAGGAGTTCAAGCGCGGTGACGTGCAGCGCCCGGACCAGGACCGCGGGTTGGGCCTGGGCCTGGCGATCGTCGAGAAGATCGCCGGCATTCTTGGCCACCGGATTCGTGTTCGCTCCTGGCTGGGCAAGGGTTCGGTATTTGCCATCGAGGTGCCGTTGAGCGCCACAGCACCCAAGGCCCAGCCGAGCCAAGTGCTTTGCGAACCGATGTTCGAGCGCCTGCGCGGGGCGCGGGTGTGGGTGCTGGATAATGACGCGGCCATTTGTGCCGGCATGCGCACCCTGCTTGAGGGCTGGGGTTGCAAGGTGATTACCGCGTTGTCGGAGGAAGACCTGGCGCGCCAGGTGGACAACTACCACGCCGAAGCCGACCTGCTGATTGCCGATTACCACCTGGACAATGACTGCAATGGTGTCGACGCCGTGGCGCGGATCAATGCCCGGCGCACCCAACCACTGCCCGCGTTGATGATTACTGCCAACTACAGCAACGAGCTCAAGCTGCAGATTCGCGAGTTGGGCCATACCTTGATGCACAAGCCGGTGCGGCCGTTGAAGTTGAAGACAGCGATGAGCCATTTGCTGGGCAGCAGCATTTCATAGCGCCGGCCTATTCGCGGGTAAACCCGCTCCTACAAGGGACTGCGATCGTTGTAGGAGCGGGTTTACCCGCGAATAGGCCGAAACAGGTCAACGCCGCAGGTAATCAGCGAAATCGATATCCCCAGCACTGAGAATCGCTTGTACCCGGTTGTGCACATTGAGCTTGCGCAATATCGCCGAAACATGCGCCTTGACCGTGGTTTCGGCGATATCCAGCGTGTAGGCGATCTGCTTGTTCGATTCGCCCTTGGTCATGCGCTCCAGCACCAGCAGCTGCTTGCGGGTGAGGGCCTGGAGCATTTCCGGCGGGAAGCTCGGGGCATTGTTATGGCGCCTGCTGGTGCTGCTTTTCTGGGCGCGAATGATGTCGGGTGGCAGGTAGACATTGCCGTTGAGGATCTGCTCGATCGCTTCAATCATTTGCGAACGTGGCGATGACTTGGTGATAAAGCCCACGGCGCCGTAGGTGATGGCCTGCAGCACGATCTGCTTTTCCTGCTCGGCCGAAACGATCACCACCGGCGTAGTCGGCGCTTCGTTACGCAGGGTGATCAGGCCATTGAGACCATGCATGCCAGGCATGTTCAGGTCGAGCAGGATCAGGTCCAGGTCCTCATGCGCCTGGGTCAGGGCCAGGGCGCTGTCCAGGTCGGCGGTTTCCATGACTTCGCTGCCCGAGAAACCATCGCTGATGACGTTATGGATGGCTTCGCGAAACAGGGGGTGATCGTCGGCAATCAGAATTTTGTACATGGCCTTTCACCTTGTTTTTATTGGATGGAGCAGGGCACGCAGACGCAGGCAAGCATGTCAGGGGAAGGGCACCGGTTGCGCCGGCTGCAGCGGCAGGCTGGCCTGCTGCCAGGCGTCCAGGCCGTCGCGGTACCAGTACAGGTTGTTATAGCCAAGGGCTTTAGCGCGTTTTACCGCGTTCCAGCTCAGCCAGCAATCGGAGCGGCAGTAGAACACCACAGGTTGCTCCGGGTGCCCGGCCGTGGCTTTTGCCAGGTTTTGCACAAAGTACGCCTGCCAGGCCGGGTTCAGTTCGCCGTCGCCGGTGTTGGCCAGCCACAGGCTGCCGGGGAGGTTGGTGTGGGGGGCGTCTTCGATGAAACGGCCTTGCAGCCACTGGCGGCGGTAGACGTCGATCAGCACCGGCCTGGGGTTCTGGCCCAACAGACGTTGCAGAGCGGTGGTGTCAATGACCTGGCCGCCCTCGACCTGCTGCGGGGTCGGGCTGCGGTAGAGGCTGGTGCGATAGCCTTCGGCAGAGAACAGCTGCGTGCTGTCGGCGTGGGCAATGCCCAGCGACAGGCTCAACGAAAGTGCCGCCAGCAAAAGGCGTGGCAGCCGGGGCAGGGCACGTGGCATCGGGTTTTTCCTTTTTGTTATAGGCCCATTACATGCCAGTGGCGGTGCTTTGTGAATGCGACGATAGACAGTAAATGCGGTACTAAAGTAGTAGACGGTAAACACTGCATCTGCCTTGACGCGGGCCCCTGTAGGAGCGGCCTTGTGTCGCGATCGGGCTGCGAAGCAGCCCCAGCAATTCAGGCGGCGAAGGCTGAAATTTTTGGGGCTGCTTTGCAGCCCGATCGCGACACAAGGCCGCTCCTACAGGGATTGCATTTGCAGGATCGCTTCTATTAGTCAGCGCGGCTTGCGCAGCGCTGCATGCTGGGGGTTGAAGGTAAGGATCGCCAGCAGCGTGAACAGCGCAGTCAACCCCAGGCAAACCGCCAGTGCCAGCAGGTTCAGCCGTTCATACAATGCAAACCGCACCAGTTCCACGGCATGGGTAAACGGGTTCACCGCGCACAGCCAGTACAGCCACTCGCTGGCTTCGCGCATCTTCCACAGCGGGTACAGCGCCGAAGACAGGAAAAACAGCGGGAAGATCACGAAATTCATTACCCCGGCAAAATTCTCCAACTGGCGGATGGCATTCGACAGCAACAAGCCCAGGGCGCTGAGCATGAAAGCCACCAGCAGCAACGCCGGCAGTGCCAGCAGCAACCCCGCAGCCGGTGGCTGCACGCCGTACACCCAGGCGATGGCCAGGAAGGCATACACCTGCAGCAGTGAAATCAGCGAGGTCGCCAGCAGCTTGCTACCCAGCAGGAACGGCCGCGGTAAAGGGCTGGTCAGCAGCACGCGCATGCTACCCATCTCGCGGTCATAAACCATCGACAACGACCCCTGCATGCCGTTGAACAGCAGGATCATGCAGGCCAGGCCGGGGATGATGTACACCTCGTAGGGGATGTAGGTGGTGTAGGGTTCGATGATCGCGATGCCCAGCGCTGCGCGAAAGCCGGCGGCGAACACCAGCAACCACAGCAGCGGGCGTACCAAAGCACTGAGCAGGCGCGTGCGTTGCAACACGAAGCGCAGCCATTCGCGCAGCATGATGCCGTTGAAACATTGCCAGTAAGCGTTCATCGGGCATGGGCTCCTGTGGGCGCGCTGGTCAGGCGGGCAAAGGCGCTGTCGAGGTCGCCGCCGTGCTCCAGGCTCAGCGCATCGGCGGTGCCGCTAGCCACCAGGCGACCCTGATGGAGGATCAGCAGGTCGTCGCTGGGTTGTACTTCGTCCAGCAGGTGGGTGGCCCACAGCACGCTTAGCTGCTGCTCGCGGCACAGCCGCCGCAGGTGCTGGTTGAGTGCCAGGCGGCTGGCCGGGTCGAGGCCGACACTGGCTTCGTCGAGCAGCAGCAGGCGCGGTTCGTGCAGCAGCGCGCGGGCAATTTCCACCCGCCGGCGATGGCCGATGTTCAGCTCGCGCACGCGATCATGGCGGCGTTCGCCCAGGCCCTGGCGAGCCAGTTCGGCCTCGACCCGCTGGCTGCTCTGGCGCCGCGACAAACCATGCAACGCGGCGTGGTAGCGCAGGTTCTGCTCGACGCTCAGGTCCAGGTCCAGGGTGCTTTGCTGAAACACCACGCCCAGCTGGCGCAGGGCCGTGCGCGGGGCGTCGCGCAGCGAGCAGCCGCACACGCGGATGTCGCCCTGCTGCACGTCGTACAGGCGGGTAAGCAGAGCGATCAAGGTCGACTTGCCGGCGCCGTTGGGGCCCAGCAGCGCGGCGAAGCGCCCGGGCGCGAGACTGAAGCCGACCTGCTTGAGCGCTTCACGCGGGCCATAGGCGAAGCTCACGCCAGTGACTTCGAGGGCGTTCATGGTGTTACCACCACACCCCAAGGGTAGCGCCCGACCTTCACCGACTTGAGCACTTTCAGGGTTTTTGCGTCAATCACCGACACGTCGCCGCTGACCCCGTTGGTCGCCAGCAACTGGCTCTGATTCGGGGTGAACGCCAGCTGCCAGACCCGCCGCCCGACCAACAGGTAGTCAAGCACCTCAAAGGTTTTGGCATCAATCACCGCCACATGGTTGGCCGGGCCGAGGGCGACGAAGGCGTACTTGCCATCGGCGCTGAGCTTGATGCCCACCGGCTGGACCTTGTCCGGGTGCACGCCCTTGATCTGGAAGTTCAGGGTTTTCAGCACCTGGCGCGTGGCCACGTCGAGGATGGTCACCGTGCCGCCGATTTCCGCCGAGGCCCACAGTTTTGTTCCGTCCTGGTTGAACTCGACAAAGCGCGGGCGCTGATCGACCAGGGTGCTGTCGGCCAGGGTCTGGGTGCTGGTGTCGATCCAGTGCAGCATGTTGGTGGTTTCACTGGTGTTGACCGCCCACTTGCCGTCGGGGCTGACCGCCATGCCTTCGGGCTCGATGCCGACATCGATCTGCCCCAGCACCTTGTCGGTCACGGTGTCGATCACCGTCACCAGCGCGTCGTCTTCGTTGGACACGTACAGCCAGCGGTCGTTGGGGTGCAGGGCGAACTGCTCGGGGTCTTTGCCGGAGGGCAGCTCCTTCATGATCTTGCGCGTGGCCACGTCCATCACCTGTACCCGGTCGGAATCGCTGGCGCAGATGTACAGCAGCTTGTTGTCATGCGACAGCAGCAGGCCACGCGGGCGCTGGCCCACCGGCAGGGTATCGGTGACCTGCAGGGTCTGCATGTCGATCAGGCTGAGGCTGTTGTCCTTTTCGTTGGACACCCAGGCGGTGGCGGCCACGGCGTGGCCGCTGGCCAGCGCCAGGGCGCCCGTCAGCAGGCTGGGGTAAAGCAGGGCCCGAGGGAAGAGGGGGCGGCACATGGCGAATTCCTTGTTGTTGTGGTGGTCGGCTCAGGGGTAGCTGCAGGTCACTTCGGGCTTGTCATAGCCCAGGCTGTCCATTTCGTTGAAGGGGTGCAGGAAGCCTTCCTGTGGCGAGGTGCTGACCAAGGCCCGCGGTTGCACCAGCGGGATCGGTTGGCGCAGTTCGCCGTTCCAAGGCCGGTAACTGAGCTTGCGGCCCTTGAAACCGTCCAGCGGCAACTGCTCGCTCAGCAACAGTTGCTGCACCGCGCGCGGCTCGGCCTGGCGCAGCTTGCTGACCGCACTGGCGACGCTGCGCACGGCCATCCAGGCAGCAAAGTCGCGGTCGTTCATCCAGCGCCCGGCCTGGGCTTCGAAGCGCTTTTGCAGCTGCGCCGCACCAAAGGTTTCCACGGTCTTGTGCCAGCCAGTGGGGGTCATCCCCTGGGTGCCGGCCACCGGGCGCGGGTACCAGGTCTGGTAGGGCAGGTATTCGCCAAAGTCGCCGCGCTCGTCGGCCACCAGCACCACGTCGTATTCGGCGGTTTGCGTGAACAGCGGCATGTCGGCCTGGGCGCTGCGGCGCTGGTCGTTGTCGAAGGTCCAGGTTTTTTCCGCCACCAGTTGTACCCCAAAGCGCTTCACCGAACGGCGCAGGGCGGCGGCGTAGGCCCGGTCGTCTTCGGTCTGGCCGACCACCAGCAAGGCCCGTTGCCATTTGCGCAGCACCAGGAACTGCACCAAAGCATCGGCCAGCATGGCCCGGCCCGGCAGGCTGTGCAGCACATTGCCCAGGCACTGGTTGCTGCGCAGGCTGTCGTCGGGGCTGCCGGCATTGAACAGCAGGCTGTCGGGCAGCGCGGCAGACAGCGCGCGCAGGCTGGTGGCCGGGGCATTCACCACGAACAGGCGCAGGCCCTGGTCGTGCTGGGCCTTGGCCGCCTGCAGCAAGGCCTCGGGGCTGTCGACGCTGGCGCTGGCCAGCTGGAACTGCTGCTTCAGGAAGCGCCCGGTGCTATTGCTGTCGACAATCGCCAGTTCGGCGCCTTGCAGCCCGGCATCGTCGGGTTCGGGGATGACAGTGGACAGCAGCGGGCCCGGGTCGGGGCGGTAGCCCAGGTAGCCAATGCGCACTTGCAACGGCTCAGCAGCCTGGCCTGGTGCGGCGGGTGCGACAGCAGCCGCAAACGTCGCAGCCAAGGCCAGCAGGCAGGTCAGGGCAAGGTGGGCAGGCTGGCGCATATCACACTCCACGGCAGATGGCGCCAGCATAGGAAGCGCGTCGGCAACGGGAAATATGCAGAAAGTACCGCCCGGGCGGTACCAAGGTAGTAAATTCGCGCGGCTGCTGCGGTTTTACGATGGACCGCAGCGCCCCTGAAGAGAACCGCCATGCGCCTCATCAACCTGCCTGCGCTATGGCGCATCAACCTTTGGGTCACTGGCTGCTTCGCCCTGCTGACAGTGGCCTGTGCCGGGGTGCTGCTGCACCAGGCGGTGGCCGACGTCGAGCGTGAGCTGCAGTCTGCCGAAGCCGTGGTGACCTACCTTGCCGACAGCACCGCGCGCGACCCGGCCAGCCTGCAACCGAGCCTGACGCAGAACCTGCGCCATGTACGGGTGCACTGGCTGGCAGCGGGGCAGGCAGCGCCAGAGCCAGGCCAAGCCGGGATCGATGCCTGGCTGGGCCACCAGCTGTTCGGCGAGCCCCACCGCAGTGGCCGGCTGCTGGAGCTGAGTGATGGGCGCCGGGTGTTGATAGCCGTGGATGCGCGCGATGAAATCGACGAAGTCTGGGACTCGTTGCAGCAACTGATTAGCCTGTGCGGGCTGGCGTTGTTGTTGAGCCTGGTGACCATTCGCTGGGCCGTGCACCGGGCCATGGGTTTGCTGGATGAGCTGTTGGGGGCATTGCGCCAGGTTTCGGCCGGGCAACTGACGGCGCGCCTGCGCGAGGCCGGGCTGCCGGAAGCGCGCCAGTTGGCGGAGCACTTCAACCGCATGGCCGCAAACCTGGAGCAGGCCCGTGCCGACAATACCCAACTGACCCAGGCCCTGCTGGCGGTACAGGAGCAGGAACGTACCCGGCTGGCGCAGACCCTGCACGACGATCTCGGGCAATACCTGGCCGGTATCCGCGCCCAGGGCTGCTTGCTGCGCTTGGCTGCCGACCAGCCCGCGGTGGTCGAGCAGACAGCGCAGGCGCTGGAGCTTAACTGCGAGCGTTTGCAGCAAGGCTTTCGAGCGCTGGTGCATGACTTGTATCCGGTAGCGCTGCAGCACATGCCGCTGGCCGAAGCCTTCGGTGTGTTGGTCAGCCAGTGGCAGGCCAGCCAGGGTATCGATTGTCGCCTGCGGGTGGGCGAGCATCTGCCAGCGTTGCCCGGGCCGAGCAGGACGCATTTGTACCGGCTGCTGCAGGAGGCGCTGACCAACGTCGCCCGGCATGCCGGTGCCAGCCAGGTGCGGGTGCGCCTGCAGCGTAGCGCCAAGGGGTTGCGCCTGTGGGTGCGTGACAATGGCTGCGGTGCGCAGCAACCCCAGCGCCCCGGGGTTGGCCTGCACTCGATGGCCGAACGCGCCCGTAGCCTGGGCGGTGACTTACGCATCCTCAGCCGCCCGGGTGGCGGCTGGGCGCTGGCCCTGAACATTCCCAAGGAGCTGTGATGAATATCGTATTGGTCGATGACCATGCCGTGGTGCGCCAGGGCTATGCCAGCCTGTTGCGGGCGGTGTTGCCGACCATGCAGGTGCGCGAGGCCGCCAGTGGTGAAGAGGCGCTGGCCCGGGTGCAGGAACAGGTGCCTAACCTGGTGATCATGGACTTTGGCCTGCCGGGCATCAGCGGGCTGGAAACCACCCGCCGCCTGCGCCAGCGCCTGCCGCAGCTACGGGTGTTGTTCTTCAGCATGCACGACGAGCTGCCGCTGGTGCGCCAGGCGCTGGAGGCAGGGGCTTCGGGCTACCTGACCAAGAACTCGGCGCCCGAGGTACTGATCGAGGCGGTGCAGCGCGTGCTGGCCGGGCATGCCTACATAGAGCAGCCATTGGCTACGCAGTTGGCCTGCAACGCACCCCAAGGCGAAAGCGACCCGCGTCTGCAGCGCATGACCCAGCGTGAACTGGAGATTTTCACCATGCTGGCCAAGGGTACCCCGGCGCGAGTGATTGCCGAGCAGCTGTGCATCAGTGCCAAGACCGTGTCCAACCACCTGACCTTGCTCAAGAGCAAGCTGCAGGTCAGCTCGCAAGCCGAGCTGGTGCATGTGGGGATTGACCTCGGGTTGGTGCGGGTGGCGGGGTAGCGTTCCGGCCGTTCGCTCATGGCTTCAGCAAGGCTGCAAGGGCCCTGCATCGAAAGCGCCTGAAGCAGCAAATCATGAAATTTTACATAGCTGGCTAATCAAAGCTTTGACATTCACTGCCTAGGCAGTAATATTTTTACACAATTACCCGAGCAGTCACCGATGGCCCACTTCTCTCCCGAAAACTTCCAGACCTGCGCCATCGGCATGCTGCTTGGCCGCGCGGCGATCCTGAAGGATCGCATTCTCGACTGGCACCTCGAGTCAGAGGGCGTCACCGCCGCGCAGTTCAAGGTGTTGATCATCGTTACCCAGTACCAGGTGGATACACCGGCCGAGCTGTGCCGCTACCTGGGCCTGGACAGCGGCTCGATTACCCGCATGCTCGACCGCCTCGAGCAGAAGGAACTGATCGTGCGCAACCGCTGCGCCGACGACCGCCGCCAGGTGCGCCTGGCGCTTAGCGCCGACGGCCAGCGCCTGGCCGACCGCCTGCCGGAAATCGGCGCCGCCGCCATGAACGAATTGTGCGGCGTGCTGGCCCCAGAAGAGCTGGAGACCTTGGAAGGCCTGCTGGCCAAGGTCCTGCTCGCGGCTGGCGACCCGTTGACGATCCGCCGTTTCGGCGACCGTTGATCCCTGTCACGAATTATCCAAGGTATTGTCATGGCCACTCCCGCAGACACCCCGACTCCCACCGCAGCACCCGAGCCGTCGCGTAAGCGCAAGGCCTGGCTGCTAGGCCTGCTGTTGCTGGTGGTCCTTGCCGCTATCGGCACCTGGGCCTGGTACAGCCTGGTCGGCCGCTGGCACGAAAGCACTGACGACGCCTACGTGAACGGCAACGTGGTGGAGATCACCCCGTTGGTCACCGGCACCGTCACCAGCATTGGCGCCGATGACGGCGACCTGGTGCATGCCGGCCAGGTGCTGCTGCAATTCGACCCGGCCGACAGCGAAGTGGCCCTGCAGTCCGCCGAAGCCAAGCTGGCGCGCAGCGTGCGCCAGGTGCGTGGGCTGTACAGCAACGTCGATTCGCTCAAGGCCCAGCTGGAAACCCGTCAGGCCGAACTGCGCAAGGCTCAGCAGGACTTTAACCGGCGCAAGGTGCTGGCCGACAGCGGCGCGATTGCCGCCGAAGAGCTGTCCCATGCCCGCGATGACCTGAGCGTGGCCCAGGCTGCCGTGAACAGCGCGCGCCAGCAGCTCAGCACCAGCAGTGCGCTGGTCGACGACACCGTGGTGTCCTCGCACCCCGAGGTCATGGCCGCTGCCGCCGACCTGCGTCAGGCCTACCTCGACCACGCCCGCACCACGCTGGTGGCGCCGGTTACCGGCTACGTTGCCAAGCGCACCGTGCAACTGGGCCAGCGCCTGCAGCCGGGCACCGCGACCATGGCCGTGATCCCGCTGGACCAGGTGTGGATCGACGCCAACTTCAAGGAAACCCAGTTGCGTGACATGCGCATCGGCCAGCCGGTTGAAATCAGCGCCGACCTGTACGGCGGCGAGGTCAAGTACAGCGGCACGGTCGACAGCCTTGGCGCCGGCACCGGCAGCGCCTTCGCCCTGTTGCCGGCGCAGAACGCCACCGGCAACTGGATCAAGATTGTCCAGCGGGTACCGGTGCGTATTCACCTGAGCCCCGAGCAACTCAAGGACCACCCGCTGCGCATTGGCCTGTCCACCGTGGTGGAAGTCGACCTGCACGACCAGAGCGGCCCGACGCTGGCCCAGCAGCCACCGCAGAAAGCCAGCTACACCACCCAGGTGTATGACCGCCAACTGGTCGAGGCCGACAACCTGATTGCCCAGCTGATTCATGAAAACAGCGCACCTGGCAAGACGGCGCAGCGATGAGCAACAACGCCGCTGCCCAGTTCACGCCGCCAAGCCTGCTGCTGACTACCATCGGCCTGTCGCTGGCGACATTCATGCAGGTGCTCGACACCACCATTGCCAACGTGGCCTTGCCGACCATTTCCGGCAACCTGGGGGTGAGCTACGAGCAGGGCACCTGGGTCATCACTTCGTTTGCGGTGAGCAACGCCATCGCCTTGCCGCTGACCGGCTGGCTAAGCCGGCGTTTTGGTGAGGTGAAGCTGTTCATCTGGGCCACGCTGCTGTTCGTGCTGGCGTCGTTCTTGTGCGGTATTGCCCAGTCGATGCCGGAGCTGGTCGGCTTTCGTGTGCTGCAAGGTGTCGTTGCCGGGCCGTTGTACCCTATGACCCAGACGTTGCTGATTGCCGTCTACCCCCCGGCGAAACGGGGGATGGCCCTGGCATTGCTGGCGATGGTCACGGTGGTGGCGCCGATTGCCGGGCCGATTCTGGGTGGCTGGATCACTGACAGTTACAGCTGGCCATGGATTTTCTTCATCAACATACCGATCGGCCTGTTCGCCGCTGCCGTGGTGCGCCAGCAGATGCGCACGCGGCCGGTGGTCACCAGCCGCCAGCCGATGGACTACATCGGCCTGCTGACGCTGATTGTCGGCGTGGGTGCGTTGCAGGTGGTACTGGACAAAGGCAACGACCTGGACTGGTTCGAGTCGTCGTTCATCATTGTTGGCAGCTTGATTTCGGTGGTGTTCCTGGCGGTGTTCGTGATCTGGGAGCTGACCGACCGCCACCCGGTGGTCAACCTGCGCCTGTTTGTGCACCGTAACTTCCGCGTTGGCACCATTGTGCTGGTCGGGGGCTATGCGGGGTTCTTCGGAATCAACCTGATCCTGCCGCAATGGTTGCAGACGCAGATGGGGTACACCGCGACCTGGGCAGGCCTGGCGGTCGCGCCTATCGGCTTGCTGCCGGTGATCATGTCGCCGTTCGTGGGCAAGTATGCGCACCGTTTCGACCTGCGGGTGCTGGCGGGGCTGGCGTTCCTGGCGATCGGTACCAGCTGCTACATGCGGGCCGGGTTCACCAGTGAGGTGGACTTCCAGCATGTGGCGTTGGTGCAGTTGTTCATGGGGATTGGTGTGGCGCTGTTCTTTATGCCGACCCTGAGCATCCTGTTGTCTGACCTGCCGCCGCACCAGATTGCCGACGGTTCGGGGTTGGCGACCTTCCTGCGGACGTTGGGCGGGAGTTTTGCGGCCTCGTTGACGACGTGGATCTGGATTCGGCGGGCGGACCAGCATCATGCCTACCTGAGTGAGAACATCAGCCAGTTCGACCCGGCGACGCGGCATACGCTTGAGCAGCTGGGCGGGGCCAGCCCGCAGAGTTATGCGCAGCTGGAGCAGATACTCAACGGGCAGGCCTACATGATGTCCACGGTGGACTACTTCACCTTGATGACCTGGGTGTTTGCCGGGTTGATCCTGTTGGTGTGGTTTGCCAAACCACCGTTTACCGCCAAGGCGGGGCCGGCGTCGGCGGGGCATTGATGCAGGATGGAAGCAGCATCTGACAGCGATGCTCTTGCTCTTGCTCTTGCTTCTAAGCGCGCGGTAGTCCAGGCGACACAGATTGCGACTTCAGGAGGCCGAGCGAAGGGCTTGCGGAGGGAGGTGACGGGCATGGATGCCCGTCAAGCGCTGAGGCCC
>NZ_JBJDNB010000040.1:0-64053 GCF_044900445.1 Pseudomonas sp. NPDC089407
GTCTGGCACCGGCTTTGCCGGTGTTCGCGGGACAAGCCCGCTCCCACAAGTTTCGCTAAATCAATAAGTTAGAGTTTGTTCTATGAGAGCGGGTTTACCCGCGAAGAGGTCGGTACAGATCTACTCAGTTCCCCATGGCCAACTTGGCACTGGTTTGCCGGCGACGGTAAGCGCTGTCACGGCTGGCCAGCCACCAGTACAGCGGTGAAGTCACCGCCAGCCCCACCAGCCACGACAGGTCAGCGCCATTGATGTGCTCAGAAATCGGCCCGACATACAGCGGCGTGTTCATGAACGGGATCTGCACCACGATACCCACGGCGTAGGCGATCAGCGCCTGCGGGTTGTAACGCCCGTAGATACCGCCATCAACCTGGAAGATCGACTGGATGTCATAGTCCCCCTTGTGAATGGCATAGAAGTCGATCAGGTTGATTGCCGTCCATGGCACCAGCACCACCAGCAGCACCAGTACCATGTCGACGAAGTGGCCGATGAAGTCTGCCGAGGCGAACACTGCCACCACGCAGCAGGCCGACAGTACGATCAGCGACAGCACGGCACGGCTTTTGGCGGTAGGGATCCAGCGGTAGGCGAAGGTTTGCACCAGGGTAATGATCGACAGCACCGCGCCATACAGGTTGAGGGCGTTGTGGCTGATCACGCTGAGCAGGAACAGCACCAGCATGATCGGGCCAAGGGTGCCGGTGGCCAGCTTGACCGCGTCCATGGTGTCCATACCGGCAGGGATTGCCAGCACCGCCACGGCGCCGAAGATGAACGACAGGCTCGAACCCAGGGCCGAGCCGAGGTAGGTGGTCCAGAAGGTCGAGCTGACTTTCACGTCTGCCGGCAGGTAGCGTGAGTAGTCCGACACATAGGGCGCAAAGGCGATCTGCCACAGCGCCGCCAGCGACACCGTGGCCAGCCAGCCGGCCAGGTTGAAGCCGCCGCGGGTAAGGAAGTCGTCGCTCTGTACGTGGGTGAAGATGTAGCCGAAGCCGACCACGATACCGATGCCCAGCACCCAGGTGCCGATGCGGTTGAGGACATGGATGAAGCGGTAGCCGATGATGCCGATGATGCCCGAACCCAGCGCACCGATGACGATGCCCACCGGTACCGGCACGGCATCGACCACGCCATGCAGCGACTTGCCGGCAAGCACGATGTTGGAGGCAAAGAAACCGATGTACATCACACCGGCAATCACCACCACCAGCAGCGCGCCGAGGGTACCGAACTGGGCGCGGCTCTGGATCATTTGCGGGATGCCCATCTGTGGGCCCTGGGCCGAGTGCAGGGCCATCAGCACGCCACCGACCAGGTGGCCAACCAAGATGGCGACGATGCCCCACACCAGGTTCAGGTGAAACAATTGCACGCCGAGCGCGCCGGTAACGATGGGCAGCGGCGCGATGTTGCCGCCGAACCACAGTGTGAACAGATCCCTTACCTTTCCATGGCGGTCTTCCGGCGGCACATAGCCGATCGTGTGTTTTTCTATCAGGGGTGCCGAATTGGCTGCACTGGTCATGACTGACTCCAAGGCAAGGTAGGGCATCGGGAATTGCCCGGGGGCGTGCCGGCGAAGGGCGACGCGTTCTTGTTGGAGCGATGATGCGGGGCGCGGGGATAACGAGAAATTAGTAAATATGTACCCATAAACCTTAAAAAACCTAAGGCTGACAAAAGCTTAAGCGGGTGACGATAGCAAGGAGGGTGCCAGTTGGCTGGAGGGCTTGGGGTAGAGGGGTTGGCGGGTTTAAGGGTTGTTCTTGGTGGGCAGTGGTGGTGCGATGTGCGCGTTTTCAGGGCAGATGAAAATGTTGCCTGTGCCGGCCTCTTCGCGGGTAAACCCGCTCCTGCAACGGGCTGCGTTGCTGTTGTAGGAGCGGGTTTACCCGCGAAGAGGCCAGCACAGGAGAAAACAGCTACATCGGCAACAACCGATCCTGAATCACTTCTTTCATCACCAATGTCGAACTCAGGCGCTTCACATTGGGAATGCTGGTCAGCTGCTCGTCATACAGTTTCTGAAACGCCGGCAGGTCCTTGGCCACCACATGCAGTAGGTAATCCGGGTCACCGAACAGCCGCTGCGCCTCGACAATCTGAGGTATTTCGGCCAATGCCGCTTCAAAGTCCGCCACCGGCTGGCGGGTCACTTCGCGCAGGGTGACGAACACCAGCGCGGCGAAGTTCAGCCCCAGCGCGCTCGGCGCCAGGCGGGCGTGGTAACCCAGAATCGCCCCGCATTCCTCCAGTGCCTTCAAGCGCCGATGGCAGGGCGACAGGCTAAGCCCCACCCGGTCGGCCAGTTCGGTCACCGACAGCCGACCGTCTTTTTGCAGCTCGGCAAGGATTTTTCGATCAGTTCTGTCCAAGAGGAAGAATCTTCCATTAAATGAATGCTCAGGGGGAATATACGAAAGAAAATCCCCGGAAGGAATCCGTAATCTTTCGCTATCGCAAAGCAGTAGATAAGGAAGATTCAAGTGGCTATCAGTGTGCTGACGGCATTTTGGGCCGTGTCGATGCTGTTCGTGATTACCCCCGGTGCCGATTGGGCCTATGCCATTTCGGCAGGGATGCGCGGGCGCTGGGTGATGCCCGCGGTGGCGGGGATGTTGTCGGGGCATTTCCTTGCCACCCTGGTGGTAGCGGCCGGGGTTGGCAGCCTGCTGGCGGGCCATCCGCTGGCGCTGACGTTGCTGACCCTGGCGGGGTGCAGCTACCTGCTGTGGCTGGGCGGCAACCTGTTGCTGAGCCCGGCATTGCCGTCGGCCGGGCAGAGTGGGGCTGGGGAGTCGGGCTCGCGCTGGGCAATGAAGGGGTTCTGCGTCAGCGGCCTGAACCCCAAAGTGTTCCTGCTGTTCCTGGCTTTGCTGCCGCAATTCACCGACCCGCAATCGAGCTGGCCGGTGCCGGTGCAGATCTTGCTGCTGGGGCTGGTGCACCTGTGCAGTTCCCTGGTGATCTATTCGCTGGTGGGGTATGGCGCCAAGGCTGTGCTGAGCACCCGGCCGGGCGCGGCCAGGCTGGTCGGGCGGGTGTCGGGGGTGGCGATGATTACTGTGGCATTGGGACTGATAGCCGGGCAAATGGGTTGACCTCAGGGGCCTATCGCCGGCAAGCCAGCTCCCACAGGTAACGCACAGACGCTGGGCATTGTGGTAACCCTGTGGGAGCTGGCTTGCCGGCGATGAGGCCAGTACAGACGGAATGAAAAGCCTGGGATAAACTCGCTCGACCCAAACGCACAACCAGGATGTGCTTCATGCCCGAAACTACCCAACTGCTCACCTTCGCCCTGATCTGCCTGGGCATGGTCCTGACCCCGGGGCCGAACATGATCTACCTGATCTCTCGCTCGATCTGCCAGGGCCGCAAGGCCGGGTTGATATCGTTGGGCGGTGTAGCCCTGGGTTTTGTCATCTACATGTTCTGTGCCGCATTGGGCATTACCGCGCTGGTAATGGCGGTGCCTTTTGCCTACGACGCGCTGCGCATCGGTGGCGCGCTGTACCTGTTGTACCTGGCCTGGCAGGCGCTGCGCCCCGGTGGTCGTTTACCTTTCCAGGTCCGTGACTTGCCCGCCGACAGCCCACGGCGGCTGTTCACCATGGGCTTTGCCACCAGCCTGCTCAACCCCAAGATTGCCGTCATGTACCTGTCGCTGATGCCGCAATTCATCGAGCCGGGCCATGGCAGCGTACTGCTGCAGTCGCTGGTACTGGGTTCGACACAGATTGCCATCAGCGTCTCGGTCAACGCGCTGATCGCGGTCATGGCCGGGTCGGTCGCCGTGTTCCTGGCTGGCAGGCCGCTGTGGCAACAGGTTCAGCGCTGGCTGATGGGTACGGTGCTGGCAGGGCTGGCAGTGCGTATGCTGGCAGAGGGGCGCCGTTGAGCGCCTCCCGGCTTCAGTTGCCCAGTATTTTGCCGAGCATCTGGCACACCTGCTCTGCCGAATAGGGTTTAGCCAGAAAGGCGAACCCCTGATGGCCACCTTCGGCAATCGCTTCGCTATACCCCGAAGTCAGGATAATCGGCAGCTGCGGACGTTGGCGGCGCAGCTCACGGGCCAGCGCCAGCCCACCCATACCGGGCATGACCACATCGGTAAACACCGCATCAAAATTGCCTGCCGGGCCGGTCAGTTGTGCCAGAGCCTCTTCCGCCGAACGCGCGTAGCTGATCCGGTAGCCATGGTCTTCAAGGATTTGCGCAGTGAAGTTGCCCAGTTCGGGGGTGTCTTCTACCACCAGTATCCGCCGCCGTTCGCCCTGTGCGTGCGGCTGGCAGCTGGTTGAGGCTGCTTCGGGCGCTGCGGCAGGTGGGTCCTCCTGCGGCAGGTACAAGGTAAAGGTGGTGCCTTGGCCGGGGAGGCTGTTCACCTGCACATCGCCGCCGGACTGCTTGGCAAAACCGAACACCTGCGACAGGCCAAGGCCAGTGCCTTCGCCCGGCGCCTTGGTGGTGAAGAACGGGTCGAAGATGCGCTCAAGCAATTCGGCGGCGATGCCGGTGCCACTGTCGCTGACCGAAATCGCTGCGAACTGGCCAGGTTGTGATGGTTGGCCGCGCAGGGCCGGCAAGCGCTGGTCGGCTTGCAGGCGCAGTTGCAAGGTGCCCTCGCCAGCCATGGCATCGCGGCCATTGAGCATCAGGTTGATCACCGCGGTTTCCAGCTGACTGAGGTCGGCGCGGATGTGGCAGGGCGCATGCGGCAACTGCAACTCGATCTGGATGCGCGCGCCCGTGGCGGTGTCGAGCATGTCGGCCATGGCCTCCAGCCGCGGCCCGGCCTCGAACAGCTGCGGGCTGAGGGCCTGGCGGCGGGCAAACGCCAGTAACTGGCCGGTCAGCTTGGCGCCACGGTCGACGGTGTCGGACATGGTCTTGAGGTAGCGCTCACGGCGTTTGTCGTCGAGGCTTGGGCGGCGCAGGAAGTGCAGTGACGAGCGAATGATGGTCAGCAGGTTGTTGAAGTCATGGGCCACGCCGCCGGTCAGCTGGCCGATGGCTTCCAGCTTCTGCGTCTGGCGCAGCACGGCTTCGGTGTGCAGCAACTGGGCGGTGCGCTCGTCGACACGGTGTTCCAGGGTGGCATTCAGTGCTTCCAGCGCAGCCACCGCCTCACGGGCGGCGGCGTGTGCCTGCACCCGCTGTATATGCGCCCAGGAGCGTTCGGTGACTTCGCTGATCAGCGTCTGTTCATAGTGCGTCCATGCACGGGGCGCCTTGTCGTGGATGGCCATCAGCGCGGTCAGCCGGCCGCCCTTGATCAGTGGCATGCATATGGTTGAGGTGATACCGATCGCCTGGAAGGTGGCGGCCTCCTCGGAGGCCAGCTCGCGCAGGTTGTCATTGATTACCAGGGCCAGGCCGCTGCGCAGGCGGCTGAGTGCCAGCTTGCCGAAGTCGTGCAACTGGTATTGCCCGACCAAGTGCGGCGAGCCGGGTGCTACGGCGTCGCCACAAATGGTGAAGCCGTCTTCGTCGGGCTCCATCACTGCGTACGCGCAACTCGACAGGTGCAGGTGCTCGAGCAGCCGGCGAGTGGTGATGGCCAGAATCTGGTCCGGGTCAGTGGCGTCGGCAACGGCGCGGCCGAGGTCGTCGAGGAACTTCAGGCGCTGGTTGGCCAGCACGCTGGCCGTGGTTTCGGTAACCGTGTCGAGCATGCCCAGCACCTTGCCGTCGTGGCCGCGGATGGGGCTGTAGCAGAAGGTGAAATAGGCGCGCTCTGGGCTGCCATTACGGTTGATGATGAGCGGGAAGTCTTCGATGTACACGGCCTCGCCAGCCAGTGCACGGTCGGCCATGCTGGCGATGTCGGACCAGGCTTCTTGCCACACCTCACTGAATGGCCTGCCCAGGGCCATTGGCTTTTGCCCGAGGATCTGGGCGAAGGCATCATTGTGCAGGGTAAGCAGTTGCGGGCCCCAGAGCACGGCCTGCGGAAAGCGCGAGGCCAGGCACAGGGCCACGCTGGTTTTCAGGGCGTCGGGCCAGTGCTCCAGCGGGCCAAGGGCGGTGGTGGCCCAGTCGTGGTTGCGGATGTGTTCGGCCATCAATCCGCCGCCGTCTAGCCATTTAACCATGTGCGCTGCCGGTCCTTTTGCTCAAGGCCATTAGGGTGCACCGAGAATAGCCGGTTGGCGAGGGATTTGTGCTGGCTTCAGTGGCCCTATCGCCGGCAAGCCAGCTCCCACAGGGTCACCACAATGGCCAGCGCCTGTGCAGTACCTGTGGGAGCTGGCTTGCCGGCGATAGGGCCGGCACAGGCTAACGCATGAAGTGCACCTTGCCAGTGTCGTCATTACCCATGTAGATGCCATACACCCCAGCCTGCCGCTCGAGGATGTAACGCTCGAGAATCTGCCGGATGGCCGGGTAATAGATCTCGTCCCACGGGATTTCATCCGGCTCGAAAAACTTGTACGCCAGCGTTTCCGGCCCATACTGCCCGGTTTCTTCGGTGGCGATGGCGCGGAAGATGATGTACACCTCGGAGATCTTGGGCACGCTGAAGATCGAGTACGGCGAGACGATATCCGCGCGCACGCCGCTTTCTTCCCACACTTCGCGCAGGGCCGCCTGCTCGGTGGTCTCGCCTGCCTCCATGAACCCTGCCGGCAAGGTCCAGGTGCCCGGGCGCGGCGGGATGGCGCGCTGGCACAGCAGGTACTTGCCTTCGCGTTCGATGATGCAGCCGGCGATGATCTTCGGGTTGATATAGTGGATAAAACCGCAGCCGGTGCAGTGCAGGCGTTCGTGGGTATCGCCTGTGGGAACGCCCCGGGCCAGTTCCGTGGTGCAGTGCGGGCAGTAGCGCGGGGCGTTGGGCATGATCAGCGGCCTATACGGTGTTTATATACGTGGATCCTTGAGGGCCAGAGGCTCGACAATGTCGCGCACCTTGGCGTTGTCATCCTGCTTCTGGCGCAGGTAGTCCAGGGCCACCTTGGCGGCGGCGCGGACGTGGTCGACCGAGGCCTGGTGGGCCACCAGCGGATCCCCGCCCTTGATCGCCTCGACGATTTTTTCCATTTCGCGGTTGCTGGCGCCGCGGCGGTTTTCCTGCGACACCGAGGTGGCGCGCAGGTAGCTGATGCGTGCCTGCAACTGGCGCAGCTGTTGCGCCGCCACCTGGTTGCCGGAGCCTTCCAGCAGCACGTCGTAGAAGCCTTGCACCGAATCCAGCACCTGTTGCAGCTCGCCTTCTTCCAGGGCTTCGCGGTTGACCTCCAGCGCGCGTTCCAGGGCACGGATGTCCTTGGCCTTGGCGTTGAGGGTGAACAGCTGCACGATCAGGCCTTCGAGCACGCAACGCAGCTCGTAGATGTCGCGGGCGTCTTCCAGGGTGATGATGGCCACGCGCGGGCCCTTGGCGTCGGCGAATTCCACCAGGCCTTCGGATTCCAGGTGGCGCAGGGCTTCGCGTACCGAGGTGCGGCTGACGCCGAGGCGGTCGCAGAGGTCGCGCTCGACCAGGCGGTCGCCGGGCAGCAGGTGGAAGTTCATGATCGCGGCGCGCAGCTTGTCGAGCACGATTTCGCGCAGGGTAACGGGGTTGCGGTTGACCTTGAAGCTGTCGTCGAGTGGCTGGCGTTTCATCAAGTGCGCTCTTAAAGAGGCGGCTCGGCCGCAACCGCAACAGCACCACGAACCTTGGGTGCTCCTTGCGTGGGTTCGAACAGCCCGGTGTTAACGGGTTGACTCCGCATCGGCTTCAGCGAACGCTTCGCGGGCCAGGCGGAAGCTGTCCACCGCCGCGGGTACGCCGCAATAAATGCCGACCTGGAGCAGGATCTCGCGAATCTGTTCACGGCTCAGGCCATTACGCAATGCGCCGCGAATGTGCAGCTTGAGCTCGTGGGGCCGGTTGAGCGCGGAAATCATGGCCAAGTTTATCATGCTGCGCTCTTTGAGCGAGAGGCCTTCGCGGCCCCAGACGTGGCCCCAGCAGTATTCGGTGACCAGCTCCTGCAGCGGCTTGGTGAACGCGTCGGCGTTCTGGATCGAGCGGTTGACGTACTCCTCGCCCAGCACCTGGGTGCGGATCTGCAGGCCTTTTTCGTACTTTTCATTGCTCATGCGCAGTACTCCGGAATAAAACAGGGGCCGCAACCGAGGGTGAGACGATTAGCGCGGCCCCTGAAAAATGGGGTGTTGCTGAAATTCTGGGGCTGCTGTGCAGCCCTTTCGCGACACAAGGCCGCTCCTACAAGTGACCGCGATCTCCTGTAGGAGCGGCCTTGCGTCGCGAAAGGGCCGCGCAGCGGCCCCAAAATCTCGAAGGTCAGCCCAAAGGCGGCAGGGCGCCGAGCTTGCCTTTGTGGTAAACCATCGGTGTCACCGGCTCGGCCGGTAACACCAGGTTCTTCACCGCACCGACGATGATCGCGTGGTCACCGCCGTCGTACTCGCGCCACAGTTCGCACTCGATGATCGCCGTGGCCTTGGTCAGCAGCGGGTTGCCCAGCTCGCTCAGTTGCCACTCGACGCCTTTGGCCTTGTCCTTGCCCTTGCCGGCAAAGGCATAGGCTTCGGCAGTCTGGTCGGCGGACAGCAGGTGAATCGCAAACTGCTTGCTGTCCCGCAGGATCGGGTAGGTGTCCGAGGCATAGTTGGGGCAGAACAGCACCAGTGCCGGGTCGATCGACAACGCGCTGAACGCGCTGGCGGTGATGCCGACGATGCCGCCGTCGGCGTCCAGGGTGGTGACAACCGTGACGCCGGACGGGAAGGAGCCCATCACGTCTTTGTAGATGCCGGGTTCGATCATCTCGTGCTACCTCTTAACGCATCACAAACGGGTCGGGCATCGGCGCGGTGGACAGGTTGATCCACACGGTCTTCAGCTCGGTATAGGCCAGCACCGAATCGATGCCGCTTTCACGGCCGTAGCCGCTGTTCTTGAAACCACCAATCGGCGCCATGGCCGACACGGCGCGGTAGGTGTTGACCCAAATGATCCCCGAGCGCACGTCACGGGCCAGGCGGTGGGCGCGGCCCAGGTCGCGGGTCCAGATGCCGGCCGCCAGGCCAAACTGCGAGTCGTTGGCCATTTCCAGGGCCTCCTCCTCGGTCTTGAAGCGGATCACCGCGGCCACCGGGCCGAAGACTTCTTCCTGCATGATGGTCATCGAGTTGCTGTCGCACTCGAACAGGGTCGGCTCGTAGAACCAGCCGTCACCCTCCACCTCGGCACGTTTGCCGCCCATGTGCAGCTTGGCGCCTTCGGCCTTGGCTGCGGCGACCAGGCCTTCGACCACGGCCAGTTGCTGTGCGGTGGCCATCGGGCCCATTTCGCTGGCGTCGTCCTGCGGGTTGCCGATGCGGATGCGCTTGGCGCGGGCGATGAGGCGCTCGACGAACGCGTCGAAGATCTCGTCCTGCACCAGCAGGCGTGAGCCGGCCACGCAGCTTTGCCCGGAGGCGGCATAGATGCCGGCCACGGCGCCGTTGATGGCGCTGTCCAGGTCGGCGTCGGCGAAGATGATGTTCGGCGACTTGCCGCCCAGCTCCAGCGACAGCTTGGCGAAGTTCTCGGCACTGCTGCGCACCACGTGGCGGGCGGTGGCGGCGCCGCCAGTGAAGGCGATCTTGCGCACCAGCGGGTGGCGGGTCAGCGCCGCGCCGGTGCTTGGGCCGTAACCGGTGACCACGTTGACCACGCCGGCCGGGAAGCCGGCCTCAAGGGCCAGGCGCGCCAGTTCGAGGATGGTCGCCGAGGCGTGCTCGGAAGGCTTGAGCACGATGGTGTTGCCGGCGGCCAGGGCAGGGGCCAGCTTGATTGCGGTGAGGTACAGCGGGCTGTTCCACGGGATGATCCCGGCGACCACGCCGATCGGCTCGTGCACGGTGTAGGCGAACAGATCGGGCTTGTCCAGCGGCAGGGTGCCGCCTTCGATCTTGTCGGCCAGGCCTGCGGTGTAGTGGAAGAACTCGGGCAGGTAGCCGACCTGGCCGCGGGTTTCGCGGATCAGCTTGCCGTTGTCACGGCTTTCCAGCTGGGCCAGGTGTTCCTTGTTTTCGGCAATCAGGTCGCCCAGGCGACGCAGCAGCTTGCCGCGCGCGGTGGCGGTGATGCTGCGCCATTGCTTGCTGTCAAAGGCACGCTGGGCGGCCTGTACCGCCAGCTCGACATCGGCTTCGTCGGCGTCGGGCAGTTGCGCCCAGGCCTGGGCGGTGGCCGGGTTGAGGCTGTCGAAGGTCTTGCCGCTCTGGGCATCGCGCCATTGGCCGTCGATGCACATCTGGAAACGAACGAGGGTCATGCAACAATCCCCTTGGCGGATTCGGTGAGGGTGCGGGCTTGCGCGAGGAAGTCCAGCAGCATCTTGTTGACTTCACGGGGGGCTTCCACCGGCATCATATGCCGTTGCTCGGCGAGGACCACACTGTGCGCACCCGGAATGCTGGCGGCGAGCTGGCGGGTCATGGCCGGGGTGGAGCCAGCGTCGAGTTCGCCGGTGGCGATCAACGTAGGCACCTGAATGCTGCCCAGGTCGCCTGCGCGGTACATGTCCTGGGTGGCGAACAGCGAGTAAGTGGTGTGGTAACCCTGCGGGTCGTTGCTCGCCAGCACCTGGCGAATGGCGGCGACCTGCGCCGGGTTGGCAGCCTTGTATTCACGGCTGAACCAGCGGTCGAGGGCAGCATCGACGTTGGCGTCGGGGCCAAGCTCTGCAGCCTGTGCGGCACGGGCGATGACGCCGGCACTCTGCTCGGGGCTGCGGTTGAACACGCTGTTGAGCACTACCAGCGCAGCCAGGCGCTGCGGGTAGTTGAGGGCGAATGCACGGGCAACCAGGCCGCCCATGGAGAAGCCGATCACCGTGGCCTGCGCAATCTGCAGGTGGTCGAGCAGTTCGGCGAGCTGGTCGGCGTAGCCTTCCAGCGGGGTGTCGGCGGCCGGTACGCGGCTTTGGCCGTGGCCGAGCATGTCGTAGGCGATGACGCGGTAGCCATTGGCCAGGCCAACGATCTGGCCGCCCCACATTTCTTTATTAAGGCCGACGCCGTGGATCAGTACCACGGGTTGGCCCTGGCCGACGGACAGGTAGCTGGTGCCGGCAGGTGTGCGTTCAGCGACAGGCTGAATCATGGAGGGCGCTCCTTGAAGGTCGGGCGCGGCGGGTAAGCACGCCACGCCCCGGCCCGTCTTGGTTGTTGTTATTGAGCGTTGGCTTTTTCGGCAGCCAGTTCTTCCAGGTCGATGTAGCGGTTGCCGATACGCGGGTGCAGGCGGCCGCCGTCGGCAGCGCCCAGGACCACGACGATTTCATCGGCACGCGGGGCGTCTTCGATCTGCATTTCCAGGGTGATGTAGTGCGAGCGCAGGCCTTCGTCGTCCTTCTGCATCATCGGGATCTGGATCGAAGTGCCTGGGCCGCCGCGCTTGTTGGTGAAGCTCAGGTAGCTCTTGGCCTGGACCGCTTCGCGGTAGTGGTTGCCGAAGCGCAGGGTGTGGATCACTGCCGAGGCGTGTTCGATTTCGCCGTCGGCGCCGACCACAGCAGCTTTGCCGTAGGCCTCGATCTTGTCGGCACCGCCGATGGCAGCAGTCAGGCGCTCGACCATCAGGGCACCCAGCTCCGAGCAGTTGGCACGGATTTCCGGCTTCAGATCGTCAACAAAACCGCGACCGGCCCATGGGTTCTTGATCACGACGGCCAGGCCGACCATGGTCACCGGCTTGTCGGTGGCCTTGCCGCCTTCGATGCGGGTCTCTTCGGAGTAGGTGACGATCTTGCGGATTTCGAAACTCATGGGTGGCTCCTGGTGAGGGTTATCAGCTCTTGTTGTCTGATGGTATACCATAATATTTGTTGTGCAAGAGGTGGCTGAAAATTTCTCTTGCTGGGGGACGAAAGGTGGGTGGGGCGCTGGGGTATGCCGCAGGTGTTGTGGTGTTTTTGAGATCGAGCGCCGCCCGCGCGGCGCTTCGCGGGGCAAGCCCGCTCCCACAGTTTGTTTCGGGCCAGTCATTCCTGTGAGGTCACCACTGTCCGCCTTGGTGCATGCCTCAGAACAAGTGGAGTAGCATCAGCGCCCACCGAGATACACCGGCATGCCAACAAGGCGGTCCCTGTTGGCTTCACAGGAGTAATTGGCCCGAAACAAATGTGGGAGCGGGCTTGCCCCGCGAAGCGCCGCGCGGGCGGCGCTCGATCTCGAAAACCCCAAAAACCTCAAGGTATACACCCGCAAAAAAAAGCCCGCTCACGCAGGCCACAAGGGCCCACGTGAGCGGGCTGCGTCCCGCAATGTTTCAGGCAATGGGAATTCAGGCGAACGCCGGCACCACTTCCTTGATGAACAGCTCGAGCGACTTTTTCTTCTCGGCATGTGGCAGGCTGTTGTCGCACCAGAAGCTGAACTCGTCGACGCCCAGTTCCTGGTAGTACTTGATGCGCGCGATGATTTCTTCCGGGGTACCGATCATGGTGTTCTTGCGAATGTTGTCCAGCTGGAACGCCGGCACTTCAGCAAACTTCGACTCCGGGCTTGGCTCAAGGAAGCCGTTGACCGGCATAGTCTTGTTGCCGAACCAAGCGTCGAAGGTGCGGTAGAAGCGCGAGATGGCCTGCGCACCGATCTTCCAGCCTTCCGGCTCGGCCGGGCTGTGCACGTGGGTGTGGCGCAGCACCATCAGTTGCGGGCGCGGTACATCCGGGTTGTTGTCCAGGGCAGCCTGGAACTTGTTCTTCAGGTCCAGCACCTCTTCGTCACCCTTCATCAGCGGGGTGACCATGACGTTGCAGCCGTTGGCCACGGCAAAGTTGTGCGAGTCCGGGTCGCGCGCGGCAATCCACATCGGCGGCGTGGCGTTGAACGGCTTAGGTACGCTGGTGGAAGTAGGGAACTTGTAGACTTCGCCCTCATGGGCGTAGTCGCCTTCCCACAGCTTGCGCACTACCGGCACCATCTCGCGCAGCGCCTTGCCGCCGTCGGTGGCCGGCATGCCATTGGCCATGCGGTCGAATTCGAACTGGTAGGCGCCGCGGGCCAGGCCTACTTCCATGCGGCCGTTGCTGATCACGTCGAGCAGGGCGCATTCGCCGGCGACGCGGATCGGGTTCCAGAACGGCGCGATGATGGTGCCGGCACCCAGGCGGATCTTCTCGGTGCGCGCGGCCAGGTAGGCCAGCAGCGGCATCGGGCTTGGCGAAATGGTGTACTCCATGGCGTGGTGTTCGCCGATCCACACGGTGCTGAAACCGCCGTCTTCGGCCATCAGGGTCAGTTCGGTCAGGTCTTCGAACAGCTGGCGGTGGCTGACCTGTTCATCCCAACGTTCCATGTGCACGAACAACGAAAATTTCATGGGGCTTTCCTCAACGCTTGAAAGGGGCTGGCGCCGGGCAGGGGTGGCGCCAGTTGTCTCGATTCAGAACAGGCTTCAGGCAAAGGCCGGCAGGCTGGCCATCTTGCCGCGGCAGTACACCATCGGTCGCGGCGCTTCGGCAGGGACGATCAGGTTGTGTACCTTGCCGACCATGATGGCGTGGTCGCCACCTTCATATTCACGCCACAGTTCGCACTCGATGACGGCAGTGGCGCCGGCCAGGATCGGGTTGCCCAATTCGCTCAGGGTCCACTCGATGCCGCTGGCCTTGTCCTTGCCCTTCTTGGCGAATGCATAGGCTTCAGCCTGCTGTTCACCCGAGAGCAGGTGAATGGCAAAGCGCTTCTGCTTGATCAGCACCGGGTAGGAGTCGGAGGTGTAGTTGGGGCAGAACAGCACCAGCGGCGGGTCCATCGACAGGGAGGAGAAGGCGCTGGCGGTCAGGCCGACGACCGAGCCGTCGTCGTCCAGGGTGGTGATGACAGTAACGCCGGACGGGAAGGAGCCCAGGACGTTCTTGTAGACGGTTGCGTCGATCATCTCGTGTACCTCTAAAGGGCTGCGGTGGTCCGCGGTTTTTATCGTTGATCTGTCTGATGGTATACCGTAATACCTATTTTGCAAGCAGAATTTTCAGCCTTGGGTTTTCGCGATGAATGGCTCAAAGCCACGTAAACCGTGGCCTTGAGTGGTGAGGCGGATTGTCGCAGGGGGTTTGCGAGCGGATCAGTGGCGGTTTTTTCGTGCGGATCAGTGTTGTCAAAAGCTTGGAATACCATAATATGGTCCGCAGCTGAGAGGCCGCCTAGATGCGGTTTCCTTACAAAGATAAAAACGACCTTTCGAGCTGATACCTATGTCCCAACCGTCATCGCAAAACCAGTTTGTCGAGAATCACACGGTCGATTACGTTCCACCTGCCGAGCGCCACGGGAAGGCGCGCGATCTGTTCACCCTCTGGTTCAGTACCAACATTGCGCCACTGCCAATCGTGACCGGCGCCATGGTGGTCCAGGTCTTCCACCTGAACCTGTTGTGGGGGCTGATTGCCATCGTGTTGGGCCACTTGGTCGGGGGCGTGGTCATCGCCCTGGCCTCTGCGCAGGGACCGCAGCTGGGCATTCCACAGATGGTGCAGAGCCGGGGCCAGTTTGGCCGTTACGGCGCCTTGCTGATCGTGTTCTTCACTGCGCTGATCTATGTCGGCTTCTTTATTTCCAACATCGTCCTGGCGGGCAAGACCATCCACGGTATCGCCCCGAGCGTGCCGATGCCCGGCGCGATCGTGATCGGTGCCCTGAGCGCCACGGCCATTGGCGTGATCGGCTACCGCTTTATCCATATCCTCAACCGCATCGGTACCTGGGTGATGGGCTCGGCGTTGCTGGCCGGCTTTATCATGATGTTCGTCCAGGCGCTGCCGGCCGACTTCTTCAGCCGGGGCGCGTTCAACCTGTCGGGCTTCATTGCCACCGTGTCGCTGGGTGTGATCTGGCAGATCAGCTTCTCGCCGTACACGTCCGACTACTCGCGCTACCTGCCGCGTGAAGTGGGCATTGCCAAGCCGTTCTGGGCGACGTACTTCGGCGCCACCCTGGGCACCATCCTGTGCTTCAGCTTTGGCGCGGTGGCGGTGCTGTGCGTACCGGAAGGCACCGACGCGATGGACGCGGTGCGGCAGGCCACCGGCTGGCTGGGCCCGATCCTGACGGTGCTGTTCCTGCTCAACATCATCAGCCACAACGCCCTCAACCTGTATGGCGCGGTGCTGTCGATCGTGACGGCAATCCAGACCTTCATGGCCGAGTGGACACCGAGCATCAAGGTACGGGTGATTTTGGCATCGGTGATTCTGGTGGGCTGCGCGATGGTGGCGCTGAACGCCTCGGCGGACTTCATCGGCCACTTCATCGGCCTGATCCTGGCGCTGCTGCTGGTATTGGTGCCATGGGCTTCGATCAACCTGATCGACTTCTACCTGATCAAGAAGGGCCAGTACGACATCGCCTCGATCTTCAGTGCTGACGGCGGTATCTATGGCCGCTTCAACCACCACGCGATCATTGCCTATGCCTGCGGCATCCTGGTGCAGCTGCCGTTTGCCAACACGTCGCTTTATGTGGGGCCTTACTCGAACATTGTCGAAGGGGCTGACTTGTCGTGGTTGTTTGGTTTGCTGGTGACGGTGCCGCTGTATTACTGCCTGGCGACACGTGGCAAGGCGGCCGAGAAGGCAGGGCGGGTTTTGAGTGTGAATGACTGAGAGATTGGTGTTGCTGTGACAGGGGCCGCTTTGCGGCCCATCGCGACGCAAGGCCGCTCCTACAGGATTGCGCAGACTTCAAATGCTGCGCGGTCTGTGTAGGAGCGGCCTTGTGTCGCGATCGGGCTGCAAAGCAGCCCCGGCTATGTCAGATCAAACCTTGAACTGCGCCACCATGCCATTCAAATCCACTGCCAACCGCGACAGGTCCTGCGCCGCCGCACTGGTCTGATTCGCCCCCGCCGACGTCTGCATCGCCAGATCACGAATATTCACCAGGTTCCGGTCCACCTCACGCGCCACCTGCGCCTGTTCCTCCGAAGCGCTGGCAATCACCAGGTTACGCTGGTTGATCGAAGCAATTGCCTCGGCAATCACCTCCAACGCCTGCCCCGCACCCTGAGCCACCTCCAGCGTGCCCGTGGCACGCCCCTGGCTGCTGTGCATCGCCGTGACTGCTCGCTCGGTGCCGTTCTGGATCCCGGCAATCATCTGCTCGATCTCCGCCGTCGACTGCTGGGTGCGGTGGGCGAGGGCGCGCACTTCGTCTGCCACCACGGCAAACCCACGGCCCGCTTCACCGGCGCGTGCCGCTTCGATGGCGGCGTTCAGCGCCAGCAGGTTGGTCTGCCCGGCAATCGCACCAATCACGTCCAGCACGCGACTGATCTCGTTGGCATTGCTGGCCAACTGTTCGATCTCGGCCGAGGTGCCGGTCACGTCTGCCACCAGGTGTTGAATGGACGCCAGCGCCTGGTTGACCCGGTCGCGGCCATCGCGGGTGGTCTGGTCGGCGCCTTTCGAGGCATCGGCTGTGCTCACGGCGTTGTTGGCCACTTCCTCGACCGCCGCCGTCATCTGGTTCACTGCCGTGGCGGCCTGGTCGATTTCCGCGCTTTGCTGGTGCAGGCCGCGGCTGGTGTCTTCGGTGACGGTGTGCAGCTCTTCCGAGGCCGAGGCCAGTTGGTCGGATGAGGCGGCGATCTTGCGGAGGGTGTCGCGCAAGCGGCCTTGCATGCGGCTCAGGGCACGCAGCAGCAGGGCCGGTTCATCACGACCGATAACCCGAATGTCCTGGGTCAGGTCGCCGGTCGCCACGCGCTCGGCAACGGCCAGCGCATCGGCCAGCGGCACGACGATACTGCGGGTGAGTACGGTAGCAATGGCGGCCAGGGCCAGCATGATCACCAGCAGTGCGGCAATCAGTGCAGTGAGCGCTTCGTCTGCCACATCACTGCTGCGCTGCGAGGCTTGCTCGGCACCCTTGCCGTTGTAGGCGATCAACGCTGCCATGGCCTGCATCATGTTGTCGGCGCGCTGGGTCAACGGGCCGCTGATCTGCTGCTTGGCATCGTCCATGCGGCCAGCAGTAATGTCCTGCAGCACGCGCACTTGCAGTTCCACATATTGCTGGTGGGCCGTGTTGAAGGTATTGAACAGGGCGCGGTCATCGGCAGCGATGATGGTATCGCCATAGTCCTTGAGCCGTCCTTGAGCCGTCCTTGAGCTCGGCATTGAACAGTTATTCACTGTAATCACATGTGCTGACAAAACCGTCAATTGTTGACGGTTTTGTCAGGAAAATGCCGTTAAACGATGGCGATCAACGGGTCGGCTGCAGTCAGGGCCAAGGAGCGGTCAGCCGCAGGCGGGTAGATCCACACCGAGTTGATCTGGCGCTTCAGCTCCTTGCCTTCCTGGCCGTGCAGCTTTAGTTCGCGCTCCCAACCTTCGCTGAAGGCGGCGCCCCAATCGCCCAGGTCCAGGCAGGTGACGTACTTGGGCTGGCGGTACAGCACCGGCTGCAGGCCGAGCAGGTCGGCGGCGGCATTGTTGCCGGAGTGGCGGCCCATGGGGATGGCGTGCTGGCAGGTCATCAGGGCGTGGTTGCCCAGGTCGTCCACCGCAGCCCAGGCCGTATCACCGGTGGCGTAAACGTGGTCCTGGCCCAGTACTTTCAGGTGGCCGTCCACTTTCAGCCGGCCGAAGGTGTCGCGCTCTCCGGCAACTTGCGCCGTCAACGGGCTGGCCTTGACGCCAACGGTCCAGATCACCGTGTTGCTGGGGATGTGCTCGCCGTTGTCCAAAGTGACACCCGCAGCATCGACCGCCACCACCGAAGCACCGGCCAGCCACTCGACCCCGGCCTGTTCACAGGCGGCGACGATCGACGGGGTGATACCAGCACCCAGCGCCGCACCCACATGCGCACCCCGGTCGACCACCACCACCCGCAATGCGGCGTCGGTACCGAGGATCGAGCGCAGGCGGGCAGGCATTTCGGTCGCGGTTTCGATACCGGTGAAGCCGCCGCCGCACACCACTACCGTATTACGGGCTGGCGAAGCGGGCAGGGCAGCCAGGCCAACCAGGTGCTGCTCCAGGCGCATGGCCGATTCCAGCTGGTCGACATCGAACGCATGTTCGGCCAGGCCGGGAACTGCGGGGCGCGCAACCTGGCTGCCGGCGGCCAGAATCAGCCGGTCGTAAACGATGCGCTGAGGTTGGCCGTTGGCATCGGTGTAGCTGACGCTGCGCCCTTCGGTATCGATGCTGTCGGCGTTGCCCGGGATGAAGTGAATACCAACGGCTTCGAACAGTTCACCCAGCGGTGCCTTCATGCTGGACCTGGCCATGCGCTTCGGGCGCAAGGCTCCGGCCGAGTTCGGCCAGCAGGTCGATGCCTGGATGGGGGAGCGGCGGGAGGGTAAAGGGGCTGGGGATATTCCGGTCAGCCAGGTCTGAATCGGTTGCCTGTACCGGCCCTATCGCCGGCAAGCCAGCTCCCACAAGTACGCCAAATTCCACCGACGGTGCAGGACTTGTGGGCGCTGGCTTGCCGGCGATAGGGCCATGACAGGACTGCGGTGATCAACGCCCCTCATGTTGCCGCCGATAAGCCCCCGGCTGCACACCCACCGCCTTGGCAAACGCACGGGTAAATGCTGCCACCGACTGATACCCCACCTGCGCACCCACCTGCTCAACGGTGTGCCCCGCACGCAGCAACTGGCTTGCATGGCGCATGCGCAGCGCCAGCAGCACTTGCCCCGGCGATTGCCCGGCCACTTCGCTGAAGCGCTTGAAAAACGCCGAGCGGGATAACCCGGCGCAAGCGGCCATGCTCTCCAGTGACCAGGCCTGCCCCGGTTGCTCGATCAACTGCTCCAGCAAACCGGCAAACGCTGGCTGGCGAGCGAGGGCGACCAGCCCGCCCAATGATTGCCCCGCGTGTACCTGCTGGCGCAGCACATACAGAAACAACAAATGTGTCAGCCGCTCCAGCAGTGCCTGTGAGGGCCCGGCATCGCGCCGGCATTCCTCCAGAATCAGCTCGAACAGCGCCCGCGCCGCACTGCCGGCGGGGTCTTCGGCGCGCAGCAGGATCCAGTCAGCCAAGCCCTCGACTATCAGCGAAGACAGGCCCGACTGAAAATGAAAGAAACCACAGACCAGCCCGACCCCGTCGCTGGCCTCGCTGTCCAGTGCCTGCATCACCTGGCGCGGTTGCGCGCAAGCGTCGGCCGGGTCCTGGTCGCTGGACAAGCGATAAGCCAGGTCGCGCAACAAGAACACCGCATCACCTTTTTCCAGGCGCACCGGTTGCGGCTGGCCATCGATATGCAGCCAGCAATGACCCTGCACCACCAGGTGAAAGCTGGCCCGGCCCATGCCTTGGGTGCTGGCGTGCCAGCCACCGCAGTAGCGGCCGACGTGAAACAAGCTGGCATCGAGCTGCAGGCCTTCTAATAACCAATCGACAAGCGGGCTGGACGAAATCATCTAATGCAAAGACTCAGGAGCAAGGAAAGGCGACTGACGAATATGGAGGGTAATTCTTATAACCAACAGACTGTAGTGACACCCATCAAGGAGACCACTCCATGTCCTCGCGCATTACTTTACACACCCTGCAGAGCGCCCCGGAAGCGGCACGTCCGTTCCTTGAAAATGCGCAGAAGAATTCCGGCTTCATCCCCAACCTGCTCGGTGTGCTGGCCAATGCCCCGGCGGCGCTGGAAACCTACGTGACCGTTTCGGCACTGAATGGCAAATCCGACTTGAGCCTGGCCGACCGTGAAGTGGTGCAGCTGATTGCCGCTACCCAGCATGGCTGTGATTTCTGCGTGGCCGGCCACACTGCGGTGGCGCTGAACAAGGCCAAGCTGCCGCAGGAGGTAGTCGATGCACTGCGGGCCCGTGGTGAGCTGCCCAATGCCCGCTACGAAACCCTGGCCGCCTTCGCCCGTGAAGTGATCGCCACCCGCGGCAATGTCAGCGAAGCCACCTACCAGGCCTTCCGTGACGCCGGCTTCAGCGAAGGTAACGCGCTGGAGGTGATTCTTGGCGTCAGCCTCGCAACCCTGTGCAACTTTGCTAATGTGTTCGCCCAGACGCCGCTCAATGACGAGCTTGGCAAATACCGCTGGCAGCCTTCTGCTTGATCCTCGTGTGACACCGGCCTTACCACGGCCGTTGTAGAAGCGGCCTGGTGCCGTGAATGGGCCGCCAGGCGGCCCGGCGTTCTCAAAGGAGCAAGACCATGCAAGATTGTGCATTTCGACACTGGCTGGATGCCAATGCCGAGGCCATCGACCGGGGCCTGTGCGAGCCACAGCAGGTGCTGGCGCAGATCGCCGAATCGCAGCTGCTGCGTGTAGGTGTCGACCCGGCCCTGGGCGGCACGGGCGGGCAGGTGACCGACGCAGTCGAGGCCATTGCCGCCATCGCCAGCCGCTCGCTGGCAGCTGCTTTTGTCTGCTGGGGCCAGCGCGCCTTTATCGAATACTTGTTGCACAGCCCCAACCAGTCGCTGCGCGAGCGTTTGCTGCCACGCCTGCTGACCGGCGAACTGGCCGGCGCCACCGGGCTGTCCAACGCCATGAAGTTCCTTTCCGGGATCGAAGCACTGCAGGTGCGTGGCCGCCCGGCGGCGGATGGCTGGCACCTGGAAGGGCGCCTGCACTGGGTGACCAACCTGCGCAAGAGCGGTTTCGTGGTGGCGGCGGCCATCGAAGACGAAGCGGGTGGTACACCCTTCGTGCTGGCCATTCCGTCCGACGCGCAAGGCCTTGAGCGTTCCGATGACTTGCAACTGATGGGCCTGCAGTCGAGCAACACGGCCGCATTGGCCTTCCACCAGGTGCAACTGGCGCGTGACTGGCTGCTGCATGAAAATGCCCGCGAGTTCCTGCCACGGGTACGCCCGGCGTTCCTGGCGCTGCAATGCGGCATGGCCATCGGCTTGGCGCGGCGGGCACTGCAAGAGGTGCAGACGCACCTGCATGGCCGTGCCTCGTTCCTCGATGAAGCCCGCCAGGTGCTCAGCGAACGCTTGGAAAATACCGTCAGCGAGCTCAAGCAGGGCCTGCTCGATGGCCGCTTCCAGCAACAGCCGGCGGCCTTGTTCAAGCTGCGCATTACCCTGGCCGAGAGCGCTGCCGACGCGGTGCAGCTGGAGTTGCAGGCCAGTGGTGGCAAGGCCTACCTCAGCGAGTACGGCGAAGGCTTTGCGCGCCGCTGGCGCGAGTCGGCCTTTGTGCCGATCGTCACGCCCAGCCTGGTGCAACTGCGCGCCGAGCTGCAACGCCAGGCGGGCGCCGCATGAGTGCAGTATTGCTCGAGGCGCGTGATATCAGCCTGGGCTACCCGCGCGAGGGCGGCTGGCAGCAGGTGCTGGCGCAGTTCGACCTGCAATTGGCGCCGGGCGAGGTGGTGAGCATCCTTGGCCCCAGCGGTGTCGGCAAGTCCAGCTTGCTGCGGGTGCTGGCCGGCCTGCAACCGCCAGGTGGCGGCAGCGTGAGCCTGCATGGCCAGCCGCTGCAAGGCCCGCACCCACGCCTGGCGGTGGCCTTTCAGGACCCGAGCCTGCTGCCTTGGCTGAGCCTGGAAAAAAACGTTGCCTTCGGCCTGGACTTCGCCCGCCAGCCCAAGCTGGCCGCTGCCGAACGCCGTGCGCGCATTGACCATGCAATTGCCGCCGTGGGCCTGGCCCACGCCCGTGGCCAGTACCCGGCGCAGCTGTCTGGCGGCATGGCCCAGCGTACCGCGCTGGCCCGCTGCCTGGCGCGCCAGCCGCAAGTGCTATTGCTCGACGAACCGTTTGGCGCGCTGGATGAAGTGACCCGCGCCGACATGCAGCAACTGCTGCTGCAACTGATCGCCACCCATAACACGGCGGCGGTACTGATTACCCACGATATCGACGAAGCCCTGCTGCTGTCCGACCGGGTGCTGCTACTGGGCAACCACCCAGCGCACATCCTCGGGCAGTGGCACATCGACCTGCCGCAACCACGGACGCAGCGGGTCGAAGAGCTGGGCGCCTTGCGCATCGAGATTCTTAAAACCCTTCGGCGGGCAAGCCGCACAGTCGAACCCACTCCAATCCCGTTGCCCTCGGAGGCTGTCCATGTGCATGGATGACTGCTGTTCCACTTCTTCGCGTCGTGATTTCCTCAAGCTCGGTGCCATGCTGACCGCCGCGGGTGCGTTGCCGTTGCTGTCGAGCCTGCAGGCCCGCGCCGCCGCCGAGCCGGACGCGCCGGTGCGCATCGGCTACCTGCCGATCACCGACGCCACGCCATTGCTGGTGGCGCACAATAACGGCCTGTTCGAAGCTGAAGGCATCAAGGCCGAGCGACCGGTGTTGCTGCGCAGCTGGGCTCAAGTGATCGAGGCGTTCATTTCCGGCCAGGTCAATGTCATCCACCTGTTGTCGCCAATGACCGTATGGGCCCGCTACGGCAGTAAGGTACCGGCCAAGGTGGTGGCCTGGAACCACGTCGGCGGTTCGGGCCTGACCGTGGCCCCGGACATCAGCGACATGAAACAGCTCGGTGGCAAGACCGTAGCCATCCCGTTCTGGTACTCGATCCATAATGTGGTGCTGCAGCAGATGCTCAACGACAATGGCCTGACGCCAGTGTCCAGGCCAGCCAATGCGCAGTTGGCCGCCAACGAGGTCAACCTGCTGGTGTTACCGCCCTCCGACATGCCGCCGGCACTGGCCAGCAAGCGCATCGCCGGCTACATCGTCGCCGAACCGTTCAACGCCCTGGCCGAAAACCTCAAGGTCGGCCGCGTGCAACGCTTTACGGGGGATGTGTGGCGCAACCATGCCTGTTGCGTAGTGTTCATGCACGAACACGACTTGAACAACCGCCCGGAGTGGTCCCAGAAGGTGGTCAACGCCATCGTCAAGGCCCAGCATTGGACCCGTGACCACCGCGCCGAAGCTGCCGCCTTGCTGTCCAAAGCCGGCCCCAACAGGTACACGCCGCATGAGCCCGCCGTACTGACCAAGGTCCTGGCCCCGGCGGCAGAAGACCGCGCAGGCTACATTGCCAGTGGTGCGATTCGCCATCAGCAGTGGGATGAAAAGCGCATCGACTTCCAGCCATACCCGTTCCCCAGCTACACCGAAGAGCTGGTCAAGCGCCTGAAGACCACCCTGATCGAAGGCGACAATACGTTCCTCGACGGGCTGGACCCGGCGCATGCCGCTCGCGACCTGGTTGACGACCGTTTCGTACGTAATGCCATTGCTGCAGTGGGTGGGCCGTCGGTGTTCGGCATTGCCGACAACTTCGAGCGTAGCGAGGAGTTTGCTGTCTGATGCGCACGCATGTCGTACATGCCGGGCTTGGCCTGGCTGGGTTATTGGGCTTGTTGCTGTTGTGGTGGGCCGGCGTGGCCGTGTTTGGCCAGGCCGATGGCCTGTCGGCGCGATTTTCGCCGGCAGCCACCTTGGCCAGCCTGGCCGAGTTGCTGGGGCAGGGCGAGGTTTACGGGCATATCTGGGTCAGCCTCAAGCGCATCCTGATCGGGCTGTTGCTGGCGCTGCTGATAGGCGTACCGCTGGGCTTGCTGGTGGGCAGCTACCGGCACCTGGAGGCGGCAACCACGCCGGCGTTTCAGTTCCTGCGCATGATCTCGCCGTTGTCATGGATGCCGGTGGTGGTGATGCTGATGGGCGTGGGTGATCAGCCAATCTACTTTCTACTGGCGTTTGCCGCGTTGTGGCCGATCCTGCTCAACACGGCCGCCGGGGTGCGGCAGTTGGACCCGCGTTGGCTGCAACTGAGCCGCAGCTTGAGCGCCACGCGCTGGGAGACCTTGTGCAAGGTGATCGTGCCGGGCGTGATTGGCCATGTGCTGACCGGTGTGCGGCTGGCTATTGGTATTTTGTGGATCGTGCTGGTGCCGTGCGAAATGCTCGGGGTGAGTGCGGGGCTGGGGTATTTCATTCTCGATACACGTGACCGGCTGGCGTATTCCGAGCTGATGGCGATGGTGCTGCTGATTGGTGTGCTGGGCTTTATGCTCGATGCGCTGGCCCGCGGGTTGCACCGGCGCTGGGTGCATGGCTGACGGGCCAATGGGGCCTCTTCGCGGGTAAACCCGCTCCACAGGTACAACACAGGTCTCGAATTGTGGGAGCGGGTTCACCCGCGAAGAGGCCTTAAGATCAATGCACCGTCTTGCGCTGCCGCACACATTCCTGCGCTTGGGCAGCCAGCTCATCCAGCCGCTCATCTCGCATCTGTTCCGCCTCGATCATCGCATCCTCACCCTGCTGGTTAAGCAGGTAGGTATGAATCTGCAGCACTTCCGCCGTCTGGTAGATCGGCGCAATGTCCAGCCGCCCGATCAATGCACCGCTGGCTTGCCCGGTGCTGCTCATCAGCACCTGCGGGCCATTGGCGGCCACCACTTGCATGCCCATGGCCTCGAACCACGGCACCTGGTTGGCGAAGGCATTTAGTTCCACACAGGCATGACGCGCCTGCAGGTCGCCGAGCAGGGCGCGGGCAATGCCCTGGTGCCGATGGCTGGCGCGTACGGCGAGGAACTCCAGGGCGCAGGCCTGCTGATCGTCTTCGGCTGGCAGCGACAGGGCAAAGCCCAGCAACTGGTCCGGTGCGTCGGCGTCCAGTGCCAGGGTCAGCGCCACGGCCAGGCCGCGGCTGCCGTCCAGGGCTTGCAGGTACTGGTGCACCTCCATGCCGACGCCGTACTGGTACAGCGGATACAGCGGGTTGTCGACCGTGATGGCGACACTGCTCAGGTCGCCGACATTGTGGATTACCAGCTCGCGGATCTGGTTCTGGAAAGATTCGGGCGGCACGCTGTCGAGGCGGCTCAGGATGAACATCGGGGGGCAGGCTCCGGCGGGTGGGAATACAGCCCGCGCCGTGTTGGCGCGGGCTGTACAGTTTAACCGGTTTTGCCGGTTCAGCCTCGTGCCCGTAATGCACCGAGCATCAGGTCGAGGTTTTGCACCGCCGCGCCAGAGGCGCCTTTGCCCAGGTTGTCGAACACCGCGGTGAGCAAGACCTGGCCATGCTCAGGGTTGGCGTACAGCGCCAGGCGCAGGTCGTTACTGCCGTTCAGCGCTTCAGGGTCGAGGTTGGCGGCGATGCCCTGCTGGTGCAGGGGTATCACTTGGACGTGGCGGGCACCTTGGTAATGGTGCTCCAGGCAGGCTTGCAGCTGTTCGGCGCTGACCTGGCCTGGCAACAGGCGCAACTGCACAGGAATGCTCAGTACTATGCCCTGGCGGTAGGCGCCGTAGCCGGGCATGAACATTGGCCGTGCCGACAGCCCGGCGTGCTGCTGGATCTCGGGTACGTGCTTGTGTGCCAGTTCCAGCCCGTACAGTTGCAGGGTAGGCGCTTTGTCGGTGCCGGGTTGCTCATGCCGTTCAACCGCCGCGCGGCCGCCGCCGGAATAGCCAGAGATCGCGTGGATGTTCAGCGGGTAGTCGGCAGGCAGCAGGCCGGCCTTGACCAGTGGCCGAAGCAGGGCAATGGCGCCGGTGGGGTAGCAGCCGGGGTTGCTGACGCGCTTGCTTTGCGCGATGCGCTCGGCCTGCTGATCGTCCAGCTCCGGCAGGCCATAAACCCAGCCTGGGGAGGTGCGGTGCGCGGAGCTGGCGTCGATCACCCGTACCTGTGGGTTGTGGATGGCGGCCGCGGCCTCGCGGGCGGCGTCGTCCGGCAGGCACAGCAGGGCGATGTCGGCGCTGTTGATTGCTTCGCGGCGGCGATGCGGGTCTTTGCGTTCGGCCTCGGGCAGGGTCAGCAGGCGCAGGTCGGTGCGGCCTTGCAGGCGTGCATGGATCTGCAGGCCAGTGGTGCCTTGGTCGCCGTCGATGAAGACAACTGGAGTGAGCATGGTTGGGGTCCAATGGGGGAGGGTTGGCCTATGCTCGCTTGTGGCGTTGGTAATGAAAATTTGAATATGATGATTGTCGTGTTCAGGTTTTCTGAATCTGATCGTGAATCCGCGCCTACAAAGGGCGGCGCTGTTTTGACCAAATGGGGGAACCTGTGGGAGCGGGTTCACCCGCGAACAGGCCTGCACAGACAATGCGAGAAATCAGCCTCGACCGCCTCCGCACCTTGGTGGTTATCACCGACCTCGGCTCGTTTGCCGAGGCCGCCCGCCAGCTCAACCTCGCGCCACCCACCATCAGCCTGCACGTGGCGGAGCTGGAGGCGCGCATTGGCGCGCCGTTGCTTACCCGCACCCGTGGCCAGGTGCGGCCCACGGCCATTGGTGAAACCCTGCTGACCCGTGCCCGCCGCCTGCTGGCCGACGCTGACCTGGCGCTGGACGAAGTACGCCGCCAGGTCGACGGCCTGACCGGCCGAGTGCGCCTGGGGGCTTCTACCGGAGCCATCGCCCATCTGCTGCCACAGGCACTGGCGCGCCTGCGGGTGGAACACCCGGGGATCGACGTGCAAGTACAGGTGCTGACCTCCCAGGCATCACTGGCCGGCTTGCGCGAGGGTACGCTGGATATCGGCCTGGTGGCCTTGCCACAGGTGGCGGGCAAAGGGCTGACGGTCACCCCCTGGCGGCGTGACCCGATCCTGGCGTATGTGCCGGCCGACTGGCAGCCACCGGCTAAGGTCACCCCGGCCTGGCTGGCGCAACGGGCGTTGATCCTAAACGACAACAGCACCCAGCTGTCGCGGGTGACGGGTGAGTGGTTCGCGACGGCAGGGTTGTACCCGCAGCCGCGTATCGAGCTGAACTACAACGATGCGATCAAGAGCCTGGTCGGCGCCGGGTATGGGGCGACGCTGCTGCCGCAGGAGGGCGAGGCGGCAGAGCTGGACCGGCGTATCGCCCGCAGGCCGCTGCGCCCGGGGTTGTGGCGGCAGTTGGGCATTGCCTGCCGGGAAGGGCAGGTGGAGCGGGCCACGGGGTATGTGTTGCAGGCGTTGGAGCGGTTGCGCCAGTAAGGGGAGGCTGCTGTGCAGCCCAATCGCCGGCAAGCCAGCTCCCACAGGATTACCTCAGATGCAAACATTGTGCAGCCCCTGTGGGAGCTGGCATGCCGGCGAATGGGCCGCCCAGCGGCCCCTGCTTCAACCCCGCTCTCGCGCCCGCACTTTGGTCTCCGCCTCGCCCTGCTCTCTTGCCGCTGGGCTGAAGTGCGGCGGGGCAGGCACGGGGCAACTATGCTATTCCTGCGTCGAGACGCATGTACCTCGACGAACCTTAGGGTTTTCCAGGAGAACGCTCCATGAAATCCACGAAATGCATACCCTTGCTGGTGATTGCCTCTGTCCTCAGTTTTGCCGCACACGCAGACCCTGCGAGCAACTGTGCGGCCAAGATCAAGGAGCTTGAGGATTTCCACAAGGCCAGTGGTCAGGCGATGCATGGCGGCATGGCCCATGACTTCAAAGTCCATCTGCAAAATGCAAAGGATGCCCAGAGTAAGGGGGATATGGCTCAGTGTCAGGCCTCAGCGGACCAAGCCAAGTCCATCTATAACAAGGCACGTAGCAAGTAGTGGCATTGTATTTGCGTTGGCCCCATCGCGGGCAAGCCCGCGAAGAGGCCAGCGCAGGACCCAGTCAGAACCAGCGATCGTTCTTCTTCCGCCCACGGGTCAGCGCCGGCAGGATCAACCCTGCCAACAACCCCGCGCCGGCAATGCTGCCGCCATACACCATGTAGCGCATCATCACCTGTTTGTTCTCGTCCCCAAGGCGCGCCTGGGTATCGCGCAGCTCCGACTGGCTTTGATCAAACTGCTCGTTCAATGCCTTGTTGCGCGCCTCCAGCTCGTCGATCAGCTTTTTGCGCGAATCGAGCGTTTCCTGCATGCCCTGCACGCGGTTCTTCCAGCTGTCGTCGATGGTCTTCAACTGGCCGGTCAGTTCTGCGACCTGGGTGTCGAGCATCGGCAAGCGTTCGTTCTGCCCGGGTACCGACTGCAGGTCGTTGCTCAGGATCCACACCACATCACCGTTCTGCCCGCGCACCTGGCTGTAATTGCCCTGGCTGCCGATCAGGGTCAGCTTTTGTCCGGACTTGAGCGTGCCGACAATGCGGTGGCCATCGGTCGGGCCGCTACGCACATAGGTGCTCAGGCTGTCGCTGACCCAGCGCGCATCGCTGGCGGGCTCTTCGGCGTGCACCGGTGCGGCAAGGGCCACCAGGGCGGCAATCAGGCCGCCGCGCAGGGCAGGGAGGGCGGAGGCAGTTGGGCGGGATTCGGGCATGTTGGGTCTTCGCTGAAACAGGACAGAAGTAGGCCCGATGACTGGGCCGATGAACCGGTCGGTGAGTTGACCGTCAGCGAAAGACCGTATTTTTGTCAGCAGGTTCATCACCGGATATCGGAAATGTCTGCAGGATGTTGCAGGACCCGACCCGACCCGGGGCGGTGTGTTGGTGATGGCGCAGTTGTCGAAACCTTCGCGGTCCTTTGTGGGAGCGGCTTTACCCGCGAACGCCGCAAAACTGGCATCTTGTCAGGTGGGCCGATGGTTGCGGTATACACGACGCAGAGGGCTAGACTAGAAAGCCCACTCTCGATCATGGAGCAAGACCATGACTGCCAAAAACAGCATCTGCCTCTGGTACGACCACGATGCCGAAGAGGCGGCGAATTTCTATGCCAGCATATTCCCTGACAGCAAAGTGATTGCCGTGCACCAGGCGCCTGGTGATTACCCCTCTGGCAAGCAAGGTGACGTGATCACCGTAGCGTTCACTGTTATGGGTATTCCCTGCGTTGGGCTCAATGGCGGCAAGGCCTTCAGCCACTGCGAGGCGTTTTCGTTTCAGGTCAGTACCGAAGACCAGGCCGAGACCGACCGCCTGTGGCGTGCGATTGTCGATAACGGCGGCGAGGCCAGTGTGTGCGGCTGGTGCAAGGACAAATGGGGGATTTCCTGGCAGATCACCCCGCGCATCCTTATTGAAGCCATCGGCCACCCGGACCGTGCGGCGGCCAAGCGGGCGTTTGAGGCCATGATGCAGATGGGCAAGATCGATGTGGCCAGGATCGAGGCGGCGTTGAAGGGTTGAGGCCTTATGCTGCCTGCTCCCACGCCTGTGGGAGCTACTGTCCTATATCTCTCTCCTGGCCAGCACTGGCCCTTGTAGGAGCGGCCTTGTGTCGCGATGGGCTGCTTAGCAGCCCCACGGTTTGCGCACAGATGCACAAACTGCCGGGGCTGCTAAGCAGCCGATCGCGACACAAGGCCGCTCCTACAGTTGACTGCGTTAGCCTATCGGGTGAGCGCGGCATAGCCGGTGCCATCCTGATCAGGGCCTGAACGGGCTGGCTGTGCTTGACCATGCGTTTTTGTAATCAATAGGCCGTAGAAAAAGTCGATGTCATACGCTGCGGCCCCCGCCCTAGACTCAGTTGCATGCAGAAGGCTGCGCTGTTCATCGAAATGACCATTCGGATGCGGCCGCATCAAATCGCGATCAGGCCCATAGAGGCCCCGACGCACCGCTGTTTTCCAGATAACAAAAACCAGGAAATCCGCAAGCCATGATGACATCGCCGTTCTCGATCCCCGCCAGCGCCCGCCGTATCGACCCCTCCCGGCAGCGCGCCACCGCACTCAAGGCCGATGGTTCGGTCGATGACAACGACCGCACCGAAATCGGCCCTACGCCGTTGGCCTTTGCCGAGTGGGCCGCGCTTGGCCTGCAGGCGCCGCACCTGCCTACCCTGCGCGAATACCGCCTGCAACGCATCCGCGAGCAACTGGTGGCCCGCGATCTGGGTGGCATCCTGCTGTTCGACCCGCTGAACATCCGTTACGCCACGGACACCACCAACATGCAGCTGTGGACCACCCACAACCCGGCGCGTGCCTGTTTCGTCGCCGCCAGTGGCCATGTGGTGTTGTGGGACTTCCATGGCTGCGACCACCTTTCCGCGCACTTGCCGCTGGTCAGCGAGCTGCGCAGTGGTGCTTCGTTCTTCTACTTCGAAACCGGTGACCGTACCGACGAACATGCCCGGCGCTTCTGCGCCCAGGTCGACGAGCTGCTACGCACACATGCCGGCAACAACCGCCGCCTGGCCGTAGACCGGATTGAAGTCGCCGGGCTGCGTGCCCTCGATGCGCTTGGTGTGCAGGTGCATAACGGCCAGGAGGTCACCGAGTTTGCGCGGTTGATCAAAGGCCCCGACGAAATCCTCGCCATGCGCTGTGCAGTGGCCGCTTGTGACGCTTCCGTCGCGCAGATGCGCCAGGCCATGCGTGCCGGCGCTACCGAAAACGATGTCTGGGCCGCGCTGCACAGCGGCAATATCCGCCGTGGCGGCGAGTGGATCGAAACCCGCATCCTCAGTTCCGGCCCGCGAACCAACCCCTGGTTCCAGGAGTCCGGCCCGCGGGTGCTCAGCGACGGCGACCTGCTGTCATTCGACACCGACCTGATCGGCGTGTATGGCTTTTGTGTGGACATGTCGCGCAGCTGGATCTGCGGCGACCTGGAGCCAACTGCCGAGCAGAAGCGCCTGTACCGCATTGCCCATGAACATATCCATGTCAATGCCGACATGGTCAAACCCGGTGTGCGCTTCACCGAACTCACCCACAACGGCCACCGCCTGCCTGAGCGCTGCCGCGAGCAGCGCTACGGGGTGATGTTCCACGGTGTAGGGTTGTGTGACGAGTACCCGAGCATTCGTTACCCGGAGGACCTGGAGTCCTATGGCTACGAAGGCGAGCTGCAGCCAGGCATGGCGCTGTGCGTGGAGGCGTATGTAGGCGAAGTGGGCGGGCGTGACGGGATCAAGCTGGAGAACCAGTTGCTGGTGACCGAGGATGGCTATGAGCTGTTGACCCATTATCCGTTTGAGGAGAGCTTCTTGCGCGATTGATGGGCACACCGCGCGAGTTGGTGGCGCGGGTCAAGGCGGTGCTGCGCCGCAGTGGCGAGCAGCCAGGCAGCCTTTGCCTGGAGCTGGATGCCAGGGCCTCCCAGGGCCGCTATCGTGGCGTGGCGCTGGCACTCACGCCCGTGGAGTTCCGCATGCTGGCGGTGCGCCCGGGGCAGGTGCTGTCGCGTGACCAGTTGATTAACTACATCTATCAGAACCATCGGGTGGTGGCCGACTGCACCGTGGACAGCCATGTGAAGAACCTGCGGCGCAAGCTGACTGCGATCACGCCGGGGCACGACCCGATTCGCTCGGTGTATGGGGTGGGGTATAGCCTGGAGTTCGAATAGTGAGAATCTGAAAGCCTGCGTGATCCCCTGTAGGAGCGGCCTTGCGTCGCGATGGGCTGCGAAGCAGCCCCCGGCAATTTGTGCTGCGAAGCTGAAAACCTGGGGCTGCTTCACAGCCCATCGCGACGCAAGGCCGCTCCTACAGGGGACCGCGCAGGCCTGGAAGATCAGGTTTCGGATATCTCGCTTGCTGCCGCGGCCGCCTTCACCGAAGCCTTCTTTTCCTGCACCACAATGTAAAACTCCTCCCCATGCTTCACCGCCCCGTACAGCACGGCCTTTTCAATCAGCTCGTTGCCGCGCTGGTGGCGCAGCATCATCGGGTCCTTGCGCAGGTCACGGTACAGCGCCAGGCACAGCAGCACCATCACCACCACGAACGGTAGGGCAACGACGATGGTCAGGTTCTGCAGCCCGGTCAGGGCCTCGCCTGGGTCGCGCGGGTCGCCGATCGCCAGCATGATCGCCGCCACCGTACCGGTCAGCGCGCCCCAGAAAATCACCGTGCGCCTGGATGGCGCAGTGGTGCCGTGCTCCGACAGCGTGCCCATCACCAGCGAGGCTGCGTCGGCACCAGAGACGAAGAAGATGCCCACCAGCACCATCACCAGTACCGAGGTCGCCGAGGCCAGCGGGTAGCTGTCCAGCAACTGGTACAGTGCGTGGTTGCTGTTGACCGCACCGTTGGCCAGCTGGAACGCGCCTTCACGCAGGGCGTCGATGGCCGCCCCGCCGAACACGGTGAACCACACCAGGCTGACCAGGCTCGGTACCAGCAGTACCCCGGTGACGAACTGGCGAATGGTGCGGCCGCGGCTGATGCGGGCGATGAACATGCCCACGAATGGCGTCCAGGAAATCCACCAGGCCCAGTAGAACACGGTCCAGCCGGCCAGCCAGCTGTTCATCTGCTCGCCGCCGCTGGCGTTGGTACGGGCCATCATCTCCGGCAACAGCTTGATGTAGATGCCCAGAGAGGTCGGCAACAGGTTGAGCATCAGCAGGGTCGGCCCGACCATGAACACGAACACCGCCAGCACCAGCGCCAGCACCATGTTGGTGTTGGACAGCCACTGGATGCCCTTGCCGATCCCCGACACCGCCGAGGAGACAAAGGCAATGGTGAGCAGGGTAATGATCGAGATGTAGAACAGCTTGCCGGGGCTCTCGACCCAGCCGTTGTATTCCAGACCACCGGCAATCTGCAGTGCGCCCAGGCCCAGCGAAGCAGCCGAGCCGAACAATGTGGCGAAAATTGCCATCATGTCGATCAGCCGACCGAGCGGGCCATTGGCATGCTTGCCGATCAGCGGCCGAAAGGCGGCGGAAATCAACTGCGAGCGGCCACGGCGGAAGGTGCCATAGGCAATGACCAGACCGACGATGGCGTACATGGCCCAAGGGTGCAGGGTCCAGTGGAACAAGGTGGTGGCCATGGCCACCTGCATCGCTTCGCTGGTCTGCCCGGCAGCCGAGCCGGGCGGCGGCGACACGTAGTGCGACAGCGGTTCGGCGACACCGAAGAACATCAGGCCGATGCCCATGCCGGCGCTGAACATCATTGCCACCCAGGACACCGTGCGGAACTCCGGTTGTTCGCCGTCACGGCCTAGTGGCACCCGGCCATAGCGGCTGGCGGCCAGCCACAGCACAAACACCACGAACAGGGTCGAGGTGAGCACGAAAAACCAGCCGAAATTGAGAATGACCCACGACTGCGCGCTGGAGGCGCTGCTGGCGAGGCTGGCCTGGTTGAGTAGGCCCCAGAGCACGAAGGCGATGGCCAGCAGACTGGTGAAACCAAACACGATCCAGTCCAGCTTGCCCTCGAAACGCCGGTCCTGGCGGGCTTCTGCGGTTTTCGAGGGGTCGGTAACGCCTAGGTCGAGTGTTTCGCTGATGTGTTCCTTTGCCATGAATGCTGAGGCCCCTGTGTGGCTTACCTGCACGCGCAGGCTTGTTGTTGTGTGGGCTACCGAGTCCGCAGGCGAGCTCGGCGGGGTGGACTGCTGGCGCGATTATCCTGTGCCGCAAACGCCGGCTCCTGTCCCGATAACGCCGCGGGGCGTCCCTTGCGCGACCTGGCAAATACTTTTAGTTCTGGGGGCAGTGACCCTTTCTGCCTCGGCTTCTGGTACCCTGATGTGCATTACCCGGGCCCGCACATTCGAGCCGCGTAGAAGCGCTGCTGCTTGTGGGCCTGGACGTACCAGGAAACGGAGATTCGTCAAAATGGCCACTGACCGTGTGAGCCTGATTCATTTCGATAAATTGAGCATGAGCCCTGCCGCTGCCGATCGGTTCCAGAAAGCCCTCGACGCGCTGGAAGCGCTCAAGCTGCAGGACCGTTACGCGTACCTCATCGCTCCTTATCTGGGTGATATTGCTGACGCCTCCGACGCCGAACAATTGGCCACTGCCCTGGATCAGGGTTTGCGCGTGGTCGACGATCTGCTGGCTGCCCACTCGGTAACCAAGGCCAAGGCCGAGGAAGTGCGCCAGGTGTTCAACAACGCCGGCGAGCGGGCGCGGGCAGAGTTGCCTGGCTGAGTAGCGGCATGGCCAAAGACATCGACAACCCCTGCGTTTCGCTCTGCCAGCTCAACAGCGAGCTGTGCGTGAGCTGCGGCCGCACCCGTGACGAAATCCGCAAGTGGCGGGGCATGAAGCGCCCTGAGAAGATGGCCACCGTACAGCGGGCGGCTACGCGTATGAAGGCTATCGCCAAAAAGGTGGCCAAGCGGCAGAATGCCGACTGAGCCTGCGAGCGATGCACGCAACCCGTCCAGATTGTCCGATGAGCATGAAAATGGATTCTCACTCGCTGGTTGCCTTTACCCTGGTTGCCGCCATTGCGATTGCCAGCCCCGGACCCGCCACACTGATGGCCATCAACAACAGCATCGCCCATGGCCAGCGCAGCGCGATCTGGTCGTCGCTGGGCAATGGCACGGGACTGTTCTGCCTGTCGGCGGCAGCCATGCTGGGTTTGGGCGCGCTGCTCGCCAGCTCGGAAATACTGTTCAATGCCGTGAAGATCCTGGGGGCGGGCTACCTGTTCTACCTGGGCGCGCGGCAGTTGCTGAAGAAAAGCCCGATGCTCGAGCCGGACGCTGCCGAAGGGGTGGCCAAGGTGCGGCCTAGGCCCCTGAAGCTGTTCAAGTCAGCCTTCCTTACCGCAGTGACCAACCCCAAGGCGACCATGTTCTTTACTGCGCTGTTTCCGCAGTTCATTGACCAAGGGGCGGCATTGCTGCCGCAGTTTCTGACCCTGACCGGGATTTTCGTGGGGCTATCGCTGACTTCGCTGAGCCTGTATGCGGCCCTGGCGGCGCGGGCTAAAGGTGTGCTGACCCGGCCGTCGCTGTCGCGTTGGGTAAGCCGGGTGGTAGGCACGACGTTTATCGGCTTTGGCGCGGCGATTCTGGCGATGCGCCGGCAGGGGGCTTGAGCGGCCCCGGCTTTTTCTGGCCGATGAAAGGCCGGCCCTTCGTTCATTGATGGTCCAGACTGTCTTTATGCGAGTACCGATGTTTGCTGCAGTCGACCACGGGAGGTGGAGGCCTTTGGCCGCCACGCCGGGTCGGCGTCGGTTACATGTGGCGAGGGTCGTAGATGATCGAGCGTTGCTTGCGCCACGCGTTGTGCCTGTTGTGCCTGTTGCTGCTGCCTCTGACGGCGGTAGCGGATGATGCATGCCGACGGTTGACCGCCACCGGCAACCCCGAATACCCCCCCTATCTGTGGCGTGACCCACAAAACCCTCAGCAACTCATCGGCGCCAATGCCGACTTGCTCAAGTACCTTGGCAGGCAGTTGGGGCTGGAAATCGAGGTGGTCTACGGCGGCCCGTGGTCGCGAGCTCAGGAAGAGGTGCGCACCGGGCGGATCGACCTGCTGGCCGGGTATTTCCTGACCCAGCTGCGTCGACAGCAGATGGACTTTATCGCCCCGCCATTCCTGCATACCCCCAGCGTGGTCTGGGTGCGCCAGGACAATGCCTTTGCCTACCGGCAATGGGCCGACCTCAAGGGCCGCAAGGGTGGAACCTTGGTCAACAACAGCCACGGGCAGCAGTTCGATGAATACGCCCAGGCCAATCTCACCCTCGAAGCGGTACCCGGTGCCCGGCAGGCGTTCGAGAAACTGACGCACAAACGGAGCGATTACGTGGTGTACGAGCAGTACCCCGGCATGGCATTGGCACGAACGTTGGGCATTAGCGGCACGGTGCAGGTGTTGCAGCCGCCGGTGTCCAGCGAAGGTCTGTACCTGGCGATTTCGCATGAATCGCCGTGCAACCAGCCGCAGCTGCGTGAGGCGCTGGCACGGGAAATGGCGAAAATCGTGAGTGGGGCATTGCCTGAGCAGCTGCTGAAGCAGAATTTGGAACGCTGGCAATAGCAGCCTGTACGCGCACCTTTCAGGCGCTCACCCGGCCTTTCCGGGCTGCGCTATCGCGCAGGGAGCTCTGCTCGCAAGCCCGGCCCTTTCGCGGGTTAACCCGCTCTTGCGCCCACCCATGGTCGGCGGGGCAGCCTCTTCACCAATCCCGCCCCTGGCCCAGCAGCTCCAGCGCATGCTGACGCAATTCGAGCAACTGCGGGTCATCCCTATGCCGTGGGTAGCCTTGCTCAATTTTCAACTCGGCCAGCACCCGCGCCGGCCGTGGCGAAAAAACCAGCACCCGGTCACACAGCAACAGCGCCTCTTCCACATCATGGGTCACCAGCAGCGAACTGTAGCCTTGCTGCTGCCACAACCTGATCAGCTCCCCCTGCATGGCGATACGTGTCAGCGAGTCGAGCTTGCCCAACGGCTCGTCAAGCAGCAGCAGGCGCGGCTGGTTGATCAGCGCCCGGGCCAGCGCCACACGCTGGGCCATGCCTCCAGACAACTGGCGCGGGTAGGCATTGCGAAACTGCAGCAGGCCGACTTTGTGCAACGTCTCATCCACCCGCTGGCGCTGTGCCTTGAGCTGGCCGCGCGCCTGCAGGCCAAGGGCAACGTTGTCCCACACCTTGCGCCACGGGTACAGGGTCGGGTCCTGAAACACCAGCACCCGCGAGTGGTGCGGGCTGCCGATGGCCTGGCCGTCCGCCAGCAGGCTGCCGCGCTGCACGGTTTCCAGGCCGGCAATCAGCCGTAGCAGGGTGGACTTGCCGCAACCGGAAGGGCCGAGCAGGGCAACGCTCTCGCCAGGCGCCAGTTGCAGGTAGACCTTGTCCAGCACGGGCAAGCGCTCGCTGCCCAGTTCAAAGGCGTGGCTCAGCCCACGGATATCCAGTGCCATGCCCGTTTCCGCGGCCAAGGTGTGCGCGACACTTACCATTTCACGGCTCCTTTCTGCCACGACAACACACGGTCACGCACCACGAACAGCAGCGTGATCAACCCCGAGCACAGCAGCGCCATGACCAGCAGCGCCGCGTACATGTTGGCGTAGGCCGCCCAGCCCTGGGCCCATTGCAAGTACCAGCCAAGGCCCGCCTTGACCCCCATCATCTCGGCCACCACCAGCACCGAGAATGACGCCCCCAGCCCCATGAACAAACCGACGAACACATGCGGCAGGGCAGCAGGTATCGCCACCCGCCAGACCAGGAAGCGCCCGCTGGCGCCCAAGGTGCGCGCCACTTCGTAATAGGCCTTGTCCACGCTGGCCACCCCGGACCAGGTCAGCACCGTAACCGGGAACCAGGTGGCCAGGGCAATCAGGAACACGCTGGCGCTCCAGCTGGATGGAAAGAAGAAGAAGCAGATCGGCAGCAGCGCCGTCGATGGCACTGGCCCGAGGATGCGCAGTACCGGGTGCACCCAATAACCGATGCGGTGTGACCAGCCAATCGCCACACCGGCGATAAACCCGGCAATGCCACCGATGACCACGCCGTTGAGCAGCAACCACAATGAATGCAGCAAGCTTTCGCCAAGCCGTGCCCAGTCATCGACGAACACTTCGATCAACGCCTGGGGTGGTGCGAAGAACGGCACCGGCAGCAGTACCACCTTGGCCGTGACCAATAGCCAAAGGCTTAACAACAGCGGCAGCGCGGCCAGCCAGGCGCCAGCCGGGCGCAACCGCCGGACCAGGCGCTGAAATGCACCGGGCAACAGGGCGATCAGCGCCAGCAAGGCTCCCGTGCCGGCAGCGGCAAATGCCAGCTCTTGGGTAAAGGGCCAGGGCTTGCCACCGTCCGGATAGAACAGCGCGAACAGGGCAAAGGCGACCCAGGCCAGCGCAGCCATCAGGCCCCCACGCCATACGGCGAAGGCGCGCGCTTTGGCCGTATGACTTTGCTCAAGCGAATACGTCGGCATGTACGCCCTCCGCAAATTCCAGCGGGTCGGTCCGCGGGCGCAAGACTTCGATGTTCTTCAGGTCACGGGCGTAGACGGCAATTTCCTTCACGAAGGTGTTGCCCACCGAGTAATAGCCATGGCTGTGCTCGGTGAGGATGGCGCGCACTTCTTCCTTTGAGGTGTTGATGGCGAACTTGAGGAATTTTTCAGCCACTGCATCGGGGTTGTGCGATGCCCAGGCGTGCGCCTGCAGGATCGAGTGGGTGATGGCTGCGGCCACGGGCGTGTCGTCGCGCGCCAGTTTGCCGCTGACACCCACCACGCAGCAGCTCATGTTGGCGTAATCTTCGATCATGTTGGTGGCCAGTTCGCGAAAGCCTGGTTGCTGCTTGACCCGATACATCAGCGGGTCGGAGCCGCTGGCCGCCTGGATCTCACCCTTTTGCAAAGCAACGCTCAGCAGGTCGATCGGGTAGACCCGCCAGGTCACATCGCGAACCGGGTCGACACCATGGCGCTTGAGCATCAGCGAGAAGAAGTTCTTGTCGGCGGCTGCCATGTCGGTGACACCAATGGTGGTGCCTTTCAAGGCCGCGAAATCCTGCGGGCCGCCGTCCAGCGTCAGCAGGCGTAGGCAGCCGCCGTGGGTGCCGGCGGTAAGTTTCACATCAAAGCCTTGCTCCAGCGCTTTTAGCCAGCGCAGTGCCATGCCAGTGGCAGCGTCGGCCTTGCCCGTGGCCATCGATTCCAGCAGTACCTCGGTGGAGTTACCGAAGTTGACGAACTCCACGTCGAGGTTGTGGCGCTTGAAGATACCCTGGCTGTCGGCCACGGCCACCGGTGCCAGGCACACGGCATTAAGGTTGGTCGCCAACCTGACCTTGCGTGGTTCGGGCAGCACCCAACGGTTGCTGTCCAGGTCCAGGCCACTGCCGACCGGCTGCGCGGCATGGCCGCTGTGGCCAGCGTGGTTGCTGTCGGCGAAGGCCAGGCGGCCGAACAAGCTGGCCGCCGTGGCCGTGCCCGCCAGGGCCAGCAGTTTACGGCGGTTGAGTGAAGCGATGGGCATGGCGCCTCCATGTGCAATCAGGGGGCAGGCACCACGTGGTCGGGTAGCGTGCGGATAAAACCGGCAGCTCGAGGCCGGCACAATGGGCTAGACAATAAAGGGTTTCTGAAGAAGGGCAAAATTCAATTTAGGTATAACTTAATATGCAAATAGTGCATTTAAAGAATGGCTTGCCCGGGTCTGCAGCAGGAGGCGGGCTGCGCAGCAGCCCGGGTAGATCAGGCTTCGCTCACCAATTGACGCGCCAACTGGTTATGGCGCTCCAGCACGCGTGGCAGGTCGACGGTGGCCAGCTGGCCGTCCTTGACCACCACGCGGCCGTTGATCACGCTGGTGTGCACCTGGGTCGGGGTGCAGAACACCAGTGCCGCCAACGGGTCGTGCAGGCCACCGGCATAGGCCACATGGCCCAGGTCGAAGGCAACGAGGTCGGCGACCATGCCCGGGGCCAGGGCGCCGATGTCATTGCGGTTAAGCACCTTGGCGCCGCCGAGGGTGGCAATTTCCAGTGCCTCGCGCGCGGTCATGGCGTCAGGGCCGAAACCCACCCGCTGCAGCAGCAGGGCCTGGCGCACTTCGCCGATCATGCTGGCGCCGTCGTTGGATGCCGAACCGTCGACCCCCAGGCCAACCGGCACCCCGTGGTCACGCATCTTGCGCACCGGTGCGATGCCGGAGGCCAGGCGCATGTTCGAGCACGGGCAATGGGCGACACCGGTGCCGGTACGGGCAAACAGCTCGATGCCATGCTGGTCGAGTTGCACGCAGTGGGCGTGCCAGACGTCGTGGCCGACCCAGCCGAGGTCTTCGGCGTACTCGGCCGGGCTCATGCCGAACTTTTCGCGGCTGTAGGCGATGTCGTTGACATTCTCGGCCAGGTGCGTGTGCAACGACACACCATACTGGCGCGCCAGCACGGCGGCTTCGCGCATCAGGTCGCGGCTGACCGAGAACGGCGAGCAGGGCGCTACCACAATGCGGCGCATCGAGCCGTGGCTGGCGTCGTGGTAGTCCTCGATCAGGCGCTGCGACTCCTTGAGGATGTCGGCTTCCTTTTCCACCACCGAGTCAGGTGGCAGGCCACCCTGGCTTTGGCCCACGCTCATGCTGCCGCGTGCGGCGTGGAAGCGCATGCCGATTTCGGCGGCGGCATGGATGCTGTCGTCGAGCTTGCAGCCGTTGGGGTAGATGTACAGGTGGTCGCTGGAGGTGGTGCAGCCGGACAGGATCAGCTCGGCCATGGCGGTTTGGGTCGACACCGCGATCATTTCCGGGGTCAGGCGCGCCCAGATCGGGTACAGGTTGGTCAGCCAGTTGAACAGCTCACCGTCCTGAGCCGCTGGCACCACACGGGTGAGGCTCTGGTACATGTGGTGGTGGGTGTTGACCAGGCCCGGGATGACCACCTTGCCGGCCATGTCCAGCACCACGTCGGCATGCTGCGGCAGGGTATCGCTGGGGCCGACCTGCTTGATCAGGTTGTCTTCGATAAACAGGCCACCGTTCTTGATCTCACGGCGTTCGCCGTCCATGGTGACCAGAAGCGCGGCGTTCTTGACGAGGAGGGTTTTCTTGCGGGTTGCAGATGACATGGCTAAAGCCCGTCGCAATACGCATCGGCGTTTACCGAGGTCGTAGGCGAGCGCTTATGTAATCAGGATTCTTCAAAGCTGTATACATTGCCTTGCGATTCATGAATCCTGGTCATTTAATTGATGAAATATCACCAAAAATAGGAATTAGTTTTATCAATAGACTGGCAGCCTCTTTTCCTGGAGCCTGTCTTGATGTCTGTCCACGAACCCAGCCCCGAAGCTGCCACTGCTGGCCGAAACGTTGCAATCAGCATCGCCATCCTGGCTTTCTCGGCCTTTCTGATCGTCACCACCGAATTTCTGATCGTCGGGTTGCTGCCCGCGCTAAGCCACGACCTGGGGATTTCGATCTCGGTAGCGGGCCAGCTGGTCACGCTGTTTGCTTTTACCGTCATGCTTGCCGGCCCTGCCTTGACCGCTGCACTGGCGCATCTGGATCGCAAGCGGTTGTTCATTACCATCCTGCTGGTGTTTGCCGCAGCCAATGCGCTGGCTGCGGCATCGAGCAGTTTTTGGGTGCTGGCCATTGCGCGGGTGATTCCGGCACTGGCATTGCCGGTGTTCTGGGGCACGGCCAGCGAAACGGCCGGGCACCTGGCTGGGCGTGACAAAGCGGGGCAGGCCATCTCCAAGGTGTACCTGGGCATCTCGGCGGCCATGCTGCTGGGCATTCCGCTGGGTACCGTGGCGGCCAATGCCGTCGGCTGGCGAGGCGCGTTCTGGATACTGGCGGCGCTGTCGCTGCTGATGGCGCTGGCCATGTGGGTGTGGATGCCGCAAGTCGCCCGCACGGCAAAAATCGATTTCATGCAGCAGGCGCGCATTTTCAAGGAGCGCTACTTCCTCGCCAATGTGCTGCTGTCGGTGGTGGTATTCACCGCGATGTTCACCGGCTACACCTACCTGGCCGATCTGCTGCAGCGGGTTGCGGGCGTCGCACCGGCACATACCGGCTGGTGGCTGATGGGCTTTGGTGCCGTCGGCCTGCTTGGCAACTGGATCGGCGGTCGCGCAGTGGACCGTTCACCACTCAGGGCGACGGCGCTGTTCCTGCTGTTGCTGGCCATTGGCATGGCGGCGCTGGTGCCGCTGGCAGATGCCGGCCTGGCATTCTGCCTGGCACTGGCCGTGTGGGGCATTGCCAACACGGCGCTGTACCCGGTCAGCCAGGTGAGGGTAATGAGTTCGGTGACGCATGCCCAGGCCTTGGCCGGCACCACCAATGTGTCGGCGGCCAACGCCGGTATTGGCTTAGGCGCCGTGCTTGGCGGCATGACCATCCCAGGCTTGGGTATCGAGTACCTGGGCTATGTGGCCGCAGGTGTCGCACTGCTGGCGCTGGGCCTGGTGCCGATGGTCAGCCGCCTTGCCCGTCAGCCTGCGGCGCTGGTTCGGGTGCCGTGAGGCGCCAAGCGGGGTAGCAGGTAGTCGAGCAAGGCGCGCACCTTGGGTAACCCTTCGCGGCTTTTCAGCCACACCAGGTTCATCGGCAGACCGTCGGTGGCCAGCGCGGGCAATACCTCCACCAGCTGCCCCTGGTCGAGGTGTTGCTGGGTTAACCAGGTGGGCAACTGGCCGATGCCATGGCCGGCCAGTACGGCTGCAACTTCCCCCTCGCCATCACCCACTGCGATGCGCGGCTGCACGGTGCGTCGTTCCATCTCGCCAGGCTGGCGGCCCTTGAAAAACCAGGGGCTGACCATGCCGTCGGTGTGGCCATAACCGACGCAGTGATGGTGTTCCAGGTCGCGCTCGTCTTGCGGCACGCCATGTTTTTCCAGGTAGCTGGGGGCGGCGCAGAACATCAGGCGTTGGGCACCGAAGTACTGGTGGCCGAGTGCGGCCGGCCAGGCATCTGGGCCACCGATGCGCACGACGATATCGATACCCTCGTGCACCGGGTCGACGAAGCGGTCGGAAAACGACACATGCGGCTGCAATAGCGGGTGCAGGCGGATGAAGTCGAGGATCAGTGGCAGCACATGCAGGCGACCGTAGGAGGCGGGCAGTTCGATGCGGACTTTGCCGTGGGGTTGGTTATCGCTGGCGACCAGTGCGTGCTCGGCCTCTTCCAGGTCAGCCAGCACTGAGGTGCAGGTACGGTAGAACACCACGCCCGCCTCGCTGAGTGACAGGCTGCGGGTGGTGCGGTTGAACAGGCGTGCGCCCAGGCGAGCCTCGAGCCGGGCCACGCCCTTGCTGATGGCCGAGCTGGTAAGGTTGAGCCGCTCGGCAGCTGCGGTGAAGCTGCCCAGGTCAGCGACGGCGACGAAGACATCAATGCCTTTGAGGCGTTCAGAGGAGTACATGGCCGGCCTTTTGATGAATTGATTTCCAGTGTCAGTGGGGTCTATTGAATGCTGACAAGGAATATTCATCAATGGTGTGTACCTGTGCCGGCCTATTCGCGGGTAAACCCGCTCCTACACAGACAGTGCAAGCGTTGGAGCGGGTTTACACGCGAAGAGACCCGCACAGGCTACCTCAACACCGGATCAAACCGCCTCACGGCTACTAACCCCATCCACCAACCGCGCAATCCCCAACGGGTTGGCGCTTTTCAATGCATCCGGCAGCAGCGCATCCGGGTAGTTCTGGAAGCACACCGGGCGCAGGAAACGGTCAATGGCCAGGGTGCCGACCGAGGTGCCACGGGCATCGGACGTGGCCGGGTAAGGCCCGCCATGCACCATCGCATCGCTCACCTCAACGCCCGTCGGGTAGCCATTCAACAGCAGGCGCCCGGCCTTGCGTTCCAGCAGCGGCACCAACGTGGAAAAGGCATTCAGGTCATCAGGCTCGGCAATCAGCGTGGCCGTCAGCTGGCCTTGCAGGTGGCGCAGGGCTTCGGCCAATTGCTGTGCGTCGGCCACTTCTACCACCACGGTAGTCGGGCCGAACACTTCTTCCTGCAGCAGCGGGTCGCCGTTCAGCAGCAGGCTCACGTCTGCCTTGAACAGCTGTGGCTGGGCCTGATTACCGCTTTGCGGCTGCCCGGCCAGGTGCTGAATGCCCGGGTGCGCCAGCAGGTGCTGCACACCGTTCTGGTAGCTGCGCAGGGTGCCGGCGTTGAGCATGGTTTGTGGCCCTTGATCGGCCATGCGTGCCACCAGCGTGTGCACAAACTGCTCGAACTGCGGCGACTTGATGCCTACCACCAAGCCCGGGTTGGTGCAGAACTGCCCGCAACCCATTACCACCGAGGCAGCCAGCTCGCTGGCCACTTGCTCACCGCGCGCCTGCAGCGCCTGCGGCAGCACGAGCACCGGGTTGATGCTGCTCATTTCAGCAAATACCGGGATGGGTTGCGGGCGCGCTGCGGCCATGTCGCACAAGGCGCGGCCACCGCGCAGCGAACCGGTAAAGCCGACCGCCTGGATGGCGGGGTGCTTGACCAGTGCTTCACCCACACCGGCACCGTAGATCATGTTGAACACGCCGGCTGGCATGTCGCTGCTGGCCACTGCGCGGTCGATGGCCGCCGCTACGTGGGCGGCAGTGAGCATGTGGCCGCTGTGGGCTTTGAATACTACCGGGCAGCCAGCGGCCAGTGCCGAGGCGGTGTCACCGCCAGCGGTAGAGAAGGCCAGCGGGAAGTTGCTGGCGCCGAACACGGCCACCGGGCCCACGCCGATGCGGTACTGGCGCAGGTCGGGGCGGGGCAGTGGGGTGCGCTGGGGCAGGGCGCGGTCGATGCGGGCGCCGTAGAAGTCGCCACGGCGTACCACCTCGGCAAACAGGCGCAGCTGGTTGCTGGTGCGCGCGCGTTCGCCACGGATGCGTGCTTCGGGCAGTGCGGTTTCACGCATTACATGCTGAATGAAATCATCACCAAGGGCGTCCAGTTGGTTGGCGATGGCATCGAGAAAACCCGCACGCTGGGCCGGGCTGGTGCTGCGGTAGGCCGGGTAGGCCGCTTCGGCGGCCTGCACGGCGGCCTCGACTTCGTCGCCGGTCGCCTGGTGGAAGGCGTAGGGCAGAGGCTCGCCGCTGTGGGCGTCGACGCTGTTCAGCAGCACGTCACCGCTGCCGCTGAGCTGGCCGGCGATGTGGTTCAGGCGATGTTCGATGGACATTTCGTCTCCCGTTGGCAATGACAGTCGTTGGGCTGGGACTGTAGGCGGCTGACGGGGGGCTGAATAATGATTAATGCGGATCGGGTGATAACGGATTGTTATCGCTGAGATGGCACAATTGTAGCTCTTTGATTGACGCGGTCTCTGTGGGAGCCGCGCTTGCCGGCGATGGGCTGCGAAGCAGCCCCAATGCAAGCGACACCATCCTGACGGATTGTGAGTGACTTGAAACGTTGGGGCCGCTGCGCGGCCCATCGCCGGCAAGCGCGGCTCCCACACTCAATGCGGCGGGCTTGCGAGCAGAATTCCCGGCGCGACAACGCAGGGCGATCTCTTGCAAGGCATGCGCGCAGGCGTTATTCGGCCATCTGCAACTCTGGCAGCTTCACCCGAAACGCCCGGGTCAGCCCCAGCAACACCAGCAGGCCCATGCCCATCCAGCACAGGCCAATGGTGAACGACAGGCTGGTCAGGCTGCTCCACAGCCACAACGTGCTGAGAAACCCCAGCCCGGGAATGGCGCCATACAGCAGCACGTTGCGGCCACCGCGTAGCTTCTGGTCGACCAGGTAGTGCTTGACCACCGCCAGGTTCACCGCCGAAAAGGCGAACAGCGCGCCGAAGCTGATCATATTGGCCACAGTGTCAAGGGTGATGACCAAGGCGATCAGTGACAGCAGGCTGACCACCAGGATGGCCGTGGCCGGCACGCGCTTCTTCGTCACCAGTTGGCCGAACGCACGCGGTAATGCGCCGTCGCGGCCCATGGCGAACAACACCCGCGACACGCTGGCCTGGGACACCATGGCCGAGGCAAAGCACCCGGCGACGTAGGTGGCGGTGAAGGCGGTGACCAGCAGTTCGCCACCGACCCGGCGCATGACATCGACCGAGGCCGAATCCGGGTCGGCAAAGCTGCCCCAGTCGGGGAACACCATCTGAGCGCAGTACGACACCACCAGGAACAGCAGGCCGCCAATCAGCGACACGGCAAGGATCGCCACCGGAATGCGGTAGGTCGGGTTGCTGGTTTCCTCGGCCATGGTCGATACCGCATCAAAGCCCAGGAACGACAGGCACAGCACCGCTGCGCCGGTCATGATCAACGGCACGCTGAAACCTTCATGGTGGAACGGAGCCAGCAGCGACACCGGCTCCGCCTGGCCGCTGAGTTTGAGCACCGACAAGCTGACGAAGACGATGATAAACACCAGCTGCGCCACCACCAGGATCCAGTTGACCCGGGTGATCGACTCTATGCCGATCAGGTTGAGGAAGGTGACCAGGGCAATGGAACCTGCCACCCACACCCAGGCGTGGATGGCAGGGAAGTATTCCGACATGTAAATGCCGATCAGCAGGTAGCTGAGCAACGGCAGGAAGATGTAGTCGAGCAGCAGGGTCCAGCCGGTGATGAAGCCGATGTGGCTGCCGAAGGCCTTGCGTGTATAGGTGTAGACCGAGCCGGAATAAGGGTGGGCCTGAACCATGCGACCGTAGCTGTAAGCGGTCAGCAGCATGGCGGCGAGGGTCAGGAGATAGGCGGTGGGCAGGTGCCCCTTGGTCATCTGGGTGACCAGCCCGTAGGTGGTGAACACGGCCAGTGGCACCATGTAGGCCAGGCCGAACAACACCAGGGCGGTCATGCTCATGGACTTTCGAAAGCGGCCGTTGGTGGCGCCGGGTTGCGAGGTTGCGGGCGAGGCGGTGCCATGTGCAGGGCGATGGGCTGTACTTGTTGTTGTATGCATTGCTAACTCCTGGAAAGGGATGCAGGACACCGCGGCAGGCGAGCAGGCTCGCTACCGGAGGGCGTTGTGCAAGGAGGTCGAGCGAAAGCTCGCAGCGCTGGGGCGGGTTGATGCTCCCATACCCTGCCGGCACCCGGAATCACCCTTTGGGGTGAGCCCAGGCAGACGCGAACGTGCTCACCCCAAAGGGTGATTTCGGTGTCGGCAATGCCATGGGAGTATCTGCTCAACAACGCACCGCACTGGCGGCGGTGCCTTACTTCATACGGCAGGCCGACAGTGACTAATCAATTGCTTTCAGAACAATGGTTCGAGCACCTGGCCAAGGTCACCGAGGCGATCGGCCGGCCAGGCTTTGCCGCCAACCTGTTTGCGGCACTGGGCGTGATCCGGCCGATCCAGGCCACCACGGTGTACCTGTACCCGCACGACGGCATGCCGTGCGCACTGTTCGAACAGGACGACAAGGCGCCCTGGCAGCCCGAGGGCAACGTCAGCCGCTACCTGTCGGGCTTCTATCTGCTCGACCCGTTCTACGGCGCCTGCGTGGAGCAGGTCGAGTCTGGCTGCTACGGCCTGTTCGAGGTAGCGCCCGACCATTTCGAGGTCAGCGAGTACTACCAGTCGTTCTACCGCCATTCGCACCTGGAGGATGAGCTCAACTACATCCTGCAAGTGGCGCCGGGGCAGAGCCTGGCGGTGTCGTTGGCCTTCACCGACAAACTCGACCCGCAAAGCCGCGCGCTGTTCGGGCGCATCACGCCCTGGGTGCTGGCAGTGCTCAGCAAGCACTTTGCCGGGCTGGACAGCCGCGCCGGGCGCTTCGAGAACATCCTCGAACAACGCATCCATGCTGCGCTGAACAACTTCGGCAGCTCGTTGCTGACCGAGCGTGAATGCCGCATTGCCCAGCTGATTTTGCGCGGCCACTCGACCAAGTCGCTGGCCGAGCGCCTGGGCGTGTCGGAAGACACGATCAAGTCGCACCGCAAGAACGTCTACGCCAAGCTCGACATCGGCACACAGTCCGAGCTGTTTTCCCTGTTCATCGACGCGCTGGCCAATGCCCAAGGCGTGCTGGGCAAGGACCCGCTGGAAAGCTACATGGGCAAGCTGCGCTGAATGCCGGCTGCCTTGCACCCCCACCGCAAAGGAAAACCAACAATGAACGCGCCTTTCGCCCCGCAACGCCAGACCCGTGACTACCAGGCAGCCGACGCCGCGCACCACATCCATGCCTTCCTCGACCAGAAGGCGCTTAACGCCGAAGGGCCGCGGGTGATCGTCGGTGGCGAACGCCTGCACCTGTGGGACAGCGAGGGCAAGCGCTACCTGGATGGCATGTCCGGCCTGTGGTGCACCCAACTGGGTTACGGCCGCCGCGACCTGACCGCCGCCGCTGCCACGCAGATGGACCAGTTGGCCTACTACAACATGTTCTTCCACACCACCCACCCGGCGGTGATCGAACTGTCCGAACTGCTGTTCAGCCTGCTGCCCGGGCACTACAGCCACGCGATCTACACCAACTCCGGCTCCGAGGCCAACGAGGTGCTGATCCGCACCGTGCGCCGCTACTGGCAGGTGGTCGGCCAGCCGAGCAAGAAGATCATGATCGGCCGCTGGAACGGTTACCACGGCTCGACCCTGGCGGCCACGGCGCTGGGCGGCATGAAGTTCATGCACGAAATGGGCGGGCTGATCCCGGATGTGGCGCACATCGACGAGCCGTACTGGTACGCCGAAGGCGGCGAGCTGAGCCCGGCCGAGTTCGGCCGCCGCTGCGCCTTGCAGCTGGAAGAAAAGATCCTTGAGCTGGGCGCCGAAAACGTTGCCGGCTTCATCGCCGAGCCATTCCAGGGCGCAGGCGGCATGATCTTCCCGCCGGAAAGCTACTGGCCGGAAATCCAGCGCATCTGCCGCCAGTACGACGTGCTGCTGTGTGCCGACGAGGTGATTGGTGGCTTTGGCCGCACTGGCGAGTGGTTTGCCCATGAGTACTTCGGCTTCGAGCCCGACACCCTGTCGATTGCCAAGGGCCTGACCAGCGGCTACGTGCCCATGGGCGGCCTGGTGCTCAGCAAGCGCATTGCCGAGGCGCTGGTGGAGCGGGGCGGGGTATTCGCCCACGGCCTGACCTATTCCGGCCACCCGGTGGCAGCGGCGGTGGCCATCGCCAACCTCAAAGCCCTGCGTGACGAAGGCATCGTGCGCCAGGTGAAGGACGACACCGGGCCGTACCTGCAGCGCATTCTGCGCGAGGTATTTGCCGACCACCCGTTGATCGGCCAGGTGCAGGGCGCCGGGCTGGTGGCGGCGCTGCAGTTCGCCGAACACAAGCCGACACGCAAGCGCTTTGCCAACGAGAACGACCTGGCCTGGCAGTGCCGCACTTTTGGTTTCGAGGAAGGGGTGATCATCCGTTCGACCCTGGGGCGGATGATCATGGCCCCGGCCTTGATCGCCAACCACAGCGAGCTGGATGAACTGGTAGAGAAGACCCGCATTGCCGTGGACCGCACGGCACGCCTGGTCGGCAAGCTGTAAAACTTTTGGGGGCGCTTTGCGCCCCATCGCGACACAAGGCCGCTCCTACAGGGACCGCGTTTGTCCGCTAATACGCGGTCTCCTGTAGGAGCGGCCTTGTGTCGCGATAGGGCTGCAAAGCAGCCCCGGCGATCCACCTGTGGGGCGACGCCACTAACAAAAAATCTGCCCAAATGTTCATCAGGAGTACAAATGTACACCCTCGAATTCTGGCAACAACGCGCCTCGGACCTGTACCTCCCGGCCAGTGCGCTGGTCGACGGCAAACCCGTGAATGCCCAGGGCGGCGCCACGTTCGCCGCCATCAACCCCGCCACCAACCGCGTTCTGGCCCAGGTCGCCGCCTGCGGCCCGGCCGAAGTCGACCTGGCCGTCGCCAGTGCCCGCCGGGCCTTCGAGCAAGGCCCATGGCCGCGCATGGCACCGGGCGAACGCAAGAAAGTGCTGCTGCGCCTGGCCGAGCTGATCATGGCCCGGCGCGAAGAACTGGCCCTGCTGGACTCGCTGAACATGGGTAAGCCAGTGAAGGACGCTTACAACATCGACGTGCCGGGTTCGGCACACGTGTTCGCCTGGTACGGCGAGGCACTGGACAAGCTGTACGACCAGGTGGCGCCGACCGCAGCCAACGCACTGGCCACCATCACCCGCCAAGCCCTCGGCGTGGTCGCGGCCGTGGTGCCGTGGAACTTCCCGCTCGACATGGCCGCCTGGAAGCTGGCCCCGGCACTGGCTGCCGGCAACAGCGTGGTGCTCAAGCCCGCCGAGCAGTCACCATTTTCCGCCCTGCGCCTGGCCCAACTGGCACTGGAAGCCGGTTTGCCGGAGGGCGTGCTGAATGTGGTGCCGGGTTTGGGCGAGCAGGCCGGGCAGGCACTGGGCCTGCACCCGGATGTGGATTGCCTGGTGTTCACCGGCTCCACCCAGGTGGGCAAGTACTTCATGCAGTACTCGGCGCAGTCCAACCTCAAGCAGGTGTGGCTGGAGTGCGGCGGCAAAAGCCCTAACCTGGTGTTCGATAACTGCCAGGACCTGGACCTGGCGGCGGAAAAGGCGGCCTTCGGCATTTTCTTCAACCAGGGCGAGGTGTGTTCGGCCAATTCTCGGCTGTACGTGCAGCGTTCCATCCACGATGAGTTCATCGAGCGCCTGCAGGCCAAGGCCCGTCAGTGGCTGCCCGGCAACCCGCTGGACCCGGCGAGCCGTGCCGGGGCGATTGTCGATGCCGAACAGACCGGGCGCATCGAGGCCGCCATCGCCCGTGCCGGTCAACAGGGCGCGCAATTGGTGTCTGGGGGCAAGCGCCTGACCATCGACGGTTCGGACAACTACATCGAGCCGACCATTTTTGCCAGGGTCGATGGCCGCATGAGCCTGGCGCAGGAGGAAGTGTTCGGGCCGGTACTGGCGGTCAGCGCTTTTGATACGGAAGAGCAGGCGGTACGCCTGGCCAACGACAGCATCTATGGCCTGGCGGCCTCGGTGTGGAGCGATGACTTCAACCAGGTCCACCGGGTGGCGCGGGCGCTGAAGGCCGGAACGGTGTCGGTGAACACGGTCGATGCGCTGGATGTGACGGTGCCGTTTGGCGGGGGTAAGCAGTCGGGGTTTGGCCGCGACCTGTCGCTGCATTCGTTTGACAAGTATTCGCAGCTTAAGACTACCTGGTACCAGTTGCGGGGGTGAGTGTCTGGCGAACCATTTGCAGCGCCTGATAGATCGAGCGCCGCCCGCGCGGCGCTTCGCGGGGCAAGCCCGCTCCCACAGTCTGTTTCGGGCCAATCTCTCCTGTGCAAGTACCGATGCCCGCCTTGGTGCATGACTGGAGATCAATGGACAGCAGTTGTGCCCACCTCGATATCGAAGAAACAAAGGCGGACAGTGGAGAGTTCACAGAAGTGACTGGCCCGAAACAGACTGTGGGAGCGGGCTTGCCCCGCGAAGCGCCGCGCGGGCGGCGCTCGATTTCACAGGCCCTGCAAATGTCAAGGCAAGCACCTTCCAGCCCCCAACTCCGTATAAATTTCCCCCCCCCACCGGCAAAACCCCCACCCTCCCTCTACACTGCTGCGGACATCAGCCAAGGCAATGTGCCATGCATGGAGTACCTGGGATGGGCTACGTGTCGAATGGTCGTGCCGCTGGCAACGCCGGGCGGGGCATTTCCCTACAGTGGCTGGTGGCGCTGGCCATCATGTTGGGCATGCTGCTGCTCGGCGCCGCCCTTGCCTGGCAAGGCTATCGCGGCCTGCGCCAGACCTTGATCGCCGCCGCTGGTGATTCCGCCCAGCAGGTTGGCAAGACCCTTGATGAACGCGCCCGGCGGCTGATCGACCCGGCGCAGAGCAGCATCCGCCTGCTGGCCTACAACCCGACCGCACACACCCTGGCGCAGCGCCTGGAGCGCTTGCCACAACTGGTCGAAACGCTTGACGCCAACCGCATGCTCAGCGCCGCCTACTTGGGCTACCCCAACGGCGAATTCCTGCTGATACGTCGGCTGCGTGAGCCGCAATTGTTGCAGCGCTTCGGCGCTCCAGCGGGTACGGCATTCCTGGTGCAGAGCGTCAGCCATGAGGGCGGGGCGTTGCAAGGCGAATGGCGCTTTTACGACCAGGCCCTGAACCTGCTGCAAGCCCAGGCCAGGCCCGAGTACCGCTACGACCCGCGCCAGCGCCCGTGGTTCACCGACGCCTCGGCACACGCCACTACCGTGCTGACCCACCCGTATGTGTTCTTCACCACCCGTGAAATCGGCCTGACCATGGCCCAGCGCAGTGTCGATGGCGGGACCGTGATCGGCATGGACGTTTCGGTCAACGACCTGGCCAGCGAAACCCAGGACTTGCGCATCACCCCTGGCACCGAGATTGCCGTGATCGATGACCAAGGCAGTGTGGTGGCCTACCCGGAGCTGCAACGCGTCATCCTGCATGAAGGGCAGGCGGTGCGCCTGTCGCGGGTTGGCGAGCTGGGCATTGCCAGCCTGCAGCAGCTGTTTGCCGAGCCGCCGCAAGGCACCCGGCCGCAGCATTATCAGGTAAACGGCCGCACCTGGTTCGGCATGCGCGTGCAACTGACCACCCTGGCCGGGCGGGACCTGCACGTGTTGATTGCGGTGCCGGCCCACGAGTTGCTGGCCGGTGCGCGCAAGGTGCTGGTCGAACAGTTGCTCTGGACCGGCGCGCTGATGGCTGTGCTGCTGGTACTCGGCGGTGTGCTGGGCCGGCGCATTGGCCGCCCGCTGCGCCTGCTGGCCGAGCAGGTGCAAGGCCTGGCCGCCTTCGATTTCAGCCGCCAGGTGGGGGTGGGCTCGCAGGTTTCCGAAGTGCGCGAACTGAACCGTGTGCTGAGCCGCATGTCCGGCACCATCCGCAGTTTCCAGGCCATTACCCTCACGCTTAGCCGCGAGCGTGACCTGGAACGCATGCTCGAGGGTGTGCTGACACACCTGGTCGAGGCTGCCGGGCTCAATGCTGGTGTCGTCTACCTGTACGATGCCGAACACGCCTTGCTGCGTCTTGCCGCTTCCTGCCGGGGCGAGCAATACCCCGGCGAGTTGGCGGTGGACGAAGGCGCCCGGCACCAGCTTGCCGCCGCAGTGACCCAGGCCCTGGGCCTGCACGATCAGAGCCTGGCGGTGGTGCTGAATGACCGCAGCCAGGCGTTGTTGGGCATCCTCGTGCTGCAGTTGGCTGACGAGCAGGCCGGTGAACCGTTCAGGCGTTTTGTCGAGGAGCTGTCGGGTGTGGCTGCGGTGGCCATCGAAACCCGTCAACTGGTCGAAGCCCAGCAACACCTGCTGGACGCCATGATCAAGCTGCTGGCCGATGCTATCGACGCCAAGAGCCCGTATACCGGTGGCCACTGTGAACGGGTGCCGCAGCTGGCGCAGATGCTGCTGGACCAGGCGGTGGCGGCCGACAGTGGCCCCTATGCCAGCTTCAGCATGAGCGAGACCGAGCGTTACGAATTCCGCGTGGCCGCCTGGCTGCATGATTGTGGCAAGGTCACCAGCCCCGAATACGTGGTGGACAAGGCGACCAAGCTGGAAACCCTGTACAACCGTATTCACGAAGTGCGCATGCGCTTCGAAGTGCTGTGGCGCGATGCCGAGCTGGCGTATTGGCAAGGCCTGGCCGACGGTGCCGAGCCGCAGGCGCTGAAAGTTGCCCTGGTCCGTCGCCAGGCCGAACTGCAGGACGACTTCGCCTTCGTTGCCCAGGCCAACATTGGCGGTGAATTCATGCAGGACGCTGATATCCAGCGCCTGCAACAGATCGGCCAGGGCCACTGGCAACGCCACTTCGACAACCGCCTGGGCATCTCCCGTGACGAAGCCGAACGCTTTGCCGGTGTGCCGCCACCCGCGCTGCCGGTAGACGAACCGCTGCTGTCCGACCGCCCGGAACACCGTGTGCCGTGGGGTATACGCACGCCGCCGGTGGTCAAGGGCGACCCGCGCAACACCTGGGGCTTCGACATGCGCCTGCCAGCCCACTCCAGCAACCATGGCGAACTGTATAACCTGGCAATCCGCCGTGGCACCTTGAACGACGAAGAGCGCTTCAAGATCAACGAACACATCGTGCAGACCATCATCATGCTTAGCGCGCTGCCGTTCCCGCGCCAGCTCAAGCGGGTACCCGATATCGCTGGCAACCATCACGAGAAGATGGACGGCAGCGGCTACCCACGCCGCCTGGGCGCACAGCAGCTGGGCATTGCCGAGCGGGTAATGGCGATTGCCGACATCTTCGAGGCGCTGACGGCGGCCGACCGGCCTTACAAACCGCCGAAGACCTTGTCCGAATCGGTGAAGATCCTGGTGTTCATGGCCCGCGACGGGCACCTCGACGGCCAGCTGCTGCACCTGTTTCTCAGCAGCGGCGTGTACCGCCAATATGCCGAGCGCTTCCTGCGTGCCGAGCAGATCGACGAGGTGGATGTGAGCTATTGGCTGGCGCAGATGCGCTGCCCGGCCGCTCCCATATGAGGTGCTGCACCCGACAAAGTGTTCGCCGCAGCAGTTGCAGCGCCAGTGAGACCGAGCGCCGCCCGCGCGGCGCTTCGCGGGGCAAGCCCGCTCCCACATCTGTTTCGGGCCAGTCACTCCTGTGAGGCCACCTCTGTCCGCCTTGTTTGCACGACTCGATATCGAGCTGTGCGCCAAGGGGAGCGCGCGAAAATGGCACAGGAGTAATGGGCCCGAAACAGATGTGGGAGCGGGCTTGCCCTAATGCCGGTCAGTTAAGCAATTTGGGGCCGCGTTGCGGCCCATCGCCGGCAAGCCAGGCTCCCACAATATGGCGCATGGCTTGAATCCGATGCGGTCGGTGTGGGAGCTGGCTTGCCGGCGATGGGCTGCACAGCAGCCCCGGCAGTCTTAACTGACTGGCATTAGGGCTTGCCCCGCGAAGCGCCGCGCGGGCGGCGCTCGATCTCACAGGCGCTGAAAACCTTCCGGCGGGCATTACCCATCACTCATACCCCCGAACCCCAGCAATATGCCGCCCAGCCACATAACCAAACGTCAACGCCGGCCCCAGGTTGATACCGCCCGACGGGTACCACCCACCAAACACGCTGGCCATGTCGGTACCCGCCGCATACAGCCCGGCAATCGGCTGCCCGGCCTCATCCAGCACCCGCGCACTGCCGTCGGTGCGCAACCCGGCAAAGGTGCCAAAGCAACCCGGTTTCACCTTCACCGCATAGAACGGCCCATGCTCGATCGGCGCCACGCAAGGGTTGGGGCCCTTGTGCTGCGGGTCACCCTGCTTGCGGTTGAACGGGGTGGAGCCGCGGCCAAATGCCGGGTCCTCGCCATTGCGCGCATGGCTGTTGAACTCGCCAACCGTGGCCCGTAACCCGGCCGGGTCGATGCCACAGGCAATAGCCAACGCTTCCAGCGTGCCGCCTCGCTTCAGGTAGCCACTGCGCACATGCGGCCACACCGGCAGAGGCGCCGGGCGGGCATGGCCCAGGCCATAGCGGCGCAAAAAGCGATGGTCGCAGACCAGCCATGAACACACTTCCTCGTCCGGCGGCACAGCTGCGACCATGGCCGAGACATAATCGTAGTAACCATGCGCTTCATTGACGAAGCGCTTGCCGTTGGCCAGCACGCCGATAATGCCCGGCTTGCCGCGCTCGATGATGTGCGGGAAGTGGCCGACACTGCCATCGCGGTGCGGCACTTGCGAAACCGGCGCCCAGGCCACCGGCGACTTCAGGTCGGTAGCCACCACGCCACCGGCCGACTCACCCAGGCGCAAGCCATCGCCCGAGCAGCCCTTGGGGGGCAGGGCGAGGTTGTCGTGGCCGCTGGCATCGCGCGGGAACAGTTGCCGGCGCCGGGCCGTGTCGTTGGGGAACCCGCCTGCGGCCAGCACCACGGCCTTGGCCCGGATGCGTTGCTCGCCCTGTGGCGTCGCCACCAGCGCCCCGCGCACCTGGCCGTCCTCGACCAGCAAACGCTTGGCGGGCGCCGACGCCTTCAACTGCACGCCCAAGTCTTGCGCCGACTTGGCCAGCCGCGCCACCAGCGCCACGCCGTTGACCAGGTGCATCGCCCGGCCATGGCGGGCCAAGTGGTACAGGTGGCGACCGAAGCGCTTGCACACGTGCAGCAAGGCTTTGGGCGAGCGGGTCATGTTGAGGAACGCGGCAAGGTCGGCCCCAGCCATGATCGGCATGCCCATGAACGAGGTTTCGCGCAGGGTCTTGCGCAAGCGTGGCAGCAGTGCACCCACCTCGCGGGCGTCATAGGGGGCGGCAATCACCTGGTGCCCGCCCTGGGCTGCACCCGGGGTATCGCCATGCATGTCCGGGATGCCATTGCCGTCGGCAAACTGCAGCGCCGTATGCTTTTCGAAAAACGCCACCATGTGCGGGCACGCTTCAAGGAAGGCATCAACGCGCTCGGCGTCGTAATTGGCCCCCAGTTCATTGCGCAGATAGGTACGCGGCTGCTCGATGCTCTCCTCGATGCCTGCCCGGCGCGCCAGCGGGTTGCGCGGTACCCAGGCCCAGCCACCGGACCAGGCCGTGGCGCCGCCGAATACCGGCTCCTTCTCTACCACGATCACCTTCTGCCCATGCCAGGCAGCCGTTACGGCCGCAGCCAGCCCGGCAGCGCCAGAGCCTATGACCAGTACATCGCATTCGGTTTCGAAGGGAGCAGAAGGCATTGCGCAATCCTGTGTTGTTATTGGAACAAGGTTCCACATTCTTGTCAGCGCGGGCTCAATCTGCAAGGGAAGGGTAGGCGAGCTGATAAAGTAGAGGGCGATAATCGGACGTTTCACTAGGGGCTGGGTGCGGATGCTATCGGCAATGTGGAATCATCTTCTAGAATCCGCAAAAGATATCAGGGACCTGTGTCATGGCTGGTAGTCAGATCGAACGCGCCTTCAGTCTTGTAGAAAGCCTTACCGGTGAGCCTCAGGGCCTGCCGTTGCAAACCCTGGCCGAGCGCCTGGACATCCCTAAAAGTGCGGCCCATCGCATGCTCACCGAACTGGTGCGGCTGGGGTACGTGCGGCAGAACCGCGACAACAGCCGCTACCAGCTGTCAGCCAAGCTGGTGGCGCTGGGCTTTCGTTACCTGGCCAGCAGCGGCGCCGACATCATCCAGCCGATTCTCGACCGCCTGGCCCAGGACAGCGGTGAACTGGTGCGCCTTGGCGTGATCGATGGGGCCCGGCAGACCTGGATCGCCAAGTCCCAGGGCGCGCGCTCCGGGCTGCGTTACGACCCCGACATGGGCCGCGACGCACCCTTGTTCTACACCGCGTCCGGGCATGCCTGGCTGGCCAGCCTGGACGATGAACAGGCGCTGCAGATGGTGTTGCGCCAAGGCATCGCCGACCCCACCCAGTTCGGCCCGAACGCGCCACGCTCCACTGATGAACTGATCGCCTACCTGCACCGCGCCCGCGAGCGCGGTTATGCCTGGGTCGAGGAAACGTCGGCCATCGGCACCTCGGCCCTGGCAGCGGTGGTACGCCGCCCGCAAAGTGACGAGGTTATCGGTGTGCTGAGCATCGCCGGGCCGAGCGCACGCCTGGCGCAAAGCCGCCTCGCAGAGCTGGCGCCGCTGTTGCTGGCGGCTGCAGAGGAGCTGTCGGCCGCCAGCCGGGCCAGCGAACTGTTTGCCTGAAGGGATATTCCGGTCGATTACCGCACAGTCTGTTGCGCCGCGTCTTCTGAAAACCTGAACGTGGTTCTACATTGTTGAATGCTGATTGTGGAACCAGGTTTCAGAATTTGCATCACAACAATGACAAGAGGACAGGCTGTTGAACGCACCCCTTCGTATCGCCTTGATCGGCGCTGGCATCATGGGCCGCCAGCACTACCAGCACTTGCGCAATGTTCCCCAGGCCCAGCTGTGCGCCGTGGCCGACCCAGCCCCGCAGGCCGAGGCCTTCGCGGGTGAATGCGGCGTGCCGTATTTTGCCGACCACCGGCAAATGCTCGAGCGCGTGCACCCAGAGGCCGTCATCATCGCCAACCCGAACAACCAGCATGTGGCCACCGCGCTGGATTGCGTCGCGGCCGGTGTGCCGGTACTGGTCGAAAAGCCGGTGGGCGTACACCTGGATGAAGTTCGTGCACTGGTGGAAGCCTCACGCCGGCACAATGTGCCGGTACTGGTCGGCCACCATCGCCGGCACAACCCACTGATCGCCAAGGCGCACCAGGTGATCAGCGAGGGCAAGCTGGGCCGCCTGATCAATGTCACTGCACTGTGGCAGTTGCAAAAGCCCGACAGCTATTTCGAAACCCCCTGGCGCCGTGAGCCGGGGGCCGGCTTCTTGCTGACCAACCTGATCCACGACCTCGACCTGCTGCGCCACCTGTGCGGTGAAGTGGTGCAGGTGCAGGCCTTCACCCGCAACCACGTGCGGGGTTTTGCCAACGAAGACAGTGCCGCCGTGCTGCTGCAGTTCGCCAATGGCGCGCTGGGTAGCCTGACCGGCTCCGACGCGGTGGCTGCACCTTGGAGCTGGGAACTCGACTCCGGTGAAAGCCCGATCTACCCGCGTCAGGATGGCCAGCCGTGTTATCTGCTGGCCGGTACACAGGGGGCCTTGAGCATTCCTCAGCTCAAGCGCTGGCACTACGCCGAGGCCGGCTCGGGCTGGCACACGCCGCTGTTGCAGCACGAAGAAAGCATCCCCGCCGGCGAGGCACTGACCTTGCAGTTGCAGCACTTTGTACGGGTTGCCCGTGGTGAACAGGCGCCGCTGATCGATGCCGCCGACGGCGGCCGCACCCTGGCGCTGATCGAAGCGATTCGCCAGGCCGCCGAAAGCGGTCGCGCCTGCGCGCCGGAACACATTGCCTAGTACGACCTCTTCTTTTCCTGGTGAATAACAATGACTGATCGAATTTTCTCCCTCGCGGCCCTGACGGTGCTTGAGCTTTCCCCGCCGAATATGGTCGAGGCAGCCGCCCGTGCCGGTTACAGCCACGTAGGCCTGCGCCTGGTGCCAGCTACCGAGCAAGAGCAGCACTTCCCGCTGGTGGCCGATACCGACCTGCGCAGGCAAACCCAGGCGCGTTTGCGCGATACCGGTATCAAGGTGCTCGACCTGGAAATCCTGCGCCTGAAGCCGGAAACCGCTGTCGCGGATTTCGAGCCGATCCTGGCGGTGGGCGCTGAGCTGGGCGGTACTGAACTGCTGGTGGCTGGCAATGATCCGGATGAAGCGCGCCTGACCGAACGTTTTGCTGCCTTGTGCGAGCTGGCCGCGGGGTATGGCATTCACCCGCACCTGGAGTTCATGCCGTGGACCGATGTAAGCGACCTGCGCCAGGCCATGCGTGTGGTGGCCAATGCCGACTGCATTAACGGCTGTGTGTTGCTGGACGCTTTCCACTTCAACCGCTCCCGCTCTTCGCTGAGCGACCTGGCGCAACTGGCACCCGAGCGTATGCGCTATGCCCAGCTGTGTGACGTTGCTGGCCCGGTGCCGGCTGACATGGACGAAATCCTGCGTCAGGCGCGCAACGAGCGGCGCTTCCCCGGCGAAGGCGATGCCGACCTGATCGGCCTGCTGCGCGCGTTGCCGGCAACCGTCCCGCTGAGCCTGGAAATCCCCACGCGGCAGCTGCTGGAGCAGGGCATCAGTGGCGAGCAACGTGCGCGGATGGCGCTGGACAAGGCCAAGGCAGTGCTGGCAATGGTCTGACGCTAGTACTTGATTCGCACGCAGTACTGTGGGAACTGGCTTGCATATCTCTCCTGACCGGCACTGGCCCTTGTAGGAGCGGCCTTGCGTCGCGATGGGCTGCGAAGCAGCCCCGGCAATTTGTGCATCTGTGCGGAAACCTTGGGGCTGCTTCGCAGCCCATCGCGACGCAAGGCCGCTCCTACAGTGTGCTGTGTTGCTGCATTGATCTACAGCCCAGAAAAAGGGCCCGCAAGGGCCCCGTAGAGGTTAACTGGCTAGCACCCTCAGGCGCTTTCAACCTTGCGCGGTGCCATGAAGTACATCCATACCAGCGCAAGGAAATACATTGCAGGGATCATGGTGAACAGCACGGCATAGTTGTTGTTGGTCGCGGTCAGCACACTGCCGACAATCTGCGTCATGAACATCCCGCCAATCGCCGCACACATGCTGCCGAAGCCGAACACCGTGCTCACCAGGTGCTTGGGCGTGTAGTCCATCACCAGGCTCCAGATATTCGCCGTCCACGCCTGGTGCGCACCCACCGCCAGCGAGATGGCTGCCACCGCGACCCACAGGCCACTGGCGTTGGCGGCAAAGACCACGCTGACCATGGTGCAGGCGAAAATCAGCATGGACACCAGCCGCGCTGTCGTGGCGCGCACGCCACGGCCAATCAGCCACGACGACAGGATGCCGCCACCGATGCTGCCAAAGTCCGCCGTCAGCCAGATGATGATCAGCGGGATACCCATCTGGGTCACGTTGATGCCCAAGCTGTATTGCTGGTTGAGGAACGGCGGCAGCCAGTACAGGTAGAACCAGAACACCGGCGCGGTAATCGCATAGGCCACCGCAAACGCCCAGGTGCCACGCAAACGCAGGATGCGGCTGAACGGCACACGGGTCGGCTCGGGCTCGTCATCCTGCTGGATGTACTGCACCTCGCTCTGGCGCACGCTGGGGTGGTCTTCAGGGTTGTAGTACTTCAGCAGCCACAGCACCACCCACACCAGGCCAAGGCTGCCCATGGCAATGAACGCGGCCTGCCAGCCCCATACCGCCAGAATCAGCGGCAACAACGCCGGGGTGACCATGGCGCCAACGTTGGTCCCGGCATTGAACAGCCCGGTGGCAATTGCCCGCTCGCCGGCCGGGAACCACAGGCGCACGGTCTTCACGCACGCCGGGTAGTTGGCGGCCTCGGTCAGGCCGAGGATGAAGCGGCAGACCATGAAACCGGCGGCCGAGGTGGCCAGGCCATGGGCACCGGTGGCCAGGCTCCACAACAGTACGGCGAAGAAGAACGCGCGTTTGACCCCGACCTTGTCGATCAGCCTGCCTTGCAGCAGGAAGCCGATTGCATAGCCGACCTGGAACCAGAAGTTGATGTTGGCGTAGTCCATCGCCGTCCAGCTCATTTCCTTGGCCAGCACGGGTTGCATGATGCCAAGGGCGGCGCGGTCGATGTAGTTCAGGGTGGTGGCAAAGAACACCAGGGCCAGCATGCCCCAACGGGTCTTGCCGACGCCAAAGGCGCCGCGAAGCTTGTCGCCGATCGAACCCTGAGGCATCCGGGTAGCGGCGGGGGTGATCTTGGAGTGGTTCATAAACTGCTCGTTTCTTGAAATTGTATTCGGCTGCGGTGCTACGGTGCGTGACCGGGTCCCAGGCAGGGGGCACGCAAGGCCGGTGCATGGTGAGCAGTGAAGGCGGCAGCGTCAATTCAAGAGACGGGCTACTGTTCGGTTATCGAACGATTGCGGTGGTCTGTGGGCGCGGCGGGTGTTCACGTCTATCAAGGGTAGAAGGCAATGAGCCTGGTTGCTGGGTGATGGTAAGGGAAGCACAGGCGGGCGTTGTTCTGCACAAGGTATCGGCTGTCTACAAGTCGGGCTTGCTGGCATAGACAGACCACGCCGTTGCCCAGCTTTCGACCTCGGTGCGGCCGTATTGCCCAATCCAGGCGCGTACGGTTTTGTGCAGCGTGCTTTTGGCTTCTACGACTTCACCGGTGTGCGGGTTTTTATAGTATTTGCTTTGTCGCGTTCTATAACGGGGGGGCGCAGCGAGCGGGCGTTGCTGCTGGTCGATAGCGTCGAGCGCGGTCTTGATTTCGCGGTCGAGCATACTCAGTACATACCAGCGGCTGAGTTGGTATTCGGCAAGCAAGTCGTGGAGTTTGCTTTCAAATTCGAGTTCGCGTTTCAGGCGGGGGTCGATTTTAATGAAGTGGAGTTCGGTCTTTTTGCTGGCGAGCAGCCATTCGAGGGCGCGATATTCGGCTAGACGGGACATGGGATTTTCTCCATTGCTTGGTGGGGTTAGTGTTAGCGCCCACAGCGAGGTAAAGCAAGTGGAGAAATAATTTGATAGATTTTTATGGGTTTATCTCGATGGGTTGGTCGTGTGTCAAATTGTGTGGATTTAAGTTGTTTGCGTAGGAAAATCCCTACGTTATTTGTTTTATTGATTGCAGTAAGCTTTATTGGGCGTCGTGCTTGTGAGAACCGGCTCGTGATTCGGGCCGCGATACGCCCCGAATCGCTAGCGGACAAAACTTGAAATAAAGGGCTACTTCTCGTTTGTAAGTTTGCGCTTAACTGTCTTTGGCCGCGTGGCTGAGCTGGGTTGTTAATCAACAAGCCAGCCAGCCTCGCCTTCAATCAGTATCCCTCCGTGGCTGGTGGTGTCTCCTTCCCGTGCTGCGGCTTGGCCCTCGATGATTGTGCCGGCGGCGCCTGTTTCGATGACGGCGCCGCAACTGATGCGGTCACCTACACGCGCAACGGGCCTTCCATCCACGAATGTTGCGCTCGCACCGGTCTCAACGGTGCCCTCTCCATGGATCGGGCAGCGATGACGATGGCCTACAAGAACGATGGGTTTCATTTGCGCTTCCTTTTGCTTGGTTGAACAGGTGCCACTTCAAAGGCTGCTGGCGGCGGCGAGGCTGGGCGGACGTTAAATAGCCGGCAGACGCCATACCAGCAGATGGCAAGTGTGAGGTTGTACGGGAACAGCACGGCCCAGAACGGCAGCTGCCAGTTCTTCTTGCCCTGCATTTCACCGGGTTCGCCGGTGCGCCAGGGGGCGTAGTGGCGCCAGGCTTCTGCCGGGGTCAGGCAGATGGCGTGCAGGGGTTTGTGCCACCAGTTGGGTTCGCCGGGTGGGGGGAGCTTGGCCGGGCCGTGGTCCATGAAATGGCGGAGGTATTCCCAGACTTCGGCGACGTGTTTGACGCCGGACTCGGTGGGTTCGTTGCTGTCGACCCAGAGGCAGTCTTTTTGGTGAAGGCTGCCGTCAGCTCGGCGTGGGGCGAAGGCGAGGGCGTAGCTAGTGCTGAATGATGAGCCTCCGAACTCGGTGCGTTTGAAGATGCCTCCGCCGGTATTGTTCCAGTCAAAGACTAATGTCTTACTCAAACGTTGGTAGTATATTTTTTTTGATGTTCGATTGAGACAGAAGCTTGATAAGCCTTTGATGAAATATATGCGGTAGGCCAGAAATGGTAGAAAGATGAAAGGTCCAAGAATGGTCCCAGCAATCAAGATAGGGCTGAAAGTGTATGGCCCCCACGCCTCGCTGCTCAGCAAGTCAGGGTATAGGCCGATCATCAATACGATAATCATTACGCAATACAACTTTCCCATGAAGACTGAGTCTGAAACCCAGGGGTTTCGCAGACATAAAGTATTTTCTGATGAGCTTAATAGTTGTCCGCTAATGGCAGGTTTGTATCCTGAATTTGATGTCGTATGGAATAGCCAGATGGTTGACATATTTTTTATCGCTCCAGGCGAAATGTTGACTGTGTTTCACTGTCTTCGTCCAGCCCTTGGTTAGCACTGTAAGCTAGATGCAGTGAGACATGGTTCTGATTAGATAATGTATTTTCGAAGTGCAGGACCAAACCGGCAGCTACAAGGTGGCCAGTGGGGGCGATGGGGAACACATCCATTCCTTGCGCGTCACGAAACGTGCTTAAGCTACCTGACCATTCGCTTACTCCCAATACGAAACCAGGCAGCAGCACCGTAAATTCTGCTGTAGGCTGATGCGTGTCTACTTCGTTGCGCGTGATGGCAGTCCAGTCTGGCGGTGACCAGTGATTGTTGTCGTGCCATCGGGTGTCTACATTTTTGATGCCGAGTGATAAGGCTTGTTTGGCAGAAATTAGTTTTGGTCCGTAGTGCTCGTTGTGCCAAGCTTTGATTTCCGCATGTAACGAAGGGAATGCAGGCAGCTTTTTTTCATAGTCCAGTGAAATTTCAGAGCGGACCTCGCCATCGTTATTGCGATTGCCGAAAATACTGCGGGCTGCCCAAAGCTCAATAGGGCTGTGAAGATATTCGTGGGCCTTCGCATGTAAGTAGAGCCCCCCAGCAATGATTGCGACCCCTACGAGTACAAGCGCCGCGGCGGCCCACCCGGCGAAAGGCACTACTGAGGTTGCGCCAGCAACCGCAAGCCCAGCCTCAAGGACGACGGCAGAACCAACAGCCATGGTTAAGCCACCCGTCATCGTGTATGCACCAGCCGCTACATTGCCGTTATCTCTCTGACGCCTTGCCTTGAGAGCATCCGAAAGGAAACTAAATGCGATTGCTGGGTATCCTGCCAAACGCGCGTAGAGATTACTGCTTAAGAACTTGATAACTCCATTGCCAAAGGCCATCCCAGGTGCTGTCGAACTCAATCTCAACATTAAGGCTTTCTGCGTTGCCCGCACGCTAACCATTGTCGCCGATGCTGCACCAATCACCCCGAAAATCGACGAAGCAAACCCCATCGTGTATTCCGGCGCATCACTCTGCTGCAGGCTGTTGTAAGCCGCCTTGAGCGAAATCACGTTGAACCACAGCATTCCCGCGTTCAAACCACCACCAACCCCCGTGGTAAGCAACCCGAGGAAGTTGGGTTTCACGCGCGCAGTGGTGGTGATTTCGATGGACACCGTCCGGCTTCCGGAGACGCGGATTTGTTTCATCTCCTCAACCTGCGCCATGCCACTTTTCAGGTACTTCTGTACCTCTTCGCTGAAGGGATTCTCCGCGATGGCCTGGCCGGTGATCCGATAGCGCGCCGCCAGCAGCCCCAAAGCTTTCTCGGCATTGCCCTCGCGCGCCGCCAGCAACACCTGCTGACGCAGGCCATGGCTGGCATCCCACCTTGTCTGCCCGCGCAGGCGCTTGAGCACCACGGTGTTGACCGTCTGTGCGGTGAGGTCGGTGATACCGGCCATAGCCGGGAAGCGGCCGGCAAGGCCTTCGATCACGTTGTCGCTGGCGCCCAACAGGCTACCGATCGCGTCCGCTTTGTCCTTGAACGGGTTGAACGGTGCCAGGGCGGTGTACAGCGGGCTGTCGTGTTGATCCAGCCACTGTTC